>NZ_LZTE01000034.1:0-536272 GCF_001665925.1 Gordonia sp. 852002-50816_SCH5313054-c
CATGCCCGCCACCCAGGCCGAACGTGCTCAACACTTTTCACCACACCGCAAAAGCCGATCGGTGGATCGAGGCTAAGTGCGGAGTGTGTAAGAGCGCTCAGGATCGAGCGGTCTTCGTTACCCGCGGCTAGTTGATCAAGACTTCAGGAGTCGCATCGCCGCTGGTAAGCCGCAAGAACTCCAACTGGGCAAGCTCGGCGTCGTCGAGTGTCCGCAGTCGGATCTCCGACGTCGTGCTCGCTGTCGGCAGCGCGAAGATGCGGGTCTGCCGGTCCCAGCGGAACGAAGCCCTCCGGTCGTCGACGCGGATCCACGTGCCGGCGTCGTCGAGAACCTCGATCAGCCACCCCA
The DNA here is from genome assembly GCF_001665925.1 of Gordonia sp. 852002-50816_SCH5313054-c. Classification (NCBI taxonomy): domain Bacteria; kingdom Bacillati; phylum Actinomycetota; class Actinomycetes; order Mycobacteriales; family Gordoniaceae; genus Gordonia; species Gordonia sp. 852002-50816_SCH5313054-c. Next base: position 352 of record NZ_LZTE01000034.1, read on the forward strand.
GCTCGCCCGCCGAGTGCGGGGTGACGGTGTAGTGGTCGACGAGGGTCGGGGCGTCGAATGCCCAGCCGACCGCGTGGCCAGCCGGCAGGAGTAGAGGCGTCGTCGACGAATCGTCGTCGAAGACGGCGGTTGAGTCTGCTGGACCGCGGGCGCACGTCGGAGCGGCCTGCGGGCTCGTCAGGTCGCGGGGTGGTTGGGGAGCCGCGCCCTCTGGGGTTGTCGACGCCGGAACCGTCCCCGCGGCCCACGTCGTGGGCGCCGGGCCGAGCGCGATGGTGATGTGTGCACCCCGCATCAGTCGTTCCCGAGACACGGTGATGTGACTCCACGGCTGCCCGTCGATGGTCACCGACTCGATGTAGCGATTCGTCGACGACGCCGCGGGAGCGTCGACGGTGAGTGTGGCGCCGTTGTCCAACGTCCACCTGATCCAGGGGAACGTCGGCGCGGTGATCACGTATTCGCCCGAGCCGATCGACAGCGGATAGAGCCCCGTGACCGCCCAGAGGTACCACGCCGACATCTCGCCGTTGTCCTCGTCGCCCGGATATCCCTGCCCGATCTCCGATCCGAGAAACAGTCGCTGCGTGGCATCGCGAATCAGCGCCTGCGTCTTCGCGTGGGCGAAGCTGCCCGGCGTGGACGCGTGGGCGTACATGAACGGAATGTGGTGTGCGGGTTGGTTGGAGAGTGCGAGCATGCCCATGCGGGTGTCGCGAGCCTCTCGCATCTCGTGGATCACAACGGGATACGACCCGCGCATGTCGGCGCTGCCGGTCTCGGGAGTCGCGCAGAACTCGTCGAGCTTCTTCTCGAGTGCGGCTCGTCCTCCGTGCAGCGTCGCAAGTCCCTCGCCGTCGTGGGGTGCGGTGAATGCTGTTCCCCAGGCGTTGGTTTCGGTGTAGTCGATGCCCCATCTACGCGGGTCGAAGTCGCGGAGCGGGCGGAAGTCCCCACTGCGATCTCGCCCCCGGAAGAAGCCGGTCTCGGCGTCGAAGACGGTGGCGTACGACGCGGCTCGTGCGTCGAACCACAGCGCGTTGGTGCGGAACTCCTCACTCCGAGGATGAGATGGGAAGCGTTGTGCGAGTATGCGTGAGAAGGTTGCTATGGCTGCGTCGTTGATCGCGGCGTCGACCGTCCAGCTCATTCCCTCGGCCGTGTCGGTGTCGGTGAATCCCTGGAACAGTGAGCGCGACATACCCTTTCGGCCCACGCGGGGATTCGACGACGGGGTGGTCGCGTTGCGTAGGCAGGCGTCGTAGGCATTCTCTAGATCGAGTCCCGGCAGGTCGGCGAGCGCGGCGTCGGCGAATACCGCGTCGCTGCTCGTGCCGGTCATGATGTCGGCGGGCCCCGGCGCCGACCATCTGCTCGTCCAACCACTCCGTCGAAAGTGTTCGACGAAGCCGTCAACCAATTCGCCTGTCTCCGTTGGCCACACGAGGGTACGTAGTGGCCAGCTCGCACGATAGGAGTCCCAGAAGCCGTCGGTCACGCTGAGCTTGCCGTCGACAACGGGACGCGCCGTCCGCGTCGGTGCGTCGTCGACGGGCGGAACGAACGGGTCTGCATATGCCCACCGCGGACGCTCGGGGGTCCCGACGTTCTCATGGGCGATGGTGGGGTAGAGGTGAACTCGATGGAGACTGGAATATGCGGTGACGAGCTGGTCATCGCTCGCACCACGGATGTCGAGCCGACCGAGGACAGCGTCCCAAGCGGCGCGGCTTCGTGACCAGATCGCATCGAAACCGCCTCCCGCAAGCCAGATGTCGTAGTCGAGGTTGCGGGCTGCCTGATCGACACCGATGAACGACGTCCCGATGGCGAGCACCGCGCTTCGACGCTGCGCGACGTCGAGCGTGACCGCTCCGAGCACCGCGCTGCGTTCGTGGCGACCGGGTGCGTGGCGTGTTGCCGTGACGGGAACATCGACGCGTGCGGCGAAGTACATGCGTGGCACATCGACCAAACCGCCTGGGCCATCGACGAATCCGGTGATCACACCCCGTGAGGCGTCGGACAACACCAGCGATCCGCGCCCGTCGAGCTGATCGAAGATCAGTGACCCGACGTCGGAGGGAAAGCCAATCCGCAGCCACACCGACCAGGTGCCCGCGGTGAGTTCGGCGTCGACACCGCCGGCGGCAGAGCCGCCGCCGAGCGGCACGGCGTAGCGGTCCGGACGATCAGATTCGTGGTGGTGTGAGAACTCGAGCGCACGTTCGCCGCGATCGAGCGAGGGCTGGGAAAGTGCACTGGGAAAGAATTGGAGCACACCACGATCACCCATCCAGGGACTCGGGATGTGCGAGGTCGCGAAAGCGTTGAGGTGCGAACGATTCTCGGCGTCGTTGGCCTCGTGGTACGAGTACGGCCACCCTCGATTGCCCGCGTCGGTCATCGGCAGACCGAACACCGATCCGTGTGGGGGAGCGACCAGCGGTGCGCAGTTGCCGCGTGAGAAGCGGTCGCTGGAGTGCGTTCCGCGTGTGGTGCGTACGTGGTGAATACGCTCCGGGGGAGGCGCGCTGCACGGACGCAGGCACATCTCGTCGACAAAGCCCCTGAGCCGACGTTGCTTGTGACTCTTGGTGATTCGCGGGGGTGGAGCCAACCGGAGCGCCACCCCGACGATCCTCAGCCCCGCGCATCCGGTGAGTCGCACTCGTTTCAGAGTCCATTGATCCACCGCGATAGTCCGAGAAAGGTACTGACTGCGCGGATCGAGTTCGACGCCGTGCTGGTCGAGCACCGTCCTCTCGGAGAGTGTGTGGCCGTCGTCGAAGTGGAGATCGAGGGCTGCTGCCGTCGCAGCGTACGAGTCCCGCACGTCGTGCTCGTCAGGGTCGAAGACAGCATGGATGGCGTAGGTCAGCTCGTCGTCTTCTCCGACGACGCGCCCGACGAGATCGCAGCCGTCGAGCCCGGCAACCACCTCGGATTCGAGGCGCACAGTGAGGTCGTAGACCCACGGTTGCAGCGACGTCAGACCGACCAGCGGCCGTGCGTTGACAGGATGCGACGGACCAGGGCCGCGCCGTAGCGAGGTGGTCGGATTCTGCCTGCGCGCACCGAACCGCACAAGCGTTACCCTACGTGCACGACCACCTGCGGTTGCTGTGAGTCACCAAACCCGAGACCGACAGCAACCGCCGCCAATTGCGTTCGGCTATCAGCCAGCAGCCGGAATCGTGAAGGGCAGGCCGGGCACCGGTGTGATGGCGGGCTTCTTCGATGTGGTCGACGGTGTCGCGGTGCGACGTCGATCCTCACCGGCGGGCACGCGCGCTGACGTGGTCGGTGCGGCGGGCGCGAGCGCCTTCTCGTCGGCCGCCTTCTCGGTGCGCACGCCGTCCTTGGCGTCGCGCAACTTCTTGTTCTGCTCGGCTCCGAGACCGGCTCCTGTGGTGTCGTCCTCGCGCAGGCACATCGACCGGATCACGTTGTGGTAGTTGACGAGTCCGTACGTGATGGCTGCCGAACCGGCCGCGTTGAGCAGGCGGACCGGGGTGATCGGAAGACCCGTGATACCTGCAGCCCCAAGGCCCGCAGATTCCACCAGTCCGCCTGCCGTGCTGAACAAGTACAGCGACAGGTAGAGCGAGTAATACGCGGCGGTCATTCCCTTGGTCACGGTGAGGTCTGCGAGCGGTACCGTCGCCGCGAGGTTGTCGCCCTGGCCGATGTTGTGTCCGAGGCCCAACGCGATATCGAGGGGTGCGCCGCCGACGTAAGGGATGATCGTGCCGATGTAGGACGCGATCGATTCGGCCGTGTTGAAGTCCGCGGGATCGGCGGGGATCAGGTTGTGCGGAATCGGGGTCGAGCGCATCGTCGAAAGAATGCGTTTGGTCTCGTTACGAATGTTGCGCTTCTGCGCCTCGGTGGTGACCATCGTCTGCGCGTAGTCAGAGGTGCGAGTCACGATGCGCGACAACGGAAGTGAACCGACCGGAGCGCACGTCTTGTTGTCTGCGAGTGCGAGTTGATCGGCGATGTCCTGCACGATGGCCGGGATCGGGATGTTGTAACGCACGGTCTCGCTGGGCCGACCGGCGTCGTCCTTCTGCTCCTTCGTGACCCGCGCGACGCACTGGTTGATCATCGAGCTGGCGATCGCCTGGTAGGTGTACTGGGCACCGAGCGCGCTGGCGGAGACGCCGATCTGCAGGATGCTCCTCCAGGTGATGAAATCCGAGAGTGCCGACAGCTGGGTTCCCTCAAACGGACTGCCCTGGATCGGCGCGATCTGCGACAGCACCCGCGCCGGGGCCACGACGGTCGTGAACAAATACAGCCATGCCGTCTCCACGGCCTGCATCAGCGTAATGCGGCTGACCGGGATCGCATCGTTCTGCTTTCCGTCGCGAACCTTCAAGAGCTGCACCACGATCCACTGGGAGATCGGGGTGCGGTACTTGGTGGCCGGGTCGTCGGAGTCGGCGCCGAGGGCCAGTGGGTTGTCGGAGATCGCCAGCGTCGACACGTTCATCTGGTCCATGTCGCGATGTGCCTGTGCACGTGCGGCGTAGGCGTTCTGCTTCAGCTGAGGCGGAAGTGACGGGAGGATCGACTCGAAGAGCGAGTCGTAGACCACTGCAAGGGAGGTGAATTCAGCACTGACACAACTGGTTTCCTTGCCCAGGTTCTCCTTGGGCGTTGCCAGCAGTGATCGCTTCGACTTGCCGATCCGGTCGAGTCGCTCGTCGTAGGTCTCGGCGGGACGCGTTGTCGGCTTCGTCTTGATCTGTGCCGCTTGCGTTGCGACCTGCTGCTGATGCGCGGCCTGCGTTGCCACCACGGCGGCTGTGCCATTACCGGTAGCGCCGGCGGCAAACACCGAACACAACGTCGTGACTGCGGTGACGCGGACGAGCCATTTCGTCCCGGTTCTCGATCGTCCTACTGCCGCTGGGTGGTCCCGACCCCCGCCACGCACCATGAAGCACTCTCTTCTCATGTGTCACCGAAATGGTGTCCGCCGCCTGCTCACTCATCCACCGACGGTGCTAGCACATCGGCTCATTTCGTGAGGTTAGCATAACCTTAATGAATCTCTAAGGTCACTATCAGGTCTCGGCTGACACTCGGAAGGCTAGGGCACTTTACGGACTGCGTACAGACTTCTCGGCGAATTGATGTGAGTGTCGTCTGCCACGGTGGGAGCTGTGTGGTCTGCTGGACATTGCCCCACGAAGTATTGAAAGGTCGGTGACGCATGTCTGACGCCACGCCTGGGCGCCTTCCTCTCCACGACGCGTCGGTCGTCGACTCGATTGGAGCGGATTTGGGTGCGGCGCAGTACAACTCCGACGGAGTCGCCGCGCTTCTCGGTGACGAGGCCAACGCAGCCCTCGGCGGGGGAGTGTGGTGGCCTGCGCTGCGAGCTACCTCGTCAGCGCCCACCGAACACCGACCTCTCGCGACGCTGATCCGACTCTTCCTCCTCGGCTCCGACGAGCCGCGTGAGGCCGCTGAGCAGGCGTTTGCGTCGACGCCGCTGGATGCGCTCGCAGCGAACGGCGTCGTCGAGTTCGTCGACGACGAGCGCGTGCGGGCTGTCCTCGACATCCGACCGCACGCCGACGACGTCCGCGACTACCTCGTCGTCTCTGACCAAGACGCCGCGATGCGCTCGGGTCCGGTTGGGCACGATCACGTGCTCGGTATCGGCGGAGCGTCGATCTCGTTGGCGCGGGCGATCATTCGTGATCCGCTCGAGTCGGCATTGGACCTCGGTACCGGGTGCGGAATCCAGGCGCTGCACCTCGGAACGCACGTCGACCGGATCGTTGCGACAGACACCAACCCCCGAGCGCTGGCGCTGGCCGCCGCGACCGCGCGCCTCAACGGAATGTTTTGGGATCTGCGCGAGGGCAGCTTGTTCGAGCCCGTCGGCGACGAGCGCTTCGACCTGATCGTCTCCAATCCGCCGTTCGTCGTCGGAGCAGGGTCGCAGGACTACGAGTATCGCGACTCCGGTATGGAGGGCGACGCTCTGTGTGCGCGCCTGATCCGCGAGTTGCCCGCGCACCTGAAACCCGGAGGCACGGCGCAGTTGCTCGCCAACTGGATCGTCTACGAGGACGCCGACTGGCGTGATCGAGTGGGCTCGTGGATCGCGGAGACGGGACTCGACGGGTGGGTCGTGCAGCGTGAACTGGCCGATCCCGTCGATTACATCTCGCTGTGGTTGTCCGACGCGGGCGAAGAACCCGAGCAGATCGCCGCGCGGGGATCGGCCTGGCTCGACTGGTTCGAGCGCGAGCGCATTTCGGGAATCGGCATGGGAGTCATCACACTTCGGGATCGTCGCGGCGGACCCGACGGCCCGCCCGACGTCGTGATCGAGGAGATCACCGGCGCTGGTGAGGAGGTGACCGGTCCCGAAGCGAAGGCATTCTTGGACCGTCGTGACTATCTGCGGACAACCTCCGACGACACGCTGCTGGCCGCTCGGCTGAAAACCGCTCCGGTGTTTCTCGACGCGCAGTCACTTCCGAGCGACGAGGGGTGGCAGGAGATCGGTGCATCGGTACGCCGTCCCGGCGGGCCCGGCGCCGTGCTCGGCGTCGACGACGTCTCACGGGCATTGCTGGCAGGTTGCCGAGGCCAGGTGCCGCTCGGTGCTCTGATCGAACTTCTCGCCGACTTCCACGACGTCGACGCCGACGCGCTCGCACAAGCAGCACTGCCCGTGGTGCGCGAGGCAATCGGTCGGGGCATTCTCTACGAGGTTCGCTGAGCAAGCACCCCCCAGCGCTTCCCAGCCCGACCGGATTGTCCGACCCCGATCTGATGGGACCGGTCTGGACACCAGACGTTCACCGCATCGTCGCCGTGGCGTTGACATGAGCTGGTCATCTGAGTGAGTTCGCGACCGGCCCCGACGTCCATGGGGCGAAACTGCCTCGGGGAGGAAACACCTATGCGTCGGTTCGGAAGTCGCAGATTACTCACGGCCGCAGTCGTTCCCGTCATTGCTGCCGTCGGCCTGCTGGTACCCACGACCGCCACAGCGGCTCCCGCAGCATGTGCCTTCGCCCCGACTGCCGTCTCGGCGTCGAGTGGCTTCACCGCGGGCGAGAAGTCGGCGCCGTTCGCGACTGCGAAGCCAGCGGATCACATCGCGACCCTTGACGCGTTCTCGTCGTTGTCCCCGGTGATCAAGCAGCAGAATCTTCTCGAGGCCATCGCGGTGAACAACTCCGCGAGTCCCAAGGCTTCGGCGTATGCGGTCGACGACAACTACGCGATCGAGGGACCCGCGATCTTCAACGCTCTCGGCTCGAAGCTCTCGCCCGCGTTCTTCGACGCGCTCAAGGCGGGACAGCTTCCGAAGACGAGTGAGTTGCTACTCGGCGAGAAGGCCTTGGTCGGCGAGCGCGTCGGCACGTCGAAGGAGAAGAAGTACTTCGACTACAAGCGGCCGTTCGAGGTCGCGCCCACTCTCATCCGTCACTACAGCGATGGTCGCCCAGACCTCTACGAATCGGTGCGCGGCAGCGGGTCGTACCCGTCGGGACATACCACCTGGGGCTACACGCAGGCGTTTCTGATCGCGACGATGCTGCCCGAGGTCGGGCCGCAGGTCCTCGCCCGCGGCGCCGAGTACGGCTATCACCGCATCGTGCTCGGGGTGCACTACCCGCTCGACGTCATCGGCGGACGCATGCTTGCCGAGAACATCACCGCCGAGGTCATCGCCGACCCGAGTTTCGGACGGCTGCTGGCGCAGGCGCGCACCGAACTGCGGTCGGTACTCGCCGCGCGAGTCGGTGCACCGATCAGCCGCATCGTCGGCTGCCAGCAGCCCTACGTGTCGACCGACGCCGCGCTGACCAGCTACCGGCAGCGCTCGACCTTCTCGTTCCTGCCGACCGGACCCGCTGCGCCGCTTCAGGTTCCGGCCGGTGCAGAAAACCTGATCCGGGCTGCTCACCCAGGATGGTCGACGCAGCAACTGCGGGACCTGTTGGCGCGCACGGCGTTGCCCGGCGGATACCCGCTCGACAAGACCGGAGCGCACGGCGGTTGGCAACGACTCGACATCGCGCGTGCATGGGCGGCTCGCTGAGGCGGGCTGCACGACGCAAATCGGTCTGATCGCAGCGCAGAAAACTACACCCCTGGGGTCCCTCGCATGTACCGATACGTGCGAGTGACCCCAGGGACGTCACTTTCTGCGCGGCGCGGCCCCGACAGTCAACGGCTTCGGGAACTCAACCGGGTACACCGCCGGCGACGGGCTCGCGTTCCGGGGCTTCAATAGTCCCGTCGACCGGGGTGGCGCGGCTGCGCGTCGCGTCGTAGGCGATCGCGGGGAGTCGATGGAGCTTGTCGATCTCGGCGGCGCGTCGAAGCTCCGCCCACGCCCAGCACGCGCCGAAGACGAGCAGCGTGACGGCAATCGACGTGGTCTCGTCCCAGGGCCGGTGAGCGATGTGGATCGGAACGATGATCAGCGCGATCGCCTGGATGACGTACGAATCGAGGCTGCGTGCCCCGGTCATCACGAGAGGTCGCAACCAGTCGTGATGCCATACGCGCAGCAGCGCGCGGAACACCCCGTACACCGCGGGTACGACGACCCAGGCGCCCAACGCCCGCGCCGGCGCAAAGCTGACCTTGTCGGCGACGAGGGGTTCGAGATCGGCCAACGGTCCGGTGTCGATCACGTAGTGGAAGACCAACCACACGCCGACGGCCACGAGAACAAACGCGGGTAGGTATCTGTCGATGAAACGGGCGCCCTGCCAACGTCGCCAGTTCCAGCCGATCACCAGCGCAGGCACGAACATGATCTGCCACGCCGCCCAGTTCTCCGTCCGCGGAGACGCCATAGACTGGGTCAGAAAGAACCAGTCCGGCGAGTGGACCTGCGAGAGCACGTAGAGCGCAATCGATGCGCACAACACCGCGACCCACCATCCACGCATCAACAGGGGGACACGACATACGCCGACGCCATCAACACCATGTACAGCAACAAGATGTTGCCCCCGCTGGGCAGGTAATTCATGCTCAGCGCGAGTCGTAGACCCTCGCCCCACCCGTCGATCGGGAGCAGGAGAGTCAGCCACCGATGCCCGGCCATCGCCGCGGCTACGGCGACGAGCGCAATCGTCAACTGACATACATATAGGACGACGATCCGTTTGGTGAGCCGCTGGTAGCCGAACCACAGGCCGTGGCGTTCTATCCAGCGCTGATACACCAGTCCGAGGACGAATCCCGACAGCAGGACGAACGCAGACATTCCGTCGACATAGGGAAACGAGTGTGTGGGTTCGGCGATGCGCATCCCCAGTGCGAAGTGCGCCGTGATCATCGACCAGATGGCGACGCCGCGTGTGGCGTCGATGGCGAGATCACGAGTCATGGTTACTCGAGCGTAGAAGACCGCACCCCGCGTAGCCGTGCAGGGCCACGCGGGGTGCGGTGAGAACTTTGCTAGCGAACGATCACGTGTAGAGGTCGGCGATCGCCTTCTGGTGGGCAGAGTGGATGATGTTGCGCTTGAGCTTCATCGTCGGCGTGAGCTCGCCCGAATCGATCGTGAAATCGGTGTCGAGGATGCTGAACTTCTTGATCGCCTCAGCCTTGGAAACCTTCGCATTCGCTGCGTCGACGGCCTCGGCGATCTCCGCCCGCAACTTGTCGTTGGTGGCGAGCTCGGTCAACGGGGTATCGGCAGCGAGCCCGTTGCGCTCGAGCCAACCGGGAACGGCCTCGACATCGATCGTGATCAATGCGGCGATGAACGGCTTGTTGTCGCCGACGACGAGGCACTGACTGATCATCGGATGCGCGCGGATCGAGTCCTCGAGCTGGGCGGGGGAGACGTTCTTGCCGCCGGCGGTGACGATCAGTTCCTTCTTGCGGCCGGTGATGAAGAGGAAGCCATCCTCGAGGTGTCCGACGTCGCCCGTGTGGAACCATCCGTCGCGAATCGCATCAGCGGTGGCGTCGGGGTTGTGCCAGTACTCGGTGAAGACCACCGGACCCTTGACGAGAACTTCGCCATCCTCGTCGGCAATCGCGATGGTCACCCCGGGGATCGGCCGTCCGACAGAACCCACGCGCTGGTGTTCTTCGCTGTTCGCGGTGATCGCCGCTGTGGTTTCCGACAGCCCATAGCCCTCGTAGACCGGCACGCCTGCGCCACGGAAGAAGTGCCCGAGGCGCGCCCCGAGAGGTGCTCCGCCGGAGATCGCGCCGTCGCAGTTGCCGCCCAATGCGGCACGCAGCTTCTTGTAGACCAGGGCGTCGAACACCGCGTGCTTGAGCTTCAGCGCGATGCCGGGCCCGCCCTTTTCCAGCGCCTCGCTGTACTCGATGGCGGTGTCGGCGGCCTTGTCGAAGATCGATCCCTTGCCGCCGTCGTATGCCTTCTGCTTGGCCGAGTTGTAGACCTTCTCGAACACGCGCGGGACCGACAGCACGTAGTTCGGCTTGAAGGTGGCGAGATGTTCGACGAGGTGCGGGATATCGCTCGTGTGCCCCACGATGACGCCACTCTCCAGGCTCGCGACGGCGATGACGCGAGCGAAGACGTGTGCCAGTGGGAGGAAGAGCAGCGTCGAATTGCCCTCTTCGAGACCCGATCCGACAGCCGAGCGGGTTGCGGCGCACTCGGCGAGGAAGTTCGCGTGGGTGAGGACCACGCCCTTGGGGCGCCCGGTGGTGCCCGAGGTGTAGATCAGCGTCGCTGCGTCGGACGACACCGTATTGGCGTGTCGCGCGTCGAGTTCTGCGTCGGGTACATCTTTGCCGCGGTTGGTCAGCTCGTTCACCGCGCCGTCGTCGATGACGAGGGTTTCGCGAAGCGCGGGCAGTCCGTCGGTCACCTCGCGGAACTTGTCGCGGTGGTTGGCGTCCTCGACGACAAGCGCGACGGTTCCGGAGTCCTCGAGGAGGTACTGGACCTGATCGGGTGCAGAGGTCTCGTAGATCGCGACCGTTGTCCCGCCCGCACGCCAGATGGCGTAGTCCAGGAGCGACCACTCGTACCGAGTGGACGAACAGATCGCGACGCGGTCGCCCGGTGCGATCCCGGACGCGACGAGACCTTTCGCGACGGCGTCGACCTCGTCGGCGAACTGCTTTGCGGTCACCGTGATCCACTGGCCGGACGACTGTCGCCGGAACAGTGGGAGTGTCGGGCGTTCGTCGCGATAACGGAGCAGAGTGTCGACCAGCGTGGCCTTGTCTTCGACGGTCAGATCCGACGGAGTGGCGTACTGCTGCATGTAGGTGGCCCCCTGGGACGTGTTATCCGGCATTTCGGACATAGACATTACGGACATAGTCGAGGTAGGGCGGGATGCCGCTCGCTTATGTTGCCACAGAGGGTAGCAGGGAAAGTGGCGTCCATCACATTGGGGTGTGATCGACTCCGGTCTTGACCATGCCGCACGTGAATGCCGCTTTTGGCCCGCCCGCGGATTACAGTTGAGTCGATGAACGGGACACGCAGACCATGACCGACAGCCCGACCGCAGATACACCGTCGATCACATTCGACGACCTCGACATCGACGAGCGCGTACGCAACGCCATCGCCGATGTCGGTTACGAGACCCCGTCGCCCATCCAGGCGGCCACGATTCCACCGCTCATGGAGGGCCGCGACGTCGTCGGGCTCGCCCAGACCGGTACCGGCAAGACCGCCGCGTTCGCGATTCCGATCCTCTCGCGGATCGACCCGCAGGTTCGACGCCCGCAGGCGCTGATCCTCGCGCCGACCCGTGAGCTCGCACTCCAGGTGGCCGAAGCGTTCGGCAAGTACTCGGCACACATGCCCGACGTGCGCGTCCTGCCGATCTACGGCGGACAGAGCTACGGCGTCCAGCTCGCCGGTCTCAAACGCGGCGCGCAGGTGATCGTCGGTACACCGGGACGCGTCATCGACCACCTCGACAAGGGCACGCTCGACATCTCCCAGCTCGACTTCCTCGTGCTCGACGAAGCCGACGAGATGCTGACGATGGGGTTCGCCGAGGACGTCGAACGCATTCTCGCCGAGACTCCCGACGACAAGCAGGTGGCGTTGTTCTCGGCGACAATGCCGAGCGCGATCAGACGCCTCGCGCAGCGGTACCTGCACGATGCGCAGGAGATCACGGTCAAGGCCAAGACCGCGACCGCTCAGAACATCACGCAGCGCTACCTGCAGGTTTCTCACCAGCGCAAACTCGACGCCCTGACGCGCTTCCTCGAGGTCGAGACGTTCGACGCGATGATCGTCTTCGTTCGCACGAAGTCGGCAACCGAAGAGCTGGCCGAGAAGCTTCGCTCGCGGGGGTTCTCCGCGGTCGCGATCAACGGCGACATGGTGCAGGCCCAGCGCGAGCGGACGATCAACCAGCTCAAAGCCGGTGGCATCGACATTCTCGTCGCCACCGACGTGGCTGCCCGCGGACTCGACGTCGACCGGATCTCGCATGTGGTCAACTACGACATCCCGCACGACACCGAGTCGTACGTGCACCGCATCGGACGCACCGGGCGTGCCGGACGGTCGGGTAACGCTCTGCTGTTCGTCTCGCCGCGGGAGCGCCATCTGCTGCGCGCGATCGAGCGCGCAACACGTCAGCCGCTGACCGAGATCGATCTGCCATCTGTCGACGACGTCAACGCTCAGCGCGTCGCACGTTTCGCCGACTCCATCACCGAGAATCTCGCGTCGGAGAATCTCGACATGTTCCGACAGCTGATCGAGAACTACGCCCGCGACAACGACGTGGCGATGGCCGACATCGCGGCGGCGCTGGCGCTCGAGACTCGCGACGGTGGATTCCTGATGGCGCCCGACCCGCCGAAGGGCGAGCGTCCCGAGCGTCGGGAACGTGCGCCGCGGTCGGGTGGCGGCAACTTCGCCGCCTATCGGATCGCTGTCGGACGCAAACACAAGGTGTCTCCGGGCGCGATTGTGGGCGCGATCGCCAACGAGGGCGGACTGACCCGGGGTGATTTCGGCAACATCAGCATCCGCGACGACTTCTCGATAGTCGAGCTTCCTGAAGATCTCGACAGGGAGACATTGGAGCGCCTGCGGCACACGCGGATCGGCAAGAACCCGATCGACATCCGACGCGACCAGGGCCCGCCTCGCGCACGTGGCGGCAAACGTAATGGTCAGGGCGGTGGCAGCTTCAACCGCGACCGTCACGGCAAACGCGGTGACAGTTGGGGCAAGCGCGGCAACCCGCGCGTCGCCGGTCGTGGTCGGGGCTGACGGAATCGGGTAGCTGGTTCGCCCGTCCTCGCGCCGGCTTCGATCCTGTGACCAGGCTGTTGGTGCGAAGGTGGACAGATCGATATCTTTCCGTAACCTTTTGGGGGGAGAGCGGTACACCGACTCCCGACAAGCAAGTAGAAGTTCGAGTTCAGGAGTGAGTCACCAGTGTCAGTGGTGAGTGCGATTACCGCAGCAGAAGCCATCGATCACGTCGAGCACGGCGACGCAGTCGTCGTCGACGCCCGCCCGCAGGTCGTCCGTCATCAGGGCAGTGTCCCCGGCGCAGTCGTCGTCGACCCGAATGAGGTCACAACCCGACTCGCGCCCACGCCGACCGGTTCGTTCCCGCTGGTCAGCAACCGCGACACCGAGATCGCCGTCGTGTCGGTGCGTTCGCAGGCACCGCGCATCGCAGAGCAGATCGCCGACCTCGGATACACCAACGTGCACTACGTCGATGGCGGTTTCCCCGCCATTCGAGGCACCTCGGGCCGCTGAGCTGCACCGCCACAGTGCTCGTCGACACGACTGGCCCTCCGCGGCCTTGGTAGCGTTGATGAACTCTGGTATCGCGGCGGGAAGGCAGCAAGCGCATGATCAACGACACTCCTGATGAGCGTCGGGATCAGGTGTCGAGGCTGATCGGCTTTCTCCGTGGCCTGGTTCGGTCACGATCGGTCTCGGTCAGCACAGTCGATTCCCACCCCGCTGTCGTGTGGGTCGGCAGATCGACGCCCGTGCCCGTCCGCACCGGAGCTGCGCCGGGCCAGACCGTCGTCGAAGTATCTCCGGACGACGACGCGTATCCACAACTGTCGACGATTCTCGACGACCTCATCGCCGATCCCGAATCGCTCGAGATCGTCCTCGCCAACGGGCTGGTCACCGTCGTCGACCCGGAGAACGACGGTGAGCCGCTTGTTCGTGAACACCTGCTGACGCAGGACGTCGTCGCAGAACGCGACACCGATTCCGGGACCATCCGGATCTCGCTCGGTTCCGCGGGCGTGCCGATGATCCACGACACGCACCTGCTCGCCTCGATCGACGGCATAGACCTGTCGGACGCGGTCAAGCAGCGGGGCCGTGTAGCAGGCCTCACGAATGTCGCGAATTCTGCTGCGGGACAACTGATTTCCGCGTGGCGCGACAAAGTGGTCGTCGACGAAGATCACGTGTCGTTGACCATCGACCTCGCGCCGGCCATCGTTCTACGCAACCGCGGAACGGGGTCGGCGTTGCGCTTTTACGACGCGATGCTGGCGGCACTGCGCGAGCCGGGCACCGAGGTGCCGATCGGTCTGTCGCAATTGGTCGCGCCCATCGAGGCAGCGGATCGGCTGGCGGCGCTCAGCGGGCAGGGAGCAACACCCGCTACTGAGCTCGTCGCAGACGCTATGTTCCCGCTCGCGTCCAATGTCGAACAACGTGACGTGCTGGCCCAACTCGGGGTCGACAGTGGGGTTGTCGTCGAGGGGCCACCCGGTACCGGCAAGACCCAGACCATCGCGAACGTCCTCTCGGCACTTCTCGCGAAGGGCCAGCGCGTTCTGGTGACCAGCGAGAAGGTCAACGCGCTGCAGGTGCTGCGTGACATCCTTCCGCCGGAGCTACGCGAGTTGACCGTCTCGCTCGCCGACGTCAGCACCGACAGCTACGACGCCGTGGTCTCGGGCGTCGAGGCGATCGCCGACCGCAAGTCGAGTTTCTCCAGCGGTGTCGCCGACGCCGAGATCGACGACCTCGCCTACCGCCGCGCGCAGGCGATCGACCGGCGCGAGCGAGCGTTGCGCGGTCTGTGGGATCTGCGCTCGTCGGAGACCGAGGTGCACGAGTGGGTTGCGGGCGACTATCGCGGCACCGCGGCGTCGATCGTTCGCGCATGCAACGCCGACGCCGAGCGGTTCGACTGGCTTCCCGGGCCACTCGAAGGGGCGTTGCCGCCACTGGACAGCGGCGAATTCACCCGCCTACTCGAACTGCTTCGTCGTGTCGGCGCCGACTCCGGGCGCCTCGCCCAGCGACTGCCAGACCTCGACGACTACCTGCCCGACACGATGACGATGGACGCGATCTGCGAACGGATCGGACAGCGGCCCGCGGAGCCGATGGTCGGCAGCGGATCGTTGATGTCAATCCTGTCGGACGTGGCAAGCGACCGGTTGCTGCGCATCAAGGGGATCTGCGATCACCTCGCGGTAGCCTCCGGAGAGGTCGCGACGTTCCCGCCGCTGATCGTCGACATGGCCGACAGGCTCCTCGCCGGGCAGGAAGCGCACCTGTGGTCGCGCGTCACGGCTCTCTCGTCGGTCATCGCCGACGCCGCGCAGCGTGACCGGGCGATCGGCGCGCACGTCGTCGTCGTCGAGAATGCAAGGCCCGGTGACGGCGAACGGTTCGCGGCCGCTGCCACCTATCTACGTGAGGGTGGACGCTGGCGCGGCCGCCTGCTGCGGTCGGAACAGCAACGGGCAGTGGAGGATTCGGGCGTCATAGCCAGTGTCGACGGTCGTCCGGCCACCGATGCCGAAAGCTTGGAGCTCGTCGCTGATCACCTCGCGGTCCTCGACGCCGTGAGTCAGGTACATCGTGTGCTCGCGGATCTGCATGTCCCCGTCGACACCGCCGGTTCGCGATCAAAGCAGCTCAGCCAACTCGTGCGGCTCGACACGCAACTCGCCTGGGTATCGGATCTGCTGTCTGCACGCGACCAGCTGATTCGCGAGCTCGAGTACATCAGCCCCGGCGGTCCTCGCCCGCGCAGCGTCGCGGAGGTGTCGGAGGTTGCCCACCAGGGTGCGTTCATCGCTGCCGCCAACGACGCGAACCTCGCCGAGCAGGAACTGGCCGACCACGCCTATCGGTTGTCGACGGAAGTCGAGAGGGGACCGTCGCCTGAAGGTGATGCGCTTGTCGCCGCACTGGCCAACGCCGACGCGGAGGCGATCAGGTCGGCGCGACGCGCCTTCACCACGGCGCGTGATGAATTGAACGACCAAGCCGCGCTCGACCTGCTCGCGCTGCGGTTGCGCGGCAAGGCACCGGAGTTCTACGCGGCGCTGGCCGCAACTCCCGACGATCCCGCGTGGGACGCGCGCCTGCGTGACGTGGTCGGCGCCTGGGAGTGGCGTCGGGCACGGACCTGGGTCGCCGAACGCAGCGACCCCGACGCCGAGGCGCGCCTGGCTTCTGCGCTCGACGACGCCGATGCCGACATCGCACAGTTGACCACCAAGCTCGCCGCCGCACGCGCGTGGCGGGCATGTCTCGCGCGCACCACGGTCGCCCAGGTGCAGGCGTTGCAGTCCTACCGCGACCACATGATCAATCTGGGCAAGGGATCGGGCAAGCACGCCAACCGCTTCCGGACTGCTGCGCGCGAGGCGATGGAGCAGGCACAGTCGGCGGTTCCCGCGTGGATCATGTCGACCAGCCAGGTCGCCGACATGCTTCCGCCCGAACCGAATTCGTTCGACGTCGTGATCGTCGACGAGGCGAGCCAGGCCGACATCACCAGTTCCTTCCTGCTGTGGCTCGCGCCCCGTGTCATCGTCGTCGGCGACGACAAGCAGTGTGCTCCACGCGGACTCGCCGGGACCTCGCTCGACGACGCGTTCGCACGACTCGACGCCGAGCTTCCCGATCTGCCGCACTATCTCCGGGATGGTCTGACTCCGCGATCGAGCCTGTTCTCGTTGCTGCGCAGTCGATTCGGTCACCTCATCCGGTTGCGTGAGCATTTCCGTTCGATGCCGGAGATCATCGAGTACTCTTCGCGACAGTTCTACGGCGGGTCGCCACTCGTTCCGGTCCGACAGTTCGGTGCCGATCGGCTCGATCCCCTGCGGACCGTGCGTGTCGACGGTGCGGCAACCGGTCAGGGGCAATCGTTGGTGAACGAAGGGGAGGCCGCCGCGATCGTTGCGACGCTCCTCGATTGCCTCGCCGACCCCGCCTATGCCGAGCTCGATTTCGGCATCATCGCTCTGCAGGGAACCAAGCAGGTCGACGAGATCACACGTCTCCTACGCGAGGCTGTCGACGAGGAGACCTGGCGTGCACGCCGTATCCGGGTCGGGACGCCGCCCGACTTCCAGGGCGACGAACGACACGTGATGTTCCTGTCCATGGTGGTCTCCGACCCGACGTCACTGAGTGCTCTCACCCGCGCAGAATCGCAGCGTCGAATCAACGTCGCCGCATCGCGCGCGATGGATCAGATGTGGCTGTTCCACTCGGTCGGACTCGACGATCTGCGTCCCAATGACCTGCGCTACTCACTGCTCGGCTACATGCAGGCAAACCAGGGACCGACCATCGCGCCGATGCCGTCCGACGTCCCCGACGACGAGCGCGTCGAACCTTTCGACAGCCTCTTCGAGCAGCGTGTGTTCAATCGCCTCGCGGCACTCGGGTATCACGTGACGCCGAAAGTCCTTGTCAACAATCGGGTCATCGATCTCGTGGTCACGGGTTCGGAGGGCCGGATGGCCGTCGAATGCGACGGAGACGAGTTCACTTCGACCGGCGCCCAAGCGCGGTCGGACATGGAGCGTGAGCGTGAGTTGCGCCGCTGCGGTTGGGAATTCGCGCGAGTGCGCGAATCGGAGTTCGAGCTAGACCCCGACACCGCTCTCGCTGCGGTGATCCGGCTTCTCGACCGTCGTGGCGTCAAGCCGGGTTCGGTGTCGGCGACGGCCTCGCGTGAGGTCGCCGCGTGGGAGCCGATCGACCTGACCGGAGCGGAGTAGCAGCCCGTTATCGGCTGCGCCGCGCGGCACGAACGCGTTCGGCGATCTCGGGTAGACCCTGTGCGGCGGTGGTCCGAATGCTATGTGTGGCAACGGAACTCAGTCCCGACGGCTGCGGGTTGAGTTCGATGACCGGAATACCCCTTGCCGCTGCGCGCTCGGGGAGAGCCGCAGCGGGGTAGACGATCCCGCTGGTCCCGACCACGAGGACCGCGTCGGCGACGTCGAACACCTGCTCGGCGCGCGCCCAGGGCTCCGGGGGGATCGGCTCGCCGAACCACACGACGCCGGGGCGCACCAGCGACAGGCATATCGGGCACGACGGCGGCTCCATGGGATGCTCATCGGTGGCCGTCGCCGGATTGGCGTCTCTGCCCTCGTAGGGATGTCCGCAGCGTGAGCAGCGTGGTGCGAAGAGCGAGCCGTGTACATGGCTGACCACAGTGTTGCCCGCGCGCTCGTGCAGGTCGTCCACGTTCTGCGTCACCACCATGACCGACGGCGCGTCGTCGGACTCATCGGCACGTTCTGCCAATGCGCTCAATGCGAGGTGTCCGGCGTTCGGGGCAGCTCGGCTGACGAGGTGTGCGCGCCACTGGTACCAGCCCCAGACGAGTGCCGGATCGGCGTTCCACGCCTGCGGGGTTGCCAGTTGCTCGGCGTCGAAGTTCTCCCACAGTCCCGTCTGCGCGTCGCGGAAGGTGGGTACGCCGCTCTCCGCCGACATCCCGGCACCGGTGAACACGGTGATCCACTCGGCCCCGGCGAGGATGTCGATCGCGGCCTGGGGGATCTGCGCGCCAGGTGTGGTGAGAGCGTCGTCGGAGGTCATGCGGGTCCGATCTGTTCGAGGACCGCCGCACGCACGGTGGCCGCGGTGGCGTCGGGATTCTTGTCGCGGCGTACGAGCAGCGACCTCGCCATGCGGAGCTTGTCTCCGCGGTGTCGCGGGATCACATGGAGGTGGGTGTGAAAGACGGTCTGGAACGCTGCCTTTCCGTCGTTGACGACGAGGTTCACCCCATCGGCGGGCTCGTCGTCGCGTGTCAGTGGCGCCGTCCGGAGTGCTGCCGCGACGACCTGGCCCGCTCGCATCAGGGCGGCGCCGTCGTCGGGAACCAGATCTCCCAGTCCGCTCGAATGGATGCGGGGAACGAGCAGGGTGTGTCCGCGCGACATCGGTCTGATGTCGAGGAAGCCCACCACGGAGTCGTCCTCGTACACCTTTCGGGCCGGTGCGGAACCGTCGACGATCTTGCAGAACACGCAGTCGGTCATCCCTGCACCCTAACGACTTCGACGTCTTGGCTCGACATCGCTGAGGGCGTGCCATGTCGCAGCGGACGACACGCAGTGCGACAGGTCACATAACGATTATATAACGACGACCGGATGCCTTCGCTACGACTCGGGCGACCGGAGAAATGCGCCCCGAACTGGTCGGATGTGCACGCCGATCAATGGGCGCACGGGCCCGCATTTTGTTACCGGCGGGGCTACTCGCGGGTATACCTGGGGGTCGGAAACAACATGAGGAAGTCCTCACGTTTATGTGCCATCATGAGTGCCACGTTCATGTCGACGACGTTCCACGCTGAACTGTCAGTCGCCCGCCACAGCGTCAAAGGTGTTGCTGGGCAAGCATGTTCGTGAGAGACACGTGCGCGACCCGGCGATATCCCCCCGCCGCCGGGTCGTGCCACGTGGTGCTCTCGCACGAGAAACCAGACAACTCCTGCACCGCACATCAGCCGAGCCCCGATCCTCTAGGAGAGCCCGTGACCGTCGACCAATTCCGCCAAGGGCCCCACGGAAGCCGCAACACCGGAAGCCCTGCAGAATCCCTGATCGATAGGCTCTCAGCAGGTGAGAAGTACGCAATCAGCTTTGGTGGGCAGGGTGGTCCGTGGTTGTCGACGCTGGCCGAATTGGTCGTCGACGCCGATCTCGAACAGAAGCTGGCGGGTGCCGTCGCTGCCGCAGAGCGCATGCTCGCCCCCGTTGCCGAGTCGATCGAGATAGCTCGCCCCGACGGCTTCCACCCACTCGCATGGGTGCGTGCGACCGACGCGGGCGAACCGGTGCCGTCCGACGCCGAGCTCGCCGACTTCGCACTGAGCGGTCCCGGCGTGCTCCTCAGCCAGGTCGCCGCCGTCGAATCACTCAAGAAGCAGGGCCTCGATCCCGACGTGATCGCACCCGTCGCCGTCGTCGGACACTCACAGGGGTCACTGGCCGTCGACGCTATCCGGCACGGGGAGAGCGGCTGCGGACAATTGCTGGCGATCGCGCACCTCGTGGCGGCCGCCGGCACTCTTGTTGCTCGACGTCGCGGGCTGGCGAGCAGTCCGGACGGCTCACCGATGCTGTCGATCACCAAT
The DNA here is from genome assembly GCF_001665925.1 of Gordonia sp. 852002-50816_SCH5313054-c. Lineage (NCBI taxonomy): Bacteria > Bacillati > Actinomycetota > Actinomycetes > Mycobacteriales > Gordoniaceae > Gordonia > Gordonia sp. 852002-50816_SCH5313054-c. The sequence goes on from NZ_LZTE01000034.1 coordinate 20,733, forward strand.
GTTGCTCCCGCGCGCATCGACGAGATCCTGACGACCTACCGAGCTGGACTGCCCGAAGCCGAACTCGTCACGGCGCCCGTGATCGCCATCCGCAACAGCCGACGTTCGGTCGTGCTGTCCGGTGCGCCCCGACATCTCGCGGCGTTCGCGGCCGAATGCGAGCGCATCGTCGCCGCGGAGGCCGATGACCGCAAGCGCAAGATCACCGGCGGCGCGCCGTTCGCCCCCGTCTTCGACGAGCTCCCCGTCAGCGTCGCATTCCACCACCCCGGCATGGCACCGGCGGTCGACCTGGTGCGTGAGTGGGCGCAGACGTGCGGGATCGACGCCGACCTCGCTGCCGGGCACGCCGAATCGATCCTTGTCGCGCCCGTCGACTGGGTCGCACAGATCGACGCCGTGATCGCCGACGGCGCCGCGTGGATTCTCGATTTCGGTCCCAGCGATCTCGCAACTCGGCTCACCGCGCCGCTCGTTCGCGGACAGGGCGTCGGCCTGGTGGCGACGGCGCTTCGCGGAGGCCAGCGAAATCTGTTCAGCCCCGGCGGGATTCCCGAGGTCGCGCGCCGTTGGTCCGACTTCGCCCCCACACTGGCCGAACTCGCCGACGGTCGTCGTGTCGTGCAGACGGCGTTCACCCGACTGACCGGGCGCTCTCCGATGCTGCTTGCGGGCATGACCCCGACCACCGTCGACCCCGCGATCGTCGCTGCCGCGGCCAACGCGGGTCACTGGGCAGAGCTCGCCGGCGGCGGTCAGGTCACCGAGGAGATCTTCGCCCGCAACATCGCCACGCTCACCGACCTTCTCGAGCCGGGCCGCGAAGCGCAGTTCAATGCGCTGTTCCTCGATCCGTATCTGTGGAAGCTGCAGCTCGGCGGCAAGCGTCTCGTGCAGAAGGCACGGGCGCAGGGCGCGCCGATCGACGGCGTGATCGTGTCGGCGGGTATCCCAGAGCTCGAGGACGCAGTGGCACTCGTCGACGAATTCGTCGACGCGGGACTGCGTTTCGTCGCATTCAAGCCAGGCACCGTCGAGCAGATCCGTTCGGTGATCCGCATTGCGGCCGAGGTGCCGCACCACCCGGTCATCGTGCAGATCGAAGGCGGGCGCGCCGGTGGCCACCATTCGTGGGAAGACCTCGACGACCTTCTGCTCTCCACATACGCCGAGCTGCGCGTGCGCGACAACGTCGTCATCTGCGTCGGTGGCGGCATCGGCACCCCCGAGCGCGCCAGCGAGTACCTGACCGGCGAATGGGCAACCAGGCACGGGTATCCCACCATGCCGCTCGACGGGATCCTGATCGGTACCGCGGCCATGGCGACCGCCGAGGCGACCACCGCGCCGGAGGTCAAGCAGCTACTCGTCGACACCGAGGGGGTCGACGAGTGGATCGGCGCAGGCCGGGCCGCGAACGGAATGGCCTCGGGCCGAAGCCAACTCGGCGCCGACATCCATGAGGTCGACAACGCCGCGTCGCGCTGCGGTCGACTGCTCGACGAGGTGGCGGGCGACGCCGAGGCGGTGGCCGAGCGTCGCGACGAGATCGTGGCCGCGATGGCGCCGACAGCGAAACCCTACTTCGGCGACCTCGACACCATGACCTACCGCGAATGGCTCGATCGCTATGCGACGCTGGCCGTCGGGGATGGCCGCACCGATCAGTACCCGTGGGCCGACATCACCTGGCAGCAGCGATTCGTGGAGATGCTGCAGCGTGCCGAGGCGCGCATGCACCCGAAGGATTCGGGCCCGGTCCCCACGATGTTCGCCGACATCTCGACCACCGACGATCCGCACGCGGCGATCGACGCGCTCGGCGGTGTCTACCCCGAGATCGAGACCGACATCCTGCATCCCGCGGACGTCGCCTTCTTCCTCGGCCTGTGCCGGACCCCGGGCAAGCCGGTCAACTTCGTGCCCGTCGTCGACAAAGACGTTCGACGGTGGTGGCGCAGCGACTCGCTGTGGCAGGCCCACGATGCACGCTACGGCGCGGACGCCGTCTGCATCATCCCCGGACCGGTCGCGGTCTCGGGTATCACCCGTGTCGATGAGCCGGTGGGCGAGCTGCTCGATCGATTCGAGGCCAAGGTCGTCGACGATCTCGCCACCGCGGGCGCCGACCCCGACCTGATCACCGCCCGCAAGCAGGCTCCGGTGCGGGACGCGGGCATCCTCGGTGCCGTGCTCTGGGCCGACGACGTCTCGTGGGCCGGCCGCATCGTGCCGAGTCCGGTTGCGCTGCTTGGCGATCGGGAGTCGTGGGAGGTCTCCTCGGAGCGTCGAGCCGAGCACGCGGCAACAGGCGCAGTGCTCGAGCACGTGGGCGAGGACAGCTTCGAGCTGATCGTGCCGATTTCGGGATCGTCTGTGCGCATTCCGCTCCGTGTCGATCGGAGCATCGCCGACGGCGGCAGCCCTCGCATCGAGCGCGACGACGCAGCAGGTGCCATGCGCGAGATCCTCACCGTCGCAGCCGGCGGACGCCTCACCGACGTCGTCGACGGCGTCGCGGTCACCACCATCGGATGGTCGGCAGACGGGGTCGCCGACCACGCCGTCGTCACCGCCAACACGCTGCCTGCTCACCTCCACGCCGTCACACCGGCGCAGCCGTTCGGCTTCGCGGTGCCCGACACGCTCGTCGGAGCCTGCTGGCCAAGTGTTTTCGCGACGATCGGTGCTGCGACGACCGACGACGGCATTCCCGTCGTCGAGGGCCTGCTCGACCTCGTCCATCTCGACCACACCATCGAGACCGTCGGTTCCATCCCCGACCACGACACCGAACTCACCGTCGTCGCCCGCGCGGGCGAGGTCCGGGACACGACGGTGGGACGCGTCATCGACGTCGCCGTCGAGGTGTCGGGACCGGACGGTGAGATCGCCCGTATGACAGAGCGTTTCGCCATTCGTGGCCGCATCGGTGATGCCGAGCTCGACGACCCGCAGCGCGCCGGGGGAGCGCTTACCGACGAGGCCGCGGCCACCCGGAAGCCGCTGCGCACCGCGACGATCACCGCACCGACACGCATGAGTGCGTTCGCTGCCGTCTCAGGCGACCGCAATCCGATCCACACCGATACAAGCGCGGCAAAGCTCGCAGGACTCGGTGAGCCCATCGTGCACGGCATGTGGCTGTCGGCGGCGGCTCAGCACGTCGTCACCGCGGCCGACTCGCGCAACCGCATCCCGTCGCCGCGCCCGATCGTCGGGTGGACGGCTCGCTACCTCGGGATGGTTCGTACCGGCGATGCGGTGTCGGTCCGCGTCGACCGCGTCGGTCTCGATCGCGGCCGCGAGGTCGTCGAGGTGACCTGCAAGGTCGGCGACACCCTGGTGATGAGTGCCACGGGACTTCTCGCGGCTCCGCGCACCGTCTACGCCTTCCCGGGGCAGGGCATCCAGAGCAAGGGCATGGGACTCGACGCCCGGTCGCGTTCGAAGGCGGCCCGGGCGATCTGGGATCGCGCGGACAAGCACACGCGCGCGGCTCTCGGGTTCTCGATCCTCGCGGTCGTACGCGACAACCCCACCACGCTCATCGCCAACGGCACCACCTACAACCACCCCGACGGCGTGCTGTACCTGACGCAGTTCACCCAGGTCGCCATGGCGACCCTCGGCGTCGCGCAGATCGCGGAGCTCAAGGAAGCAGGCGGATTCGTCGACGGTGCCATCACCTGTGGACACTCGGTCGGCGAGTACAACGCCCTCGCGGCATGCGCCGGAGTGCTCCCGCTCGAAGCCGTCCTCGAGGTGGTGTTCCAGCGCGGCGAGGCCATGCACCACCTGGTACCGCGAGATGACCTGGGGCGCAGCGACTATCGCATGGCGGCCATCCGCCCGAGCCAGTTCGGCCTCGCCGACGCCGACGTCGAGTCGTTCGTCGCAGAGGTCGGAGAGTCGATCGGCGAGTTCCTCGAGGTGGTCAACCTGAACCTTCTCGGCTCGCAGTACGCGATCGCGGGCACGGTCCGCGGTCTCGAACACCTCGAAGACGAGATCGAGCGTCGTCGAACCGAATTCGGCGGCAAGCGATCGTTCATCCTCGTTCCCGGCATCGATGTGCCGTTCCATTCGACGGTGCTGCGCGCCGGTGTGCCCGAGTTCCGCGGCAAGCTCGACGAACTGCTGCCCGCACAGATCGATCCCGACATCCTCGTCGGGCGCTACATCCCGAATCTCGTGCCGCGGTTGTTCACGCTCGACCGTGCATTCGTCGAAGAGATCGCGGCACTGGTGCCGTCCGATCCGCTCGACGCCGTCCTCGCCGACTGGGACACCCACGCGGCCGACCCGGCGGGCTTGGCGCGCATCGTTCTCATCGAGCTACTCGCCTGGCAGTTCGCCAGTCCTGTGCGCTGGATCGAAACCCAGGACCTCCTCTTCGGCGCAGCCGAGCGCGGCGGGCTGGGCATCCAACGGTTCGTCGAGATCGGCCTCAAGGGTGCGCCGACGCTCGCAGGCCTGGCGACCAACACTCTCAAGCTCGACGACTACAGCTCGGCGACAACCGAAGTGGTGAACGTCGAGCGCGATTCCGACGTCATCCTCGCCAAGGATGCCGGCCCCGAGCTCGACGATGAACCCGTCGACGACGCGGCTGCGCAAGACACCGGTGCCTCGCACGACGCTGCGGCGAGCACGCCCGCTCCCGCGGCGGCAGCGCCTGCTGCTCCGAGCGCGCCCGCAGGCGCTCCGCGGCCCGACGACGTCTCCTTCGGGCCGTCGGACGCGGTTCGTGCGGTCGTGGCGCTGTGGACCAAGATCCGCCCCGAGCAGATCGGTTCGGCCGACACCATCGAGGCGTTGTGCGATGGCGTCTCGTCGCGGCGTAACCAGCTCCTGCTCGACATCGGTGGCGAGCTCGGACTCGGCGCGATCGACGGAGCCGCGGAAGCCGACATGGTCGCGCTCGCCGCGACGGTGGACAGCCTCGCGCGTGGTTACCGCCCGTTGGGGGCGGTCCTCACCGACGCGGTGTCCGATCAGATCCGCAAGGTCCTCGGCCCCGTCGGAAAGCGGCAGGCCTACATCGCCGATCGGGTGACCGGCGTGTGGCAACTCGGTCCCGGCTGGGGACTGCACACCACCGTGGCACTCGCCCTCGGTACCCGCGACGGAGCCAGTGTGCGCGGAGGCGACCTCGGCGATCTGCTCGACGGACCACTCGCCAACACCGACGCGCTCGACGCTCTCGTCGACCGCGCCGTGACCGCGGTGGGTGCGTCGCGCGGTATCGCTGTCGCCAAGCCCGCGGCCGACACCGGCGGTGGCGCGACGGTCGACGCGGCAGCACTCGGTGAGTTCACCGAGCAGCTCACCGGACGCAGTGGCGCGCTTGCCTCTGCCGCGTACACGGTGCTGGCCAAACTCGGACTCACCGAGGACGACGCCGCGCCCGAGATCGCGGAGAACGTCGACGCGCACCTGGCCGAGCGGGTCAGTGCCGAACTCGGCTCCGACTGGGCGCGCACCGTCGCGCCGGCGTTCGACGCGGAGAAGATCGTCCTCGTCGACGACCGATGGGCCACCAGTCGCGAGGATCTGGTCCGCATCTGGCTGACCTCAGACGCCGATCTCGCCGACCGCCACGACACGATCGTCGAGTCCTTCGCGGGTGCGGGACAGACTGTCGCACAACATGCCACGTGGTGGCAGGGCAAGGCTCTCGCCGCAGGCGAGGCGACCCGCGCGCAGATCTTCGGCGCCATCGCCGCCGCGGCACAGGCGCCGGACGCGGGTGAATGGTCCGACGAGATCGCCGTGGTGACCGGCGCGGGTAAGGGATCGATCGCCGCAGGTGTGATCGGCCGACTGCTTGCGGGCGGAGCGACGGTCATCGCCACGACGTCGAAGCTCGACTCCGGCAAGCTCGCCTTCTACAAGAAGCTCTACCGGGAGAACGCGCGTCACGACGCGGCGCTATGGGTCGCACCGACCAACATGGCGTCGTACACCGACGTCGACGATCTCATCGAATGGATCGGCAGCGAACAGACCGAGAACGTCGGCGGCACAACGGCTGTCATCAAGCCTGCGATGAAGCCGACGCTGCTCTTCCCGTTCGCGGCACCCCGTGTCGCCGGCGACCTCACCGACGCAGGGGCGCGCGCAGAGCTCGAGATGAAGGTCCTCCTCTGGTCGGTGGAGCGGCTCATCGCGGGGCTGTGTGAGATCGGCGCCGATCATGACATCGCGGCCCGACTGCACGTCGTGCTTCCCGGATCGCCCAACCGCGGGATGTTCGGTGGCGACGGTGCTTACGGCGAGTCCAAGGCCGCACTCGATGCACTGGTCACCCGCTGGGGAGCCGAGGAATCGTGGGGTGCACGAACGACTCTCGCGCACGCACTCATCGGGTGGGTGCGCGGCACCGGGCTGATGGGCCACAACGACGGCATGGTCGCGGCCGTGGAGGCCGCGGGCGTACGGACGTGGAGCACCGACGAAATGGCGGCACAGCTCCTCGGACTGTGCACGCCGCAGCAGCGAGTCGCTGCCCGGGACGAGGCGATTCTCGCCGACTTCACCGGCGGCCTCGACCCGTCGATCGATCTCAAAGCGCTCGCCACGGACCAGGACGACGCCGGCGAGGTCGAGGCGGAGGCCGACGAACTCGACGACGCCACGGTCGCTGCGCTACCCGCGCCGGCCCGCGCCGCGAAGTCGATGGCGCCCGCATGGCCGTCGATCGATGCGCGCCCCGAGGATCTCGTGGTGATCGTCGGCGCCGGAGAGCTCGGACCCTACGGTTCGTCGCGCACCCGGTTCGAGATGGAGGTCGACGAAAAGCTCAGCGCGGCAGGCGTGTTGGAGCTTGCCTGGAACACCGGTCTGATCGTCTGGGACGACGCACCCAAGCCGGGCTGGTACGACACCGAGACCGGCGATCCGGTCGATGAGGCCGACATCGCAGAGCGCTACCACGACGCGGTCGTCGAGCGCTGCGGCATTCGGCGCTACGGCGACGAAGGTGCGATGGTCGACAACACCTCGCCGCTGCTCACGTCGATCTTCCTCGACGAGGACCTGAGCTTCACCGTCAGCTCCGAGGAGCAGGCACGGGCATTTGCGGCCGCCGATCCGGACAAGACCAGGATCGCTCCGATCTCCGACACCGGAGACTGGCGGGTTACTCGTCTGGCCGGCACCGAGATTCGCGTGCCCCGCAAGTTCGAGCTGAGCCGGACCGTCGGAGGCCAGATCCCGACCGGGTTCGACCCGACCCGCTGGGGTGTCACGCCCGACATGGTGGAATCGATCGATCGTGTTGCGCTGTGGAATCTCGTCGCGACCGTCGACGCCTTCCTGTCATCGGGATTCACTCCGTCGGAACTGATGCGGTGGGTTCATCCGGGACTCGTCGCGAACACCCAGGGAACCGGTATGGGTGGCATGACGTCGATGCGTGAGCTGTACGTCAACACGCTGCTCGGCGAGGCGAAAGCCAACGACATCCTCCAGGAGGCGTTGCCGAACATCGTTGCCGCACACGTCGTTCAGTCGTATGTGGGCAGTTACGGTGCGATGATCCACCCGGTCGCTGCCTGTGCGACGGCCGCGGTGTCGGTCGAGGAGGGCGTCGACAAGATCCGTCTCGGCAAGGCAATGTTCGCGGTGGCGGGCGGATTCGACGATCTCGGTATCGAAGGCATCGTCGGATTCGGTGACATGTCGGCGACCGCGGAATCGGCGAAGATGGCCGCACGCGGAATCGACGAGCGCCGGTACTCGCGTGCCAATGACAGGCGACGCGGAGGATTCGTCGAATCTGCCGGTGGCGGAACCATTCTGCTCGCTCGCGGCGACGTCGCGGCACAGCTCGGACTGCCGGTTCTCGGTGTCGTCGCCTGGGCGCAGAGCTTCGGCGACGGAGTGCACACGTCGATTCCCGCACCGGGACTCGGAGCGCTGGGAGCCGCACGTGGGGCGCTCGCCTCGCCGTTGGCCAACGCGCTGGGTGCACTCGGCGTGAGCGCCGACGACGTCGCGGTGGTGTCCAAGCACGACACCTCGACGCGTGCAAACGATCCCAACGAGTCAGAGCTGCACGAGCGACTCGCCGACGCGATCGGCAGGACGCCCGGTGCGCCGCTGTTCGTCGTGTCGCAGAAGTCGCTCACCGGCCACGCGAAGGGTGGCGCGGCGGCATTCCAGCTCATCGGGCTCTGCCAGGTGCTGCGCGACGGCGTGATCCCACCCAACCGCAGCCTCGACTGTGTCGATGAGCAGATGCGCGACTACCCCCACCTCGTGTGGGCGCGTGAGCCGCTAGCACTCGGTGATCGGTTCCCGCTCAAGGCGGGTCTGCTCACCAGCCTCGGCTTCGGTCACGTCTCGGGTCTCATCGCCATCGCCCATCCGGAAGCCTTTGTCGCAACACTGGATTCGGATCAGGCGCAGGGCTATCGCGATCGGGCCGCACGCCGCGAACGTGACGGTGCACAGCGGCGGCTGGTCGCGATGTGCGGCGGCGAGCCTGCGTACCGTCGTCCGTCGGGTCGACGTCTCGACAGCACGCTCGACGAGCACGATGCCGAAGCCGGGCTGCTGCTCGATCCGGGTGCACGCCTCACGACGGATGGCGCCTACGGCGTCGCGGCCGATGGGCGCTGACGCGATGGCCGTACTCGGGGTGGGGATCGACGTCGTGTCGATCCCGGAGTTCGGAGACCAACTCGAACAGGTCGGCACGAACTTCGTCGAGAGATTCACGGTGGGCGAAAGACGTGACGCGGCAACGGGTACGGGTGAGGACGCCCGTCACCTCGCGGCACGGTGGGCGGCGAAGGAGGCGGTGGTCAAGGCGTGGTCGGTGAGCAGATTCTCGCGCTCGCCGTTGCTGCCCTTGATCCGGCACAGCGATATCGAGGTCGTCACCGACACGTGGGGCCGTCCGGCGATCAGGTTGTCGGGGGAGATCGCCGAACACCTCCGTGAGACGACCGTGCACATTTCGCTCACGCACGACGGGAACACCGCTGCCGCGGTGGCGATCCTGGAGGGGAGCTGACCGGTCGGTGTGCAATCCGTGTGCGGTGCAACGGATTCAGCTACCGGTCGACTCCTCGAGCAGGAGGTAGCCCGCGAGCATGCGCTTGAGTTCGTCGACTGTTGCGTCGTGATCGTGGCCGTCCTGCACCGAGAAACTCAACAGCGAGTACGCGGTGTGGACGAGAACCTGAGCCATCATCTCCCGGCGGCGTCCCTGCGAGGGGATCAGCGGGGCAAGAAGGCGAGCCACCTGCTCGGCGAGTACGCGCTCGTTGAGTGTCGCCGTCGCGCGGGTCGCAGGAGTCGACTGGACAGCGAGCCAGACCGCGCGGCGCGACGGATCGTCGCGCCAGAGCGTCGCGAGATGGTCGAGGAACTTCTCGAGCAGGTTCGGCCATTCGAGCGAGGGCACCTCCGACGCGAAGGCGGCGAGCTCCTCACGGACGCCGACCGTGTCCTGTCGGTCGAGTTCGCAGACGATGACGTACTTGTTGGCGAAGTACTGATAGAGGGTTCCGATGGGAACTCCCGCGCGAACGGCGATCTCCTCACAGGTGAGCGATTCGAAACCCACCTCGGTCAGCAGATCGCGCGCCGTCGCGAGCATCGCGGAGAACTTTCGTTTGCTGCGCTCCTGCGTCGGGCGTTTGCGCGGCACCAGGGGTTCGGTACTCATCGGTTCGATCAACTCGGTTCGATCAGCGCCTGTGGGTCACACCGACAGGTCGCGCCTGAGCTTGGCAACGTGCCCGGTGGCACGCACGTTGTACTGCGCGAGCTCGATGGTCCCGTGGTCGACGAGGAACGTCGACCTGATCACGCCCGTCACGGTTTTGCCGTACAGCTTCTTCTCGCCGAATGCTCCCCATTCGGTCATCACCGACTTGTCCGGATCGGACAGCAGGGGATACGTCAGACCCTCGGCGTCGGCGAACTTGGCGAGCTTCTCCGGCTTGTCGGGGGAGATGCCGACGACGGCGATACCTTGTCCGTCCAGTTCAGCGAGGTTGTCGCGGAAGTCGCACGCCTGCTTGGTGCAGCCAGGCGTCGACGCCGCGGGGTAGAAGTAGACGATGACCTTGGTATCGGCGTAGTCGGAGAGCGATACCGATTCGCCGTGGGCGTCGGTGAGTGTGAAGCCGGGCGCGGTGTCGCCGACGGCAAGACGGGATGTGCCAGACATGGTCGTCAGGCTAACCGATAGGGCAGGTCGACCGGGTGATCGACCCTCAGCCGGGCAAACCGGGCACCTCCTCGACTCGCTCGTGCAGGACGAGGCTCGCCACGTCGCGATGACGTATTCTCGACATGTCGTTTGCTCTGTCGACGCGCGCGAGCCTGCCGTGGCCGCTCGTCGACGGCGTTCTGGCGGAAAGACGCGGATCGGTGAGTCCGCATGTGTAGTGAAAAAGTCTGGGAGGACAACTGTGGCCGGCGACACCGACCGTATCGAACAGGACATCGTGCAGGCGCGCGAAGACCTGGCCAACACACTTGACGAACTCGCGGTTCGGGTGAGTCCCGAAAGGCTTGCCGACTCCGCGAAGACCAAGGTGATCGCCTTCGTCAACAAGCCGGCGGTCAAGATCTCACTCGCGGTTGCCGGGGCAGTCGTCTTGGTTGTCGTCGTCCGCAAGGTGATCGCGTGACGCGTGCTCGTCGCTTCAAGGCTTCAACTTCTTTGAGTACTTCAGAAACTTCTTTCGTTGGTCCGAGTGGGCAGAAGTCGTCCCGTTCGCGCGTGCGCCGTGTGGGTGCGCTCGCGGCGGCCGGTTTGGTTGTTGTCAGTGCGGCGGCGTGCTCTCAGTCGCCGGAGTATTCCGACACCGTCACCAATGCGCCTGCGCTGCAGTCGTTTGCGCAGCCGACGATCTCGGTGACCGGATGGCGTGACCGTCCGATGTCCGACCATGCGGTCGGTGTCATGCCTGGCGCCCCTGTGAAGGTCGCGGCGCAGAACGGCAGTCTCACGTCCGTCGTCGTGTCGGGGCCTGATGGTCCGGTCGCGGGCAAGGTGTCGCCCGACGGCGGTACCTGGGTGTCGAGTCAGCCACTCGACTTCGGTGGCGATTACACGCTGACCGCTGCGGCAAAGGGCGTCGAGGGCGATGGTGCCCGCAAGATCAGCTTCACGACGGCTTCCGCGGACTCGCTGGCATCGGCGTCGTCGGTGGTCGAGGATAACGAGACGGTCGGTGTCGGCCAGACGGTTGCGATCAACTTCGACACCCCTGTCGCCAACAAACTCAACGCGCAGCGCGCGATCACGGTGACCGCCGACCCGCCGGTCGAGGGTGCCTTCTACTGGCTCAACGACAGCATGGTGCGTTGGCGCCCCGAACATTTCTGGAAGCCGGGCACCAAGGTGCACGTCGCGGCCAACCTCAAGGGCATCGACCTCGGTGGCGGGGTATACGGCAGCAATAACCTCGAGACCAACTTCAAGGTGGGGCGCAGTTTTGTCGCGGTCGCCGACGACAAGACCAAGAACATCACCGTCTCGATCGACGGCAAGGTCGTCAAGACGATGCCGACCTCGCTGGGCAAGGATTCGACGCCGACCAACAACGGCATCTACATGGTCGCCGAGCGTGAGCCGAGCGTGATCATGGACTCCTCGACGTATGGGGTGCCGGTGAGCTCGCCCGGTGGCTATCGGGAGACCGTGTATGACGCGACTCGAATCTCGTTCAGCGGCATCTATGTTCACTCCGCGCCGTGGTCACTTGGCGACCAAGGCGTCGACGACGTGAGCAACGGATGCCTCAACGTGAGCCCCGCCAACGCGGAGTGGTTCTTGAACAACGCACTCCGAGGCGACATCGTCATCGCGAAGAACACCGTCGGCGAGCCGTTGCCTGGCGACGACGGCCTCGGTGACTGGAACGTTCCGTGGGATGTGTGGAAGAAGGGCAACGCATGAGTTCCCGTGCGGGAGAGGCCAAAAAGGGCTTGTGAACAGGCGATTTCACTTCTGAGGCAGTGACCCTGTAAGGTTCTTTCTCGCACGGCCAAGCGCCATTAGCTCAATTGGCAGAGCAGCTGACTCTTAATCAGCGGGTTCGGGGTTCGAGTCCCTGATGGCGCACAGCGAACGCCCCTCACCGTTTCAACGGTGAGGGGCGTCTTTCTTTGTCGGCCCATCACCGTCGATAGCCGATCACCGATTGCCTGGCCTCCGACGCTAGCGCCGGATGGCGACGGTGATTGCCACGACACCGAGGGCGCCGAGCGCTGCGAGTCCCGCGCCCATGGTCATCGCCCCTGCGGCGCCCGGGCCACCGACGACAACCAACACCCCGACCAGTGCGGACGAGATCGCATTGGCGATGAGTTCTGCGGTGCCGACCCCGGCGGCGGCCTTCGACCCCTCGACCGGATCATCTGTGCTGCGCATCGCCGCGACGCTCAGGTGCGGGAAGGCGAGTCCGACACCCGCTCCGGCAAGCAGGAGCCCCACCACCCAGATGACGGCGATCCATCCCGCGTTCGCGTGCAGAGTCGCGGCGAACAGTGTCAGGCCGATGGTCATGAACACCGGGCCGAGGACCATGAGTCGCCTTCGGGTCCGTTCGCTGTCAACACTCGCGCTGAACAACTGCACGACACTCCAACCAATCGACACGGTGGCGCCGAAGATTCCGGCGACGAGGGGCGACATCCCCGCGAGTTCCTGCCCGAACTTGGGGAGAAAGATCTCCGCCATGGCCGCGGCACTGAGAATGCCGAGGACGATGTAGAACCACTTCAACGGATTACCGCGCTGATAGGTGATGTGCGGCAACACCGGAGACGACGCGCGGCGATCCACCATGACGAAGGCACCCACGAGTGCCACACCGGAGACGAGTGCGACGACGGTGGGTCCGCCGACAGGCACGACCGCAGCGATACTGAATGCTGTCGCAGCCAGGACGAGCACCGTCAGCGATGGCACCGGAACCCGGCCGAAGTCGTCGGATTCCGCACTGCGCCTGGGCAACCCGCGCACCGAGAGCACACCCAGGATGATCGCGACGACGGCGAGTAGCCAGAATGCTCCCCGCCAGAAGTTGATTTGGGCGAAGACGCCGCCGATGGTCGGTCCGAGGAGTGTGCCGAGCCCCCACATCGCCGAGACCAATCCCGTGGCGCGTGTCCAGAGATGTTCGGGGAGTGCATCGCGGATCACGGCGTAGCCGAGCCCGGCGAGGAGTCCGCCTCCGAGCCCTTGCAGCACCCGTGAGGCGAGGAGGAGTTCCATGTTCGGTGTGAGCGCGGCGCCGATCGAGCCTGCTGCGAACAGCAGGAACGCGATCAGGTAGGCGCGTGCTGCGCCCCATGATGCGAGCGAACGAGCGACCAGCATCGACGCCAGTACCGATGCCACCATGAATGTCGTTGTCACCCATGCGAAGTAACGATCTCCGCCGATGTCGTCGACCGTCGACGGGAGGAGTGCGGCGGTCACGAAGGTGTTCATCGCGTAGACCGCGATACCACCGGCCAGGACGAGCGAGGCGGTGATGTGTTCGGCGCCGAACAGTTCGCGCCAGCTTCCGGATTGTGTGCCTGCGGATGCGTTGTCTCTGGAATCCCCAGGTGTTCTCGTATCTTCGGTCGTCATGTCGGCTACGCTAGAACCTGAACTAAAGTTGAGGTCAAGCGTGAACGAGATCAAACCAACCCCGACCGATCTGCTCACCGTCGGCGACGTTGCCCGGCGCACGGGAGTCGCGGTATCGGCTCTGCATTTCTACGAGCGCGAGGGGTTGATCTCCTCGACACGCACCTCCGGAGGCCAACGACGATTCGCTCGGCACGTGATCCGGCGTGTGTCGGTGATCCAGGTGGCCAAGCGCATGGGTATCCCGCTCGCCGAGGTGGCCGAGGTCTTCTCCGAGCTGCCGCAGGATCGCATGCCGTCGAAAACCGATTGGCGACGCATCGGGGAGCGGTGGCGCGGCCGGCTCGAAGCTCGACGCAAAGAGATCGAGCGCATGGAAGAAGAACTCGTGGAGTGCATCGGATGCGGGTGTGTGTCCTTGCGGAGTTGCCGGGTACTCAACCCCGACGACGAACTCGGCGTCGACGGTTCGGGCCCGCGGCTGCTACCGGCGATCGATCCTGAAGACGACTGAGCCATGTCGGGCGACTCGGGCATTCGGTAGATCTCGTACACTGGTGGCGCGCCGTCGCGCACAGTCATTTGATCCATGTCTGCGGTTCCACACAACGGGACCGCAGATCGTTTGAACATCGGGCAGGAGTCACATGGGGAGCGGTCGTATCCAGCGACGCGGGTTGTTGATCGTTGGAATGGTGGTTGCCGTGGCTGCGCTGCTGAGCTCCTGCTCGCAGACGGCGAAATACTCCGAGAACGTGCAGAGTTCAGCACTTTTCGGCGATCTCCTCATGCCCGGCGTCGAGATCACCGAGTGGGCCGACCGGCCTCTGATCGATCAGGCGGTCGGCATTCAGCCCGGCGCGCCGATCACCGTTCAGGCCAGCGAGGGCGCACTGACCAACGTGCGCATCGACAAGGCCGACGGCACGCCGTTGCGCGGAAGCCTCAGTGAGGACGCGACGCGTTGGACGAGTGCCGAGCCCCTCGGTTACGCGCGCAACTACACCGTGCAGGCAGACGCCAAGGGCATCGGCGGCACGAGCACCAAGCGCGTCTCGTTCACCACGCGAGCGCCTGCCAATCTGACACAGGCGTACCTGACCCCGTCCAACGGCGAGACCGTCGGTGTCGGCCAACCGGTCGCGGTGAAGTTCGACGAGCCCATTGCCGATCGCAAGGCAGCGCAGCGCGCGATCACGATCACCACTAACCCCCAGGTTGAGGGCGCCTTCTACTGGATCAGCGATACCGAGGTCCGCTGGCGGCCGAAAGAGTATTGGAAGCCGGGAACCAAGGTTTCCGTCGCGGTGAACACCTATGGCATCGACCTGGGTGATGGCGTCTTCGGGCAGGAGAACCTCAAGTCGAGCTTCACCGTCGGTCGTTCGATGGTGGTGACCGCAGATGACCGCACCAAGCAGGTTGTCTTCAATCGCGACGGCAAGGACATCCGCAGCATGCCGACGTCGATGGGCAAGCCGGGTACCGAGACCGACAATGGTGTGTACCTCGTGTCCGACAAGCACGACAACATGATCATGGACTCCTCGACCTATGGCGTTCCCGTCGGTTCCGCCGACGGTTACCGCACCCCGGTCGACTACGCGACCCGTATGTCGTACAGCGGCATCTTCTTCCACTCCGCACCGTGGTCGGTGTGGGCGCAGGGCAATACCAACACGAGCCACGGGTGCCTCAACCTGAGTCCCGACAACGCGCTGTGGGTCATGCAGAACACGCTGCGCGGCGACCCGGTGATCGTCAAGAACACCGCGGGCGGGACGCTCTCGGGCACCGACGGACTCGGCGACTGGAACGTCCCGTGGGCTGTCTGGTCGAAGGGCAACGCCTAGCACCTACCGTGACACCAGTCACTGTTACGATCGGCGGTGACATAGTTTGCCGACGATCGAGGTGTACAGCATGGCCGAGCGCTCCCCGTGGGAAACCGACGACCTGACAGCGGTGCGCGATCTTGCTCGCAGCTTCTGCGAGAAGGAGATCAAGCCGAATATCGAGAAGTTCATCGAGCAGCACCACGTCGACCGTGAGCTGTGGAACAAGGCCGGTGACCTCGGCCTGCTGTGCATGTCGATTCCCGAGGAGTACGGCGGAGGCGGTGGAACGTTCGCCCACGAGGCGGTGCTGATCGAGGAGCAGGCGCGCATCGCGGACTCGTCGTGGGGCGCGAGCCTTCACAACGGGATCATCGCCCATTACCTCCTCGCCTACGGGTCGGAGGAGCAGAAGCGCACCTGGCTCCCGAAGATGGCGTCGGGCGAGGTCGTCGGGGCCATCGCCATGACCGAGCCGGGCACCGGATCGGACCTGCAGGCCGTGAAGACCAAGGCGATCCGCGAGGGTGACGAGTACGTCATCGACGGCTCGAAGACCTTCATCACCAATGGCGGCCAGGCCGACCTCATCATCGTCGTCGCCAAGACCGACGTGAGTGAGGGTGCCAAGGGAATCTCGCTCGTCCTCGTCGAGGCTGATCGTCCCGGGTTCAGGCGTGGTCGTGTGCTCGACAAGGTCGGGCAGCGCGGGCAGGACACCTCGGAGCTCTTCTTCGACGGTGTTCGCGTGCCGACGTCGAACCTGCTCGGCACCGAAGAGGGGCAGGGCTTCATTCAGCTCATGCAGCAGCTCCCGCAGGAGCGTCTGATCATCGCCGTCGCGTCGACCGCCGGAATGGAGGTCGCGCTCGAGCACACGCTGGCGTACACCAAGGACCGCACCGCATTCGGCCGACCCATCTTCGGTTTCCAGAACACCAAGTTCAAGCTCGCAGAGGTTGCCACCGAGGCGCGTATCGCCCGCGTGTTCACCGACGATTGCATCATCAAGCACCTCGACGGCAAGCTCGACATCCCGACTGTCGCGATGGCCAAGTGGTGGACCAGTGAGCGGGCGATGGCGGTGGCCGACGAATGTCTGCAACTCTTCGGTGGCTACGGGTACATGAACGAATACCCGATCGCGCGCATGTGGGCCGATCAGCGGGTGCAGAAGATCTACGCGGGCACCAACGAGATCATGAAGGAGATCATCTCGCGCAGCCTCTGAGGCCGAGTGGTTGGCGGTTCAGTCGGCGAACGCTGCGAGCATCGCCAGTTTCTCGTAATCGGACGAGCCCGGCACCGCGGTGTAGACCAATAGTGCTTGAGCGGTGCTCGGATCGAACAGCATCTGGCACTGCACCTCGATGACGCCGAGCGAACCGTGCACGATTCGCTTGTCGGTGTCGGTCAGCGTGACGCCGACATCGTGCCGGTGCCACAGCTCCGCGAACTCGGTGCTCTCGGCGAGTAGTGCGTCGGCGACTTCTGCTGCACGCGAGTGTGGTCCGAGCCGCGTGACCGCCTCCCGCAGTCTGGCCGTGTGCGCCCGCGCATGCAGGGCGTGATCCTCGGGGAGAAAACGCGCACGGGTGTCGGCGTCGGTGAACCATCGATAGGCAAACGATCGGCTCAACCCGGTGAAGACACTGTCGTCACCGACGAGCGCGGCAGCCAGCGGGGTCTGTACGAGAGTCTCTCCGGCACTGTTGACGACCATGGCCGGAGTGTCGGTGAGGCGGTCGATGATGCGCAGCATCCCGGGGGAGATGTGATCATCCCGGCTGAGGTGGTCGGGCGCGTTGTGTCCTGCCAACCGGAACAGGTGGTCGCGTTCGGCGAGGGACAGGTGCAGTGCCCGCGCGATGGCCGTGACCATCTGGTCCGACGGCTGCGGCCCACGTTGCTGTTCGAGTCGCGTGTAGTAGTCGACGGACATTCCTGCGAGCGCCGCGACCTCCTCGCGCCTGAGCCCCTGTGTCCTGCGGCGTTGTCCGACGCCGAGGCCGACGTCGGCGGGTTGCAACGACTCCCTGCGCCGACGGAGGAACTCGGCGAGGCCCGCTCGATCGACGGTGCTCACCTTGCTCGCTTCGAGGGCATCGGCTTGTCAGTCATCTCTCCAGGGTGACCGATCGGACGGAGGTGAACCAGGGATCGTCGGTCCCCGGATATCGGGTGCCTTGTCGGCGTCGTACGAGAGGAGTGAACTCGGAGTCAGAACCGAGGAACGGCGCACGGCCGGACCACACGGCAACGAGGAGACGACATGAAGACAAGCGGCAACACCATTTTCATCGCGGGCGCGACGTCGGGCATTGGACTTGGTCTCGCGCTGAGGCTGAAGGAGGCGGGCAACACGGTCATCATCGGCGGGCGTCGTAAGGAACTTCTCGACCAGATCGTCGCCGAGCACCCCGGGATCGAGGCGGTCCGCATCGACACCACCGACACCGACGACGTCACTCGCGCGGCCGCGGAGGTGACTCGACGTTTCCCGGAACTGAACGTGGTCGTCGCGATGTCGGGGATCATGCGGGCCGAGGACCTCACGACTCCCGACTTTCTGGAGACCGCGGCTCTGGAGGTCGACACAAACATTCTGGGACCGCTACGTCTGGTCGCGGCCTTCACCGATTCGCTGGCCGGTAAGGACGGGGCGACGTTCATCACGGTGTCGTCGGGTCTGGCGTTCACGCCGATGGTCGGCACCCCCACCTACAGCGCCACGAAGGCGGCCATCCACTCGCTATCGGAGAGCCTTCGGATTCAATTGGCGGACAAGGGTATCGCTGTCCTCGAACTGGTCCCGCCGGCCGTGCAGACAGACCTCATGCCCGGACAGGCCGACGCCGAGTGGGCCATGCCACTCGACGAGTTCCTCACCGAGGTGATGACACTGCTGCCCACCTCGGAGCGCGAGATACTGGTCGAGCGGGTCAAGCCGCTGCGGTTCTCCGAGGTGTCGGGTGAGCACGACCAACTTGTGACGATGCTGGCCCACCTCGGTTGATGATGGCCGCACCCGGGTTGGCCGAGGTCACTTGCGATCTTTGATGATCTTCTTTACCTCGTCGGCGTCGATGTTCTTGGCTATGAGCTTGCCGCTCTTGGACTTTCGCACTGAGTACGTGTCCTTTTTCTTGCCCGGCGCAACGTGGAGCCCCGACTTCTTCGCGGCCTTGTTCAGATCTTCCAGCACGGGTGCAGATCGTAGAGCATGAAAGTGAACACCGCGCTACGACGCTGCGCCCACCGCTCCCGCGGTCTCAGCTGCCGTGTGCGAGGTGTCCTTGGCTGAGGCATCGGGGTCTGCGGTTGCGTCGGGCACCGAGGTCGTGTGAGGCGTCGCCGCAGGGGCCGCTTCGTTGTTGCCGACCGCGCTCGCGGACTCAGATTGCGTGACTTGCGTTGTCTGCGAAGGCGCGTCGGAAACGGATTTCGAGGTGCTGGTCGTCGCGGGTTGCGTCGTCGGCGTCGTTGCGAGGGAGTAGGTGGTCGGGGCGGTCGCGGCGAGTGGGGCCGGCGCCGTCAGAAGCGCCGTCGGGCGCTGCGACGTCGCGAGCTTGCTCGAGACGGTGACAGAGTTGCTGCTCCTCGACGACGAGGTGGGCGATCCCTCGGGTAGTGGAAACACCGGTGTGGTCTGCGGAGTGAATCCGCTCCGGTCGTACCCGGCGTCGACGATCTTCTTGAGCGCGGGATTGAGCTGGTCTGCCAGAGCGTTCAAGCCCAGCATGCGCAGGGGTTGAAGGAGGGGGAGATTGTCGGTCGGCACGAGCACGTAGGTTGTGTCGTCGACCGTCTTCACCAGGTTGCGGGGATCGTTGATGTCGACGCCGGTGTAGTCGGTGTGAATCAGCAAATAGCCCGCGAATGCGTTTGCGACGGCCAGAGCGTTGAACGGATTGGTGGGGAAGTCGGACTCCAGGTCGTACTCGCGACTCACATCGATGACCCGATACCCGGTCTTACTGGGAGTCGAGGCCCCGCCGGTCGCCCGCGAAAATCCGCCGCTCGCACGTTGCGGATTTCCGAACACAACGAACGTGAGATCGTCGCGGCTGGGAGCATCCGCGTCGTGCGCGTGCGCGGCCACCCACATCGTGACGATGTATCCGGCCTGCGAGTAGGCCATCACGATCTTCTTGCCCGACGTCGAGGCGATCGCCTTCTGCAGGTTGACGGCTCCCTGCTGGAGCGCCACCGAACCGATCGACGCGGACGGGTATTCGACGGCCTTACACACATTCGGAGATCGGCAGAGGTCTCCGCGTAGTTCCTGGCTCATCGGGGTACTGACCACCAGCTGATTGCCTGCGACGGTCAGAACAGTCGCGGCAGAACCGTTCGGCGCTGTCGCGACAGCCGCTATCGTCGCGCTCAGAATTGCCGTTGCCGCCAGCCGATGTCGCATGCGCGCTCTCGATTCGTTGTGCGACGCGCCCGATGCCGCATCGCTGAGCGGAAACGGCCGACGAGGTGGGCCGATCTTCCTGGATCGAGACTTTAGAACGCCAAAGCGCAACGCGCCACCAGAGCGCGGAGATTACTTCGAGTCCATGGGGGCGCCGGGTGAGTGCTCGGAGCGCAGGGCGTCCATGAGATGCGTCCACGCCATCGGAGGCTCGTATGCGAGTTCAGCGACCACGTCGACCTTGTCCGGATCGGCCGGGCAGTGAGCCGCACCCCACTGCGCCATGGTGGCGACGACCGGGACGAGGTCGATGCCCTTGTCCGTCAGCGTGTACCGGGCCTTCTGTCGGTGCGTGGGATCGTCCTCGCGGGTGAGAATTCCAGCCGTCGTGAGTCGGTCGAGCCGGTCGGCCAGGATGCTGCTGGTGATGTGCTCTTCCGAGCCGCGGAGAAGTTCTCGGAAGTGCCTACGGTCGGCAAAGATGATGTCGCGCAGCACAAGTAAGGTCCAGCGGTCTCCCAGAATCTCGACAGCGAGGTTGATCGGGCATCGGGAACGATCTGTGGTGGCCATGCTTCACTCCTGTCCTTCTCCGTAGCGGACGACTTCACGGGCGATGAGGTCGACGACGTCGTCGGGCCTCGACAGCATGGGCCAGTGCCCGCTCACGAGATGCTCGACCCGCCATGCCTTCGGGACACCCGTTTCCGTCGCACGGCTTGCGGTCGAGATGTCCTCAGGCGACAGGGTGAAGTATGTCGTGGGCTGGTCCGAACTGGCGGTATGCAGCCGCGCGGGGTCGGTGACGGTGTGGCCCGGGTGCAGCGTGAATCGCTCGGCAAGTAACGTCCGGTCGGCATTGGTGAGGTCCCGTTCGTGTTCGAGCATGTGTGGCTCGGGTGGCAACCATACATCTCCCGCATCGACGATTGCCTGGCGCTCGTCCTCTCGTGCCGACGCAGAGTCTCCCCACCCGTCGAGCAGGGAACGTCCATCCTCGGGCATGAACCCTCCGAAGTGAACGAGTCCGACGACCTGAGCACCCACACGGTCGGCAACCTGAGCGGTGACCATTGACGAATATGAATGACCGACGAGCACAACGGGATTCGTGCGACGAGTGACAAGCGCGGCGACCTGATCGACGTGGTCTTCGAGATGGACAGCGGCGATGGCCGGCCGGGGCAGGTTGGTCTCGAGGCCGCGAAGGGTCACCGCCTCGGCTTCAATTCCTCTGCGGCACAACTCGTTTGCTGTTGGCTCCCACACCCAGGCTCCGGTCCATGCGCCTGGCACCAAGATCACGGTGGGTTGACTGTTCATCGTTGACACCTTTCTCTAAACTGCTCGTGTTTCGCGATCAGTTAAAGGCTATGGCAACTGATCGTGAAACACAACCAGTTGGCGAGGGGTCCGATCGCGGCGAAGGTTCCACGCATAGGGCAGTCAGGTGTGGGCATCCCGGTGGGGCCGGTCAGAAGGGTCAGAACCAGACGATCAAAAGCAGCGCGACGCCGAGGCCGAGGTCGAGCATGAAGCAGGCCTCGGCAAGTGAACGCGGCACAACCTTGTTTCGGACGAAGTAGACCACGTCCCAGCCCGAGTGGCCGATGGCGCCGAGTGCTGCCAGATACAGGGCGGCGACGGGATTCACCACCATGGCGGTGAGCGCGAGTGCGCTGAATCCTCCGAACGCCAGGGTTTGTGCCGTGAGTTCACGGCGGTCGATGTTGCCGCCGCGGAGGAAGCCGAAGGCGGCGAAACCGGCGCCCATGACCAGCAGGGTCGCGGTGGGGTCGAGTCCGGTGAGGCGTGCGAGGACGACGGCGATGCTTGCCACCGCGACCACGACCCAACCGCTGTGTTGACGGCCGATGGCACTCGCGGCCAGGTAGCACGTGGAGGCGATGACGATGATCATCGCGGTCACGTGGGAGTCTGCTCCGGTCGTGACGTTGAAAAACAGAGCGGCCAGACCGAGGAGTGAAGGCCAGCGCCCCAGGACATGGCGCCCTATGCTCCCGTTCTGGCCTGCGTTGTGGTGGCTGTGATTCTCGAGATGAGTTTGCGTGTTCATACTCGAAAGTCTCGGCCCGGCTCGTGCCCGGCCAACCCGTGAATCGGTCACGAATTTTCCGCGGAATTCCCGGGGCGGCACAGCCGAATCGAGATCGTGTTCGCGCTCACGGCGCAAAATCCACCCACCCGTTCTCGCGGGCTATTCGGTAGGCGCTGGATCGATTGTCGACGCCGAGTTTTCGATTGATGGTCGCGAGATAGTTCCGCACGGTGCCGGTGGAGAGAAAAAGCTCTCGGGCGACATCGCGGACGGCGCGGTCTTCTTGCGCGGCCGCGAGGACCTGGGTCTCACGTGCCGTCAGCGGTGATGGTCGCATGGTCAACGCGTCTGCGGCGAGTACCGGGTCGACGTAGCGTTGCCCCGCGTGGACTCGCCTGACGACATCCGCGAGGGCGGTGGCGGGCGCTCCCTTGGCCAGGAAGCCTCGTGCGCCGGAGGCAAGGGCGGTACGCAGAGCATTGGGGTGCCCGTGGCCAGTGAGTATCACCCCGGCGCACTGCGGGAGTACCCGCTGCAGCTCTCCGATGACCCCGAGGCCATCCGATTTCGGCATCTGTAGATCGACAACGGCGACTTCGGGCGTATGGAGCACAGCACGTTCGACCGCCTCCCTGCCATCGCGTGCGATGGCGACCACGCGCAGGTCGGCCTCCCGCTCGAGTAGACCCACCAGCGCCTCCCGGATCAGCTCATCGTCCTCGGCGAGGAGGACCCGGATTGACTCGTTCACGGCGCATTCCCGCTGTCGCGGGGCGATGCCAGGCTCAGCTCGAAGCGGTTCTCTCCGATGGGACCTGCGACCAGACTCGCGCCCATGACTGCGCATCGCGCCGACAGCGCGGCGAGGCCGGTTCCGCCGCCTGCGCTCGTCTGTGACGTTTTTCCTCCCGCCCCATCGTTGACTATCCGCATGGTCACCATGGAGGTCGTGGCGGAAATCAGAATCGACGCGGTACGAGCGTCGCTGTGGCGCAACAGATTTGTGACGGCCTCGCGAACGACCATCGCCAGAAGGTTGGTGATGGGTGGCGGGATGAGGTCTGGCTTCTCGACGTCGATCGTCGTGTCGATTCCGGCCGAGTCGAGCACGAGCCGTGCGGACCGAAGTTGAGTCGGGAGATCGATGGCGGATTCTCCATGGATCGCGCGTCGTGCTTCGTGAAGCGTTCCGTTCGCGAGTTCACGGATGCTCTCGCTTTCCGCAGCTGCTCGGTCGGGATCTTGCCGGGCGAGATCGGCTGCGAGCTCGGCCTTGAGCGCGATGACTGTCAGACGCCGCCCGAGCACGTCGTGCAACTCGCGGCCCACGCGTAACCGCTCCTGTGCGGCTGCGAGTTCGGTGTGGGCCTCCCGACCATCTTGAGCTGCCAGCCACAGGCGGTGAATCCAGACCAGGACATGACATGTCGCCCACGCGGCCAGGGCACAGCCGAGAGCCGTGAGAAGGCTCGGGATCGGCGACCCGTCGAAGATTTCGCCGCCGAGTGCCGCGGCGCTGCCGAGTATCACCGCCGCGATCACGCCACAGTGCCAGGTGAGCAGCGCACAGGCGGCGATGGCGAACCCGGCGAGCCATATCCAGGGCGTTTCACCCGTCTCCGTCCACAGGTGAGTCGGCGTCCACAGCGCTGAGCAGACGATGATCAGCAGCGTCGTCTTCTGAATACCTGCGGCGAGCACGGGTGCGGGTTCGACCGCGTTGCGCAGAACGGTCAACAGAGCAAACCCGTACAGGATGAGTCCAGCGCCGTATGCCACGGCGAGCGGTGCCGTCGGGGGCGCGGTGGACGACATCGCCATCATCGGGGCCCACCCGAAACTGGTCATCAAGAAGCCGAGGACGATCCAGCGCGGACTTCGCCACGGCGGCAGGACGTCGATGAGTCGGGACATGATCGTCAGTCCGCTGGTGGGGCAAATGCGGGTTGAAGGATGGCATTGATGAAATGAGCCGCGTCCGAGGGATCAAGCCTGCCGGCGGTGATCTCATCGGCGGCGGCGTTGATGACGACGTGGGTGGTGGTCAGTAGCCAGCTCACCGGCAGGTCATCCCGGAACCTGCCTTCTCGCTGCCCTCTTTCCAGCAGGTTGCGCATGCGTGCTTCAACCGTCTCGTGCAGCTCGCGGATTCGAGCAGCAGGCAGTTCCTTCTGGGCGGCGGCGAGGAGACCACGGGCCTGATCGACGAGTGTCCAACTGGATTCGACGAGGCGGCCGAGGGCCTCGGCGGGATCATCGTCGAGCGGCACTTCGGAGAGCACGTCGTCGCCTCGCTTCAGACTCTCGACCACGGCCGCCTCGATGAGCTCCGCGCGGGTCTTGAAGTGCCCATAGAGGGTCATCCGGCCGACGCCGGCTTCGGCTGCGATGTCCGCGATGGAAGCGTCGGGATTCTTACGTAGAGCGATGGGAGTGGCCATTAAGATCGCGCCGCGGTTGCGTTGGGCATCGGCGCGTTGGTTGCTGGGACGGCCTTCCCTGCTCATCGCAGCACCGGTGTGGTCCGTCGCGCTCACGTAGACCAACTCCTATCTCGTACGGGGAGATACGGGTTAGCATAGCCGGATACTCGTACACGGGTGCTTGATTTGGTCTCTGGCACGGCCGGCGTCCAGATCCGCCGAAGTCGCAGAAACGAAAAACGAGGTCCAAACCCGGACAGGGATTTCCCTGTCGCAGGTCTGAACCTCGTTCTTTTGGGGTGAGCGACGGGACTCGAACCCGCGACAGCCAGGATCACAACCTGGTGCTCTACCAACTGAACTACGCTCACCATCGGCATCGGAAACCCAGGAAGAACACTGGGTCCCAGAGCCAAGGTCATACTCTAGCGGTTCGGACGCTCCGAACTCCAATCGGTTGACTGACCTGTGCGTTCAGGCCGGTCCGAGGTCTTTGACGATCGTCGCGAGGGTATCGACGTCGGGGCCTGGGTCGGGGACGAAGGCCGCAGCGCGGTAATACCGGAGTTCGCGGATGGACTCGCGGATGTCGGCGAGGGCACGGTGCGCGAGGCCCTTCTCGGGCTGATTGAAGTAGATGCGCGGGTACCAGCGTCGAGTGAGTTCTTTGATCGAGCTGACGTCGACCATGCGGTAGTGCAGGTAGGCGTCGAGTTCCGGCATGTCCCGAGCGATGAAGCCCCGGTCGGTCGCGATGGAGTTGCCTGCAAGGGGGACTGCGCCCGCCGTCGTCACGTGCGCGCGGATGTAGTCGAGGACCATTGCCTCGGCCTCCGGGACGGTGATGGTCGAGCGTCGGACTTCTTCGGTCAGCCCCGAGTCGGCGTGCATTTTGGTCACGACGTCAGGCATCGACTCGAGGTCGGCGTCGTCGGCGTGGATGACCACGTCGACGCCGTCGCCCAGAATGTTGAGCTCACTATCGGTGACGAGGGCGGCGATCTCGATCAGTTTGTCCTTCTCGAGATCGAGGCCGGTCATTTCGCAATCGATCCACACCAGTTTGTCCTGCACGCATCAACCTTAGCGGGCGGCGTTCCACGGCTATTGTTTGCTGTAGTGCACCGACTGCCAGTGCTTCGACCGATGTCGTGCTCAGTCAATCAACCGCCGGAAGGACATGTTCGTGACCGATCCCACCCAGGCCGCCCAGACGATCGCGCAGGGCTACCAGTTCGATTCGACTGCGCTTGAACTCGGCACGGTATCGGTCGACGGCCAGGTCGATTCGACAGCCAAGGTTCGTATCCCGCTGGCGATGATGAACCGTCACGGGTTGGTGGCCGGGGCGACGGGCACGGGTAAAACCAAGACTTTGCAGCTCATCGCAGAACAGTTGTCGGCCAACGGCGTTCCGGTTGTGATGGCCGACATCAAGGGCGACCTGTCGGGGCTGAGCCGACCGGGGGTGTCCAACGACAGGATCACCTCACGGGCGTCACAGACCGGCGACGACTGGTCGCCGACGGCGTACCCGGTCGAGTTCGTGTCACTCGGATCGCAGGGGATCGGGGTGCCGATACGCGCGACCATCACTGCCTTCGGGCCGATTCTGCTCAGCAAGGTGTTGGGACTCAACGAAACTCAGGAGTCGACGCTGGGCCTGATCTTCCACTGGGCCGACAAGAACGGGCTGGCCCTGCTCGACCTCAAAGACATCCGGTCGGTGATCGCCTACCTGACCAGCGACGAGGGTAAGCCAGAACTCAAGGCGATCGGCGGCGTCTCCACGCAGACCGCGGGAGTCATTCTGCGTGCACTGACGAATCTCGAAGCGGCAGGCGGCGATACGTTCTTCGGTGAGCCCGAGCTCAATCCGAAGGACCTGCTGCGGCTCGCGCCGGACGGCCGCGGCATCATCACACTGTTCGAGCTGGGAGACCAAGCCGCCAACCCGGTGCTGTTCTCCACGTTCCTCATGTGGATCCTGGCCGACCTGTTCGAGTTCCTGCCCGAGGTGGGCGACGTCGACAAGCCCAAGCTCGTCTTCATCTTCGACGAGTCGCATCTGCTGTTCAACGACGCGTCGAAAGCCTTTATCGGCCAGGTGGTGCAGACGGTCAAGTTGATCCGGTCCAAGGGTGTCGGTGTGTTCTTCTGTTCGCAGTTGCCGACCGACATTCCCAACGATGTGCTGTCCCAATTGGGCGCGCGAGTCCAGCACGCGCTGCGCGCATTCACCCCCGACGATCAGAAGGCACTCAGCAAGACGGTCAAGACCTATCCGGTATCGGACGTCTACAAGCTCGATCAGGCACTGACGTCTCTGGGGACCGGCGAGGCGATCGTGACCGTGCTGTCGGAGAAGGGTGCCCCGACGCCGGTCGCGTGGACGGTCATTCGTGCGCCCCGGTCGTCGATGGAAGCTGTTGCGGCAGAAGAGATCACGGCAGCGGCGAAGGCGAGCCCGCTCTATCAGACCTACGGCACGGCGGTCGACAACGAGTCGGCATACGAGAAGCTTGCCGCGAAGATGCTCTCGCCGGGCGAGTCACCCGACGCCCCGGCACCGACTCCGCCCGCACAGGCACCTGCGCCGACGCCGGCACCTGTGCCCGCTCCCGCGCCCGAAGAGCCAGGCATGATCACCGAAATCCTGACGAGCCAGCCGATGCAGAGCTTCCTACGTAACGCTGCCAGCCAGGCCGGCCGCGAGTTCAGCCGAGCCATCTTCGGTACCGGGCGTCGTCGACGCTGAGGACGCCCGGCACCGCCTGAGCGTCACTCCTTCAGTTCGACCGTCACCGCATTGCCCGGCCCGGACGCGATGGGATTGAGCAACGGCGTGAGTGCGCCGCAGCCTGCCAGCGGTGGGATGGTCAGATCGCCCTTGAGGGTGAGGGGTGCGAAGAAGTCGGTGCCCTCCTCCTCGGAGAAGGGGATTTGGCCGGTCAGCACCAGTTCAGCAGGGGTGCTCGTCGTACACGGAGCCCCGACGAGATTGAACTCCTTGATCCCGAGCGGTTCGATCCGCTGGATCTGAATGTCGAGCTTCTGAGTGACCTTGACGTCCATCGGTCCCTGGCCCGTCGGCGTGGCGTTTCCGGTCGCTGGTCCGTCGGGGATCATCTTGATCTGCAGCGTCGCGATGCGTAGGTCGGCCAGTCTCCATGCGGCACGTGTCTGTGCCGGCTCGATCTTGGATTCCAGTGTGAACGGTGGCATCGACTCGGCTTTCGTCCGCTCCGTGGTTGTGAAGACCACGTCGACGCCCAGATTCTTGAGGTGAGTGGTCACCGTCGTGTGCTTGTGGTTGATGTAGAGCGAAGGGGCCGCCTCCACGTGTGCGGAAGTGGCGAAAACGGCTGCGGCAGTTGCAGATAGCGTTGCGGCCGTGATGACTGTCCGACGTAGACGGATGAAGCGACGCATGAGACCTCCTGAGAACAAGTCAGCACCTACCTATGAGTAAGTTCTCAGAAACTAGCACTGTGTGATTTGGCTAACTATCAGATTCTCGAATTGTCCCGGTAAGGGCGGAGCCGGTCATCGCAAGTCGAATCACAGCATCGATGACACGGGCCAGTCGTCGGGATACCGATCGGCAACCTCATCGGCGTCGCGGAAGAGTCGTTTGCGAGCCTTGGCGGTCAGGCGATCGCCGAACACCATGCCGCACGTGTGGTCGGTCTCGTGCTGTAGACAGCGGCCGAGTATCCCGCCCGCTGTCACGGTGACCGGTTGGCCGAATTGGTCGACGCCTCGACACGTCGCGACCTTCGGACGGGCGAGATCCTCATGGGCACCCGGCAGCGAGAGACATCCCTCGCCCAGCGTCGCGAGTTCCCTGTCGCGGCCCTCGGGGAGTTCGAGCTCGGGATTGCAGATCACGCCCGTACGTCGCCTGCCTGTCTCGTCGCCGCAGTCGTAGACGAATACGGCGAGGTCAACGCCGATCTGGGCCGCGGCAAGACCCGCACCCGGTGCCGCGGTATTGGTGGCGAACATGTCGGCGATCAGATGCTGGAGATCGTCGTCGAAGTCGGTCACCGAACGGGCAGGCGTATGCAGGACAGGGTCGCCCCACCGCACGATCGGGCGCGGCGTGCCGATGCGGAGCAGCTCTTCGAGTGGCATCGGGGTTCCTAGGACTCGGGTCCGAGTCGCTTGTAGAACGTGCCGACGATGGGAGCGACGAGCGCTCGCGGACTGTATCCGCCCGCGACCGACATTGCCTTCGACAGGGTACCGGGCACAACGCGCATCTTGTTGTGCTCCAACGCATCCAGGCTCATCTTGGCGACCTCCGCGCTGTCGTGCCACAGAAAGCCGGGCACCATCTTGTCGACGATCGACGCGTCCTCGGGGTCCGGTGTCTGAGTACGAACAGGTCCTGGCGCGAGCAGGGTGACGTGGACACCCGAACCGCCGACTTCGCCACGCAGCGACTCGCTGAAAGTGTTCACGAAGGCTTTCGACGCCGCGTAGGTGGCGTTGTTGGGGATCGGCATGTTGCCAGCTGCCGAGCCGACCATGAGGATGCCGCCCGAGCCGCGAGCAACCATCTGGGGGAGCACCGCGAGGGTCAGGTCATGCACGGCGTTGACGTTGAGCCGGACCTGGGCGCGCTCGTAGTCGGCGTCGAGCTCGGCGACCGGACCGAAGGTGGCGATGCCCGCGTTGTTGCAGAGCACCGAGACCTCACGCTGGGCGAGTTCTGCGGAGAGGATCTCGACGGCAGTCGGATCCGATAGGTCGCTCGGTCGTACCTCGACCTGCACGTCGTGTTGCGTGCGCAGCTCGACTGCGAGCTCTTCGAGGATGTCCCCGCGACGCGCCACGACGATCAGTGAGTGCCCGCGCCTGGCGAGTTCGCGGGCGAGTTCCATTCCGATTCCGGAGGACGCGCCGGTGACGACGGCGCGTGCGGACACGACGGGAGACGCAATGGGCATGGCGGTCATGGTAGCGCCGCCGGCGTGGCTCGATCGCGAACCGGTCGCGTGGCTGTGCGCCGGTCAGCTCGCCGAGAGTCGGAACACCCTGATCTCGCGATCGGTGCGATCGCGGTAGACCGAGTACACGTCGGTGACGTCGCTCTCGAAGAGGCGGTAGATCCGTTCGCGCTCGGGGCCGTCGAGAAGCGTCGCGACGGCGTCGACCTCGACGCCGGCTGTATTGACCGTGCAGGCGGGGTTGGCGAGGAGGTTGGCCGTCCAGGCGGGATGGCGTTCCTGGCCGAAATTGGACCCGACGACGAAGATGTCGTCGCCCTCGCGGGCGTAGAGCAGCGGCGATGTCCGCGACAGTCCGGACTTTGCGCCGGTGGTTGTCAACAGCAGCGTGGGGGCCCCGATCGGCCCCAGTACGGTGAACCGACCCTTCGAGGCATGCAGGACACGCCGGTCGACACCGGCCGATCGACGCACCACCCACGAGCCGACGCTCGTCTTCGCGAGAGCGGTCATCGGGCCGCGCAGCGGACTCGACGTCGAGCCCCAGCGCCGCTCGGCAAACGGAGACGCCATGCCACTCCTTCGATCGACGGACGTGCGACCCACACAGCTTCTCAGTTTTGCGGCTGCACGTACGTCGAATCGGTCTGGGTGTCGATCGATTGGTAGCGGTTTACTCGATACCCGCTGCGACCTCCGTGCCCTGACGGATCGCGCGCTTGGCGTCGAGCTCGGCGGCCAGGTCGGCGCCACCGATGACGTGCGTTCGGATGCCCGCCACGGTCAGCGGGTCGACGAGGTCGCGGACGGACTCCTGTCCCGCGCAGATGACCACGTTGTCGACCTCGAGGAGGCGCGTCTCACGGACCGAGCCGTCGTCGTCGTGAAAACTCAGGTGGAGTCCGGCGTCGTCGATCTTGTCGTAGGTTGCACCCGAGATCTGTTCGACACCTTTCATTTTCACACTCGCCCGATGTACCCACCCGGTGGTCTTGCCGAGTGTCTTGCCCTGCTTGCCGCGCTTGCGTTGCACCAGGAAGACCTCGCGCGTTGCGGGTAGCGGTCGGGGCGTGGTGAGGAAGCCGGGAACGTCGAGGTCTTCGCTGACGCCCCATTCCTGTTCCCATTCCTTCAGGTTCAGGGAGGGCGAGTCGTCGACGGTGAGGAATTCGGTGATGTCGAAACCGATGCCGCCCGCGCCGATCACCGCGACACGCTTGCCGATCTCGCGGTGGCCGAGCACTGCCTCGGCGTACGACATGACCATCGGGTGATCGACACCGGGGATGTCGGGGATGCGTGGGGTGACGCCGGTGGCGACGATCACCTCGTCGAAACCCTCGGCGATGATGTGCTCGGCGTCGACGCGCTGTTCGAGATGAACGCGGACGTTGTTGAGCTCGAGCTGCCGGGTGTAGTAGCGCAGCGTCTCGGCGAACTCCTCTTTACCGGGAATCCGTGCGGCGATGGAGAATTGGCCGCCGATCGTCGAGCCGGCCTCGAAGAGCTCGACCCGGTGGCCGCGTTGTGCGGCGGTCACCGCGGCCGACAGTCCGGCCGGTCCGGCGCCGATGACCG
The DNA here is from genome assembly GCF_001665925.1 of Gordonia sp. 852002-50816_SCH5313054-c. NCBI lineage: Bacteria > Bacillati > Actinomycetota > Actinomycetes > Mycobacteriales > Gordoniaceae > Gordonia > Gordonia sp. 852002-50816_SCH5313054-c. Next base: position 51,615 of record NZ_LZTE01000034.1, read on the forward strand.
CGACCTTGCGTGCCCGACGTGTCGCGCCGAGGGTCAGCGTGGTCTCACGTCCGGCACGCGGATTGAGCAGGCACGACACCTTCTTCCCGACGAACGCGTGGTCGAGGCACGCCTGGTTGCAGCCGATGCACGTGTTGATCTCGTCGGCGCGACCGGTCATGGCCTTCACCGGGAACTCGGGATCGGACAGGAGCGGGCGAGCCATCGACACCGCGTCGACGCGGCCGCGGTCGAGGATCTCCTCCGCCACCTCCGGGGTGTTGATGCGGTTGCTCGCGATCAGCGGGATCGAGACCTCGTCGCGGAGTCGCTCGGTGAACTTGACGAACGCCGCGCGCGGCACCGAGGTGACGATGGTCGGCACGCCGGCTTCGTGCCATCCGATGTCGGTGTTGATCGCGTCGACGCCGAGCGCCTCGGCCTTGCGTGCCATGAGGGCGATCTCGTCCCAGGTCTGTCCGCCCTTGACGAAGTCGGCGATCGACTGCCGAAGGATGACCGGGAAGTCGCGGGGGACGCGGCGTCGGATCTCGGTGATCACTTCCACCAGAAAGCGTTGCCGGTTCTCGGTGGAGCCGCCCCACTTGTCGGTGCGGTCGTTGGTGTGCGGGCACAAGAACTGGTTGACCAGGTAGCCCTCGCCGCCCATGATCTCGACGGCGTCGTAACCAGCCTGACGCGCGAGCTTCGCGGCCTGTCCGTACGAGCGGATCACGTGCCGGATGACCGACTCGGGCATCGGCAGGTTCTTGAACGGGTGGATGGGCGAATTCTCGCTTCCCGGAGCAACTTTGAGTGGCGTGTAGCCATAACGGCCCGCCTGGAGGAGTTGCATGGCAATCTTTCCGCCCGCGTCGTGCACCGCGCGGGTGACGCGCTGATGCCGTTTGGCGTCGAGCACGTTGGTCATCTTGCCCGCGAAAGGCAGGAGCTGGCCGGTGCGACTGACCGCGAAGCCGCCCGTGATGATCAGGCCGGCACCGCCGCGTGCGCGCTCGGCGTAGTACGCGCCCAGCTTGTCGGTGTCCCACACGCGGTCTTCGAGACCGGTGTGCATCGACCCCATGACGATGCGATTGCGCAACGTCATCCCACCGACGGTGAGGGGCTCGAACAGACGCGGATAATACGGATTCGGTTGGCTCGAGCTGGTATTCGCGGATGGGGCTGACATCTGCGTTCTCCTGGGTCGTCGGGGGTGGGGTGGGTTGGTGATCAGGACTCGTTGCCGACGGATGGCGTCGACGCGGTGGCTGTTCGACGCTGCTCGGCGTCGAGCGCGGCGATGACTTCGTCGCACCAACCGACAAAGCCTTCTTCGATGCGTACGCCGCCGCGGAGTACCAGGTACTGATGGAGGCGACGGCCGGTCAGTGCCTGCGGATCGGGGTAGTCGTCCTTCTCGAACGACTGGTAAAGGTGCAGTCGCGCAAGGTGTTCGGCGCGGTGCCTGCGGAGTTCGTCGATGACGTCGGTGAGGTCGGCGTGCTCTGCTGCTCGGATCTTGAGTCCGAGGTCGTCGCGGAGTTGTCGCATGGGCGTCGGCGACGAAACCCACTCGCGCAGTGCCTGACGGCCCGCGTCGGAGAGTGTGTAGACCTTCTTGTCCGGTCTGCCCTCCTGGGCGACGGGTTCGAAGCTCACCATGCCCTCGGCGTGGAGCTTGCCCAGTGTGCGATAGATCTGCTGGTGCGTCGCCGACCAGAAGTAGCCGATCGACCGGTCGAATTGCCTGCCGATCTCGTAGCCGGTGCCCGGGCGTTCGGAGAGCGACACCATGATCGCGTGTTCGAGTGCCACGACTCGACCGTACCAATGCACCTACGCACTATGCAATAGTGTGCATAGGGTTGTTGTTGCATAGCCGGCCGGGTGTATCTCCCGCATACATACAGGTCGGATGCGTGTGCACTATCGCGTCACGCTGGTGCGTTCTCCGGTTCCATCCACCGGCTCAGGTCGTACAGATGCCCGTCACGGAGTTCGACGATGCGGTCGGCGATCGCGGTGACCCGAGTGTCGTGCGTGATGAGCAGCGTGGTGCGGCCGTCAGCGAGCCGCCGGAGGGGGTCGAGGATCCGGCTCGTGGTCGCGGCGTCGAGACCCGACGTCGGTTCGTCGAGGATGAGCGCGGGGGTATTGCGGAGCATCGCACGGGCGATCGCGATACGTTGCCGCTGACCACCGGAGAGCGTGAGGCCGCCGTCGTCGAGCCGGGCGTCGTAGCCCTCGGGAAGCCTGCGGATGAACTCGTCGGCGTCGGCGGCGACCGCGGCGGCGATGATCTCTTCTCGCGTCGCGTCCGGCCGCCCGTAGGCGATGTTGTCGGAGATGTTGGCGCCCTTGATGATCGGCTGCTGCGGAAGCAGCGTGATGTGATCGCGAATCCAAGCGCCGGTCAGGTCGTCGTAGTCGACGTCGCCAATGCTCAGGTGCCCGGAGTCGGGATGTTCGAAGCGGCACAGCAGCGACGCCAGCGTCGACTTTCCGACGCCGCTCGGTCCGATCAGTGCGGTGATGGTGCCCGGCGCGAGGTCGAGGTCCACGGCGTCGAGGACCGTCTGGTGCTCGCGCGCGAGTGTGACGTCGCGCAGCGCGATACCGACCGGCGTCGTCGGACGTAGTGGAGATCGGACCGACGTGCGGGCCGTGGGGGTTTCGACGCGTTCGACGGGCGCGACGTCGAGGACCTCGGCAACACGCTCGGCGCTGATCACCGCCGATGCGATGGCGATCCGGATGTCGGCGAGCTCCTGCATCTTGGGATAGAGCATCCCGAGGTAGCCGGTGAGGGCGAGTAGGCCGCCGACGCTGAGCTGGCCCTGACGGACCTGCCAGACGCCCACGATCGCGATGGCCAGCGTGACCACGACCTGCCCGAAGCTCAAGATGCCGCCGAGTCCGGCCTCGACGCGCGTCTGCGCCAGGCGGGCGCTCATCCAGGTGACTCCGTGCCGGTGGAGTCGAGCGTGTTCACGTCCCTGCTGGTTGTAGGCGACGGCCGTCTCGTGGCCGAGGAGTGCGGTTTCGACGGAGTCGGCGATGTCGCTGTTGGCGCCGCGTTCGTCGCGGGTGACGCGTTCTTGCCGACGCGCGAAGAACGCCGAGAGACCCCATAGCGCCGGGACCGCAGCCAGAGCGACGAGCGCGACCTGCCAGCTCATGATGAGCGCCGCGACGACCAACCCGATGGTGTGGGCCAGCGCGATCACGAACTGCATCACTCCCGTCCCGATCAGGTACTCGACTGCTTCGAGATCGCCGGTGTGTCGGGTGACGAGGTTGCCAAGGCCCAGTCGGCGGTGCTGCACAGGATGAAGGCGTTGCACATGGTCGAAGAGCTGATCGCGGAGCCGTAGCACCACCCGCTCGGAGATGCCAACGGACACGACCTGACCGAAATAGTCTCCGCCGCAGGAGATTGCAGTGATGAGGAGCCAGATGAGCGCAAGGCGCGCGAATGTGGTGACGCTGTTGGAGTCGAGCGCGCCGTCGATGACGTCTGCGAGCACGAAGACGGCAACCACCTCGCATGCCGCGGCGATGCCGAGCAGAGTTCCCGCGAGTGCGAATCGTCTGGCCTCGCCTCGTACTGCGGGAGAGAAACGTCGAAAAGCTTGTCGCGCGTTCATCGAACGTCCTTCTGTATCGGTAGGCATGGGAATCGGTAGGCACGGGAATCGGCGGGCACGGGAGTCAGCGGGCATGAGACCAGGAGCCGACGCGGGCGTCGGTGACACGCCTGGCGGCGTCGGACGTCCGTGTCGGCTCCAGTAGGGCCGGAAGGTCAGTAGACCCAGCGCCAGTCCCAGCGGTGTGCGCGCGGATTCCAGAAGCGCTGCCGACGACGGCGACGCGGCGGCTGCGGGGCAGGGGCCTGTCGCGGGCCGTTGTTGTTCTGCTGCGACCCGTTATTGATAGGCATGGGATCTCCTTCGTGACTTCCTGCCGGCGGCGTTGCCGACGAGGAGAACACTATGGAGCTCCGCTGACCGCGCCCTGCGGCGACGCTGGGAGGCGGCTGTCAACGCAAAGGTGCTGTCCGACAGTGGGTTACCGGTCTGATCGGTGCCCGGTCAGGTGCGGTCGCCGGTCCCGGTATGCCGGTAAACCCGGCGTCGCGCTCTGTGATCGCGCAGACTGATTCTCGTGCGTAACGACGAAACTCGTGATGGCGGTGGCGATAGCGGAAGGGGCGACGGCGACAATGGTGGAGGGAGCGAGCGCGGGAGCTCCGGCGCCACCACGACGTCGCGACGACTGGCCGACCACATGGGATGGACGCGCGTCGATGTCGACGACGTGGTCTCACCGGGGGAGCGGCTGTCGTGGCCGAAGACGGTGAGTATCGGCCTGCAGCATGTCGTCGCGATGTTCGGTTCGACGTTCCTCGTCCCGGTGCTCACCGGATTCCCGCCCGCCACAACACTGTTGTTCTCGGGCATCGGTACCGCACTGTTCCTGATCATCACGGGCAACCGGTTGCCGAGCTATCTCGGCTCGAGCTTCGCGATCATCGCGCCGGTACTCGCGGCCACGGCGTCGAATGGGCAATCGTCGGCACTCGGCGGGATCGTCGTGGTGGGTGCGCTGCTGGCGTTGATCGGCGTCATTGTGCACTTCGCGGGTGTCCGGTGGATCGACCTCGTGATGCCGCCGATCGTCACCGGAACGATCGTGGCGTTGATCGGCCTCAACCTTGCGCCGTCGGCAAAGGCGAACTTCGAGAAGCAGCCCGTGACCGCGACGATCGTCCTGGTGCTGCTGGTGTTGTCGATCGCGTTGTTGCGTGGACTGCTCGGACGACTCGCCATCGTGTTGAGCGTGGTGATCGGCTATGTGGTGGCGTTGATCCGCGACGAGGTGGACACAAGCGCCATCCACACCGCGAGTTGGATCGGCCTGCCCGAGTTCCACACTCCGACGTTCCACCTCTCGGTGATCCCGACGTTCTTACCCGTGGTCCTCGTGCTGGTGGTCGAGAACATCGGGCACGTGAAGTCCGTCGCGATGATGACCGGAGCGAACTTCGACGACCGGATGGGCAGGGCGTTGTTCGCCGACGGACTGTCGACGATGATCGCCGGCTCGGGCGGAGGGTCGGCGACCACGACATATGCCGAGAACATCGGTGTCATGGCCGCGACCAAGGTGTATTCGACTGCGGCGTACTGGGTCGCCGCTGCCGCGGCGATCATCTTGGGACTGTGTCCGAAGATCGGTGCCGTGATCGCGTCGGTTCCCTCCGGAGTCCTCGGAGGCATCACCACTGCGCTCTATGGCCTTGTCGCCATCATCGGTGTGCACATCTGGGTGACCAACCGCGTCGACTTCTCCCGACCGATCAACCAGTTCAGCGCCGCGATTCCGCTGATCATCGCCATCGCAGACTTCAGTTGGACCATCGGCGACGTGAGCTTCGGCGGCATCGCGATCGGCGCGGTGTGCGCGCTGCTCATCTATCACACCATTCACCTCATCGGCGGGTGGCGAGGAACTGCGGGAGCGCGCGGCGCCTAGTCGAAAAGGTGTTGTCCGCCTGGATGATTCACACGCCGAACGGCGCGGCGTAGTGCATGACTCCGGTCGGAAGTGGCTTGCCCTCGTCGAGTGTCATCGCCATGACGGCCTCGTCGGGGGCGTCGAACGGCACGGTGATCCCGTGGGTCGATGCGCATTCGAACCCGAATCGCGGGTAGTAGTCGGCGTGCCCGAGCACGACGACATGTGGTTCGCCCATCTGCCGTGCGGCCTCGAGAAGTGCACGGTTGACTGCGCTGCCCGCGCCGCGGTTCTGGAACTGCGGAAGCACCGACACCGGCCCCAATCCCAGGACCGGAGAGTCGTCGACGTAGCCGCGGGTCGCGACGCCGTGCCCCACGACGCGTCCCGACTCGTCGGTGACGACAATCGACAGTCCGTCGATCCACGCGGGGTCACGCCGAAGGCCGTCGAGGATCTCGGCTTCCTCCGCGGTGGGAAACGCGGCGAGGGTGATCTCGTGGACGGTCGACACGTCGGCCGGGGTTTCGGTACGGGTGTGCCATTTGGTGGCGGGGCTCTGCTCAGACATCAGTCGACGACGCTATCAGCGTTGCGTCGCGGTGCAATTGAATTTCGTGCCGACGGGCAGCGTTGTCGATACCGACATCGGTGCCATGGCAAGCTCGTCGGATGAGTACGACAAATGGTGCAGGCACTCTGCCTCCGATTCAGATCGAATGGACCGCGCGGCAAGGCGACGCCCGTCGCGCCACATTGACGTCGCTCGCAACACCTCGCCTCTGGGCGCGCACTGTCGGTATCGCCGCGGTTTTCGCGACGATCTTTGCGGCGGTGTGTATCGCGACTGGTAGTGGGTGGTCCTTGGGCCTGCTGATCGGTGTGAGCGTGTTCCTCGTGTGCTCGGTGGCGTGGATCGGCGCTGCGCTGATCGCTGCCTACTTCCAGAACCGCAGGATGCTCGCCCCAGGAGCCAAGTGGGGAGCAGGCGCCGACGATGAGTTTCTGCGCGTCGACTCACCGGCGTCGACGGTGTTGTTGCGGCGCGACAGCATTCGATCGGTGACGCCAGTCGGCGGGCAACTCGTGATGCTGAAGGCGTCGCCAAAGACCGTCAGGTTGTTGCCGGCAGCGCTGTTCGCGCAACCGGTGTGGACTCTCGAATCTCGCTGATGGCCGTGCCCGACGACAGTCATGTAATGCCCCTGTGGGAGGCGTCCGCTGTCGCCCGGCATGACGTCTCTCGTCTCCTCGGCGCCTTCGGCGTCTGTCGCTTTCTACCGACGGTGTCAGGTGAATGGCGTGTTTGCCGACTCATCGAGGTCAGTAGCGATTCCTGCTGACGTTGCCCCAAGCGGCCAACTCATCTGCCATGTCAGCTTGCATTGAGGTCCTTAGCCGCATGCCGCTCCACGTCGTGTCATGATCCATGATGTCCCAGGGTTCAGGGCTACGGAAACCGGCCGGTCTGCTCACGGGTGGACTCCAACGCTGCGCGCCGCGAACAGATTGGCCGCTAATTGGCGGGTGGGTACCTCCCCTCCGTGTCTGATCCCGTTGAGGTGTTGTTGATCTTGCTCGAAAGAGCCAGCTGTTGCTCAGAGTTGCGTCACCTCTTAACCCTCACCGGTCAGTATTCCGCCTGTCGGTAACAGTGGGCATCATTTCCCTCAGGGGGTACGCGTGGAGTAGCGAGGGTCGTGTGGCCATTCACGCGGTACCGAGTGATGTGCCCCGTCGGCGCCAATCCACCTTGTGATCCGGTGATCCCTACGGATATCTGTGATGTCATCGAACAGATCGCGCAACTTCTGTCTGGCCTGCTCGTTTGTCAGTTCTTTCGCTTGTGCGAACGCGTGGTCGTAGTTTGGAAGGTCGTCGTCGAGGCCGTGTGCTGCCTGCTTAACCATGAACAGCTCACGCTCACGGGTCTGCTGCACGAATAGGTGACAGTTTCAGTCACGCGGCCTGACTGGCCGGTGTGGTCATGATGGCTTCGTATTCGATCGGGGTCAACCGCCCGAGAGCGGACTGGCGACGGCGGCGATGATAGGTCCGTTCGATCCAGGTGACGATCGCGATCCGTAGCTCTTCTCGGGTGTCCCAGCGGCGGCGATCCAGCACGTTCTTCTGCAGCAGGCTAAAGAAGCTCTCCATGGCCGCGTTGTCGCCGGCCGCCCCCACTCTGCCCATCGACCCGACCATCTCGTGTCGATTCAGTGCGTGGACGAATCTCCTTGACCTGAACTGAGATCCGCGGTCGCTGTGGACTATGCAGCCGGAAACATCGCCGCGTCGGGTCACCGCACTATGCAGCGCCTGCGTGGCCAATCGGGACTTCATCCGGGAGTCGATCGAGTAACCCACGATCCGGTTGGAGAACAGGTCTTTGATTGCGCACAGGTAGAGTTTGCCCTCGCTGGTGCGGTGCTCGGTAATATCGCTGAGCCACACTTGGTTTGGCTTCTCGGCGGTAAAGTCGCGGTCGACGAGATCGTCGTGAACCGGCGGCCCCACTTTGCCGTTCTTGCCGCGCTTCTTACCGAACACGCTCCACAATCGATTCTGCGAGCAGATCCGCCAGGCAGTCCGCTCGGCCATCGGTTCGCCGGCGTCGCGGGCCTCCTCGACCAGGTAGCGGTACCCGAATTCCGGGTCATCTTTGTGGGCGTTGAACAGGGCGTTAACGCGGTAGGCCTCGACGAGGTCGGCGTCGGTCACAGGGGTGGCCAGCCAGCGGTAATACGGCTGGCGGGCGAGCTTGAGTACCCGGCACGTCACCGCGACGGGGATTCCGTCAGCGGCGAGCTCATTCACGAGCGGGTAGAGCCTTTTCCCGGCAGATTGGCCTGCGACAGATACGCCGCGGCACGACGCAAGACTTCGTTCTCCTGCTCGAGTAACCGGATCCGTTTGCGGGCGTCGCGCAGTTCATCGGATTCGGTCGAGCTCACACCTGGTCGATGGCCACCGTCGATGTCAGCGCGGCGCATCCACTTGTGCAGCGTCATCGGGTGCACTCCGAAATCCTTGGCGACCTGCTCGATCGTGACTCCCTCATCACGATCACGAGCCACCCGGACCACGTCGTCACGGAACTCCTGGGGGTACGGCTTGGGCACAGCTACATCCTTCCCGACCGCCCGCAGGCAAGCCAGATCAGATGTCACCTATTCGTGCAGCAGACCCGGACGCGTTGCTGTGGGCTTCGCTCCAAGCGGTGATGGCGTCTGGGCTGGAAGCTAAGCGCTTGTACTTAGCCCGCGTGGTAGCAAAGGCCATCCGCTCGGATGAGCCTGTGGACGAGGCGCAACTAATCGTGCGTGTCCTCGATGAGTTGGATGGGCCCGAGGTCCGCGCATTGGCACGGCTAGAAGCGGCACACGACCGAGACTTGCTGAGAGGTTTGGACGGTAGTGAGAGTGCTGTCGCTGAGGAACTGCGGCTGCATGTGAACCCGCCGATTGAACCGTCCTGGGTCGGATGGAGACCTAGTTTAGGCCACCTCCGCTTCGGAGGCGACGGTCTCACGGTAGCGCGTCTCGTACTCGACCGGCGGGCAGTAGCCGATTGCCGAGTGCAACCGTTCGGTGTTGTACCAATGCACCCATGCGGCGGTTTCGCGTTCGACCTCGGCTCGTCCGGTCCAGGATCGCTGGCGGTCGATGAGTTCGCTCTTGTACAACCCGATCGTCGATTCCATCAACGCATTGTCCAGGGCATCGCCAACTGAGCCGATCGAGCCGGCCAGGCCGGAGTCGCGTAGCGCCTCGGTGAAGGCGAACGAGGTGTATTGGGCGAGTTCAACCGGTCGATGCAACACCGGGCTACTGCAGGGAGCGTAGCTGCTCGGCGAAGACCTCGGCCGGGGTTCGCCAGCCGAGGACCTTGCGTGGCCTGTTGTTGATCGCCAGAGCGACGGCCTCGAGGTCCTCGGCGGACCACCGGGACAGATCGGTTCCCTTCGGGAAATACTGGCGCAGCAGGCCGTTCGTGTTCTCGTTCGTCGGTCGTTGCCAGGGCGAGTGCGGGTCGGCGAAGAACACTCTCGTGCCGGTCTCGAGAGCGAACCGGGCATGACCGGACAGCTCCTTTCCGCGGTCCCAGGTCAAGGTCTTGCGGAGCTGCTCGGGAAGCGTGGTCATCGATGTCGTCAGCGCGGCGTTCATCGCGACGGCGCCGTAGCCACCGAGGGACGGACCGTTCTTCACAGGCGGCCTCTCGCCCCACCCCTCCAATCGAGGCAGGTGCACCAGGATCGTGGAGCGGCTGCTGCGCTCGACGAGCGTGCCGATCGCGGACCGGCCGGTCCCGATGATCAAGTCGCCTTCCCAATGCCCTGGGACAGCACGGTCTTCGGCTTCGGCGGGGCGTTCGCTGATCACCACGTCCGCGGTGACATGTCCCTGCGGCTTGTTCTGCGATCGGCTATGGGGCACCCGCAGTGCCCGGCCGGTGCGCAGGCATGTGACCAACTCCCGTTTCAGGGCGCCTCGACCTTCGATGTACAACGATTGGTAGATCGCCTCGTGACTGATGCGCATGGACTCATCCTCCGGGAAATCAACTTTCAGCCGGTGCGAGATCTGCTGCGGGCTCCATGCCGTCGCCCACCGTCGGTCCTGCCGATGCGGCTTGTTCAGTCCTTTCCACGCGGGCGTGTCGGGGCCTGCGACGGCGGTGCCGTCGGGCCGGCGGACGGCCCCGGAGAGCCGCTCCTGCACATACTCACGCAACCTGTCGTTGTCTACCAGCTTCGCCGTTTTCGGGCGTTTCGCGGCTTGCTGCGCTTTCCACTGCGCCACTCCGGCTCGGTAGACCTGCGTGCCGCTGCGGGTCGCCGCGTTGCGGCGCAGCTCGCGTGAGGTCGTCCCCGGGTCGCGTCCGATCCGACGGGCGATCTCCCGCACGCCGACATCCTGGGCGCGCAACAGTGCGATCTCCTCACGCTCGGTGAACGACAGGTAGCGGCCCGTGGGCTCGTCCAGGCTGATCGGCGGCATGCCGCCAGCGTGACGGAACCACCGGGACCCGACCGGCCACGACACGCCGACGGCCTCCGCGGCGTCGGCAGTCGTCGCTCCTGAGGCGATCCGCCGCCAGAAATCGCGCTGCACCGCACGCGAGGGTTCCGGTCTCCCCGGTGACCGCATCGACGGGCGCAACGCCCGATCCGCCGCCCACTGCCGGCGGGCACCCACCGGCGCCTGGCGTGTCTGCTTGTTGCTGCGTCCCATCGCACACCTCCGTCATCGAGGTGTTGCGACGACCGATTGAATCCACCTTGACTTCCCGCATCGCTGTGATGAATCAAACCTGTTGCAGTAAAGGAGAAGTCGGTCCTTCTTCGGGTGAACAGGGCCTGCTCGAGAGCGCTGGTCACCAGCGGTGTCGTCTTGCTCGTCATCACCCGCCAACCCAGGATCCGTCGCGAGTACACATCGACCAGAAACGCTGTGTAGACGAATCCCGACAGCGTCCAGCAGTAGGTGAAATCCGCCACCCACCACTGGTCCGGACGCGACGGCAGCGACCACTGCCGATCCACTAAATCAGGATGGCGCGGCGCGCGATCATCACGCTGGGTTGTGCTTGTGCGGTGCTTGCCGCGCACGACTCCGCTGATGCCGCAGATCTCCATCAGCCGGCCTACCTGATCGCGGCCCATCACCCGGCCCTCACGGCGCATCGTGTGCCACAGTTTACGAACGCCGTACACGCCGCGATTACGCTGAAACGCCTGGTAGACGGTATGAGCGTCGTACGCCTCGGCCATTTGTGTTGCCGAGACCGGACCCGCGTGTTTGCGGGCGTAGTAGGTGGATGGGGCGATCTGCACGCCGTGCTCGGTCAGCACTCGGCAGATCGGGGCGACCCCAAACCGGCCCTTGTGAGCGTCGATGTAGTCGACGATCACCGCAGTCGGCGGTCGACCTCCGCCGCTGCGAAAAACGCCGACGCGGTCTTCAAAATCTCGTTTGCCCTGCGTAATTCGGCGTTCTCCTTGCGAAGCGCAGCCAGTTCGGCGTCCTGTTCGCTCACCGTCGTCGTTCCCCGTGTGGTGACAATCGGCTTATCCTTCTCGATCCAGTTGCGCAACGTTGCCTGGTTGATGTCGAGCAGCGCGCCTACATGCTCGCGGGCGGCGAGTTTCGCGCCGCCGTGCTCGGCGAGGTGGTCGTGATACATCCTCACAGCCCGCTCGCGGGTCTCTGGATCGAACTTCCTTGGTGCAGCCATACCGGCATTCTCCTGGTGAGATCACGGTCTCCACCAGACCCAGGACGGTTCAGATTGAGGCGTCACTGATCAGGTCCGGTGTTGTCGAGACTGGCGTCGTCCTCGGCAAGGGTTCCGGTGTCTCCGGTGTGAACGAGTTCGGCAGGGTGCTGCTGCGCGGACTGCGGGAGTCAGGGCGGTTCGAGTCTGAAGGGTGATCGCCTGCTAAGCCCCATGCGGAAACGACGTACCACGCCTCAAATCACGTCATGCCAGAACAAACCGCAACGAATCCGCTCGGCGGGCGGCAACTAGCTGGAACTACTTCCTCGAATCGCGGCGAGACTGACGTGAGGCCAGAGGTAGTGCATGAGAGGTAATTGGGTTGGTCATAGCGTCCTGCTGGCAATCCTCGCAGCGCCGGTGCGCGAGGACTGCCGCTCACGAAAACTGTTGTTGTGAACGGTCCCTGGTGCCCCCGGCAGGACTCGAACCTGCGACCTAGGGATTAGAAGGCCCTTGCTCTATCCACCTGAGCTACGGAGGCGAAACCGACACGCAGAGTGTACGGCAGGGGGCCGGGTGTCTTGACGGTGCCCGTATCCACAGGCGGGGTCCTGTCCACAGCTTGGTCTCGCGCCCGCTGTCGGGGGCTTGTTCTGCGGAATGCTCACGGGCAGCCATCTCAGCCCGAGTTGCGAACTCGGTGTCTGCACTCCGATGGCACCTCACGGCAGGAGCGGAGCAATGTACGAAACCTATTCGACGATCGTGGGGCGAGTGATCTCCGACCCCCGGCGCAACCGCATGGCAAACGGCGATGAGGTGATCTCGTTCCGCATGGCCAGCAACACGCGTCGACGGGATCGCGCAACGGGGGAGTGGATCGACGGGAACAGTCTGTTCCTGACCGTCTCATGTTGGCGGCGGCTGGTGGCGGGCGTCGCGTCCGCGGTCGAGAAGGGTCGGCCCGTGATCGTGCACGGGGCGATACACACGAACACCTACACGACGAGCGACGGCGAATCCCGCACGGAGTTGGAGATGATCGCCGACTCCGTCGGCCTCGATCTCGCACGCTGCGTCGTCGAGTATCGCGGTCGTGCCGACGCGACGCCCCGGCCCGCGGATACACAAGCGGCAGGCGTCGACGCCCCGGCCGACGCCACAGGCGCTGCGGCGTGACCGACCTCCCGCCACGGTGAACGCCGGAGGGGTGTGTTCACCGTGGCGGGACCCGTCATGCGGCAATAACGTCTGCGGCGCAACGGAATCCGAGGTGTGACGTGGCCGAGTCGTCGGATTGCGGAGAACGGGCGGCGGGTCGGTAGCGTCGGCAGTACTGCGGTGAGCACAGGTGCGAGCCGCCCTTCGTGACACGCGTGACCTGTGGAGATGTGGTGGGCGCCAAGAGGTCCGGTCGGCCGTCGGGGGAGACGGTCGCAAGATCGGGCGGGACGTGGCGCGGGTTGAACACGTCCGACGTGCGCTCCCACACGTTGCCGATCATGTCGAGAAGTCCGAAGCCGTTGGGCGGATAACTCCCGATCCTCGACGTTCCGCTCCAGCCGTCGCTCGCGTAGGGGAAGTCGCCGATCCACGTGTTGGCGAGAATCTCGCCCTCGGGATGCAACTCGTCGCCCCACGCGTACTCGTGTCCGTCGAGTCCGCCCCGCGCGGCGTACTCCCACTCGGCCTCGGTGGGGAGCCGACGCCCCGCCCACGCGGCGTAGGCCACAGCGTCGGCGTAGGCGATCTGGGTGACGGGGTGGTCGTCGTGCCCGACGATGTCGGTCGCGGGTCCGAGCGGGTGACGCCACGACGCTCCCGGCTGCCATCGCCACCACGCTCGCCAGTCGGTGAGGTCGACGGGGCCGGCCGTCGGTGTGAAGACAAGGGCACCCGGAACGAGCATCGCTGGGTCGGAGCCGGGGAAATCGACGGGGTCGATGTCGCTCTCGGCAACGGTCACGTACCCGGTGTCGCTGACGAACGCCGCGTACTGCGCATTGGTCACCGGATGCCGTTCGATCGCGAAAGCGCCGACGCGACGCTCATGTGCGGGACGTTCCTCGGGGTAGAAGCGATCCGAACCCATACAGAAGACGCCGCCGGTGAGCTCGACAAGCTCGGTCAGCGGCGCAGAGGCGGTCACCCTCTCGATGGTGCCAGTGATCGTGTTCGCACGTCTGCGGCGATCGCGGCGCCGTGTTCGCGGGCGGGCGGGTCCGACTCGATCACGGCCATGTGGGAGAGTGTCGCGCCACGTCGATAGAGTGGTACGCGACGTTGCGCCGAGAGCCTGCCGTGTCGCCGGAGGGCGATACCCCGCATGCACTCTCCGGTATCGGAGCTCGAGCGCAGATGACCACAAAACCGCAGGTGAGGACATTACGTGGCTGGCGAGTTTATTTACACGATGAAGAAGGTGCGCAAGGCGCACGGTGACAAGGTCATTCTCGACGACGTCACCATGTCCTTCTACCCGGGCGCCAAGATCGGCGTCGTCGGTCCCAACGGTGCCGGTAAGTCGTCGATCCTCAAGATCATGGCGGGAATCGACCAGCCGTCGAACGGCGAGGCATTCCTCGACCCGGAGGCCACCGTCGGCATTCTGTTGCAGGAGCCGCCCCTCAACGAGGAGAAGACGGTCAAGCAGAACGTCGAGGAGGGGATGGGCGAGATCAAGCAGAAGCTCGACCGCTTCAACGAGATCGCCGAACTGCTCGCCACCGACTACTCCGACGAACTCATGGAGGAGATGGGCAAGCTCCAGGAAGACCTCGACAACGCCGACGCCTGGGACCTCGACTCGCAGATCGACCAGGCCATGGACGCACTGCGCTGCCCGCCCGGCGATTCCCCTGTCACCCACCTCTCGGGTGGTGAGCGCCGTCGCGTCGCGTTGTGCAAGCTGCTGCTGTCCAAGCCCGACCTGCTGCTGCTCGATGAGCCGACCAACCACCTCGACGCCGAGAGCGTGCTGTGGCTCGAGCAGTTCCTGGCGTCGTACCCCGGCGCAGTCCTCGCGGTGACGCACGATCGCTACTTCCTCGACCATGTGGCCGAATGGATCTGTGAGGTCGACCGCGGCAAGCTGCACCCGTACGAGGGCAACTACTCCACCTACCTGGAGAAGAAGGCCGAGCGTCTCGAGGTCCAGGGCAAGAAGGACCAGAAGCTGCAGAAGCGGCTCAAGGAAGAGCTCGCTTGGGTCCGTTCGGGCGCCAAGGCCCGTCAGACGAAGAACAAGGCCCGCCTCTCGCGGTACGAGGAGATGGCAGCGGAGGCCGAGAAGACGCGCAAGCTCGACTTCGAGGAGATCCAGATCCCGACGCCGCCGCGTCTGGGTGACGTGGTGGTCGAGGTCGCCAACCTCGACAAGGGCTTCGACGGTCGCGTGCTGATCAAGGATCTGTCGTTCACGTTGCCGCGCAACGGAATCGTCGGTGTCATCGGACCCAACGGTGTGGGTAAGACGACGCTGTTCAAGACCATCGTCGGACTCGAGGAGCCCGACTCCGGCTCGGTGAAGGTCGGCGATACGGTCAAGCTCAGCTACGTCGACCAGAACCGCGCCAACATCGACCCGAAGAAGAACGTGTGGGAGGTCGTCTCCGACGGCAACGACTACATCGAGGTCGGCCAGAACGAGATGCCCTCGCGTGCGTACGTCAGCGCCTTCGGCTTCAAGGGTCCCGATCAGCAGAAGCGGGCAGAGGTGCTCTCCGGTGGTGAGCGCAACCGCCTCAACCTGGCGTTGACGCTCAAAGAGGGCGGCAACCTGATCCTGCTCGACGAGCCGACCAACGACCTCGACGTCGAAACCCTCGGCTCGCTCGAGAACGCCCTGGAGTCGTTCCCGGGATGTGCCGTGGTGATCAGCCACGACCGGTGGTTCCTCGACCGGACCTGTACCCACATTCTGGCGTGGGAGGGCAATGTCGAAGAGGGACAATGGTTCTGGTTCGAAGGCAACTTCGAGGCGTATGAGGCGAACAAGGTCGACCGGCTCGGACCCGACGCCGCGCGTCCGCACCGGGTTACTCACCGGAAACTCACTCGCGACTGAATCGCGTCACTACCATCGCGGTAGGGCTCGAATCGGAGATCATCTCCCAATCTCCTTGAAGTGAAGGTGAGTGCGTTGTCTCAAGAGAGTGCTCTGTTGCCTGCGGCGGTCAGCTGCTATCTCAACGCGAGCAACCCTCCGGGCGACGCGCACCACCCGACGACGGGTTCGGGCGGTGGTCTCACCGACGCGACCGACCTCGACGCGATCGACGATGCCGATCTGAACCGCGTTCGTCGACACGTCGGGTTGGCGTCGACGCGATCAGCGGGGCAGTGCCTGGTCGACGTGAGCTCGGGACCGTCGGGAACCGAGATCGTCGTCGTCAACGACGACATGCCACTGCTGGTCGAAGCGGTGCTGACCGTCATCGAGGCGCACGGACTGACCGTCAGCCGCATCGACCATCCGGTGATGGCGGTGGCGCGCGACGAGGCAGGCACGCTCAGCGACATCGGCGCCGGACCAGACCGCTCAACGGAGTCGTGGATCTACGTGGTCGCGATGTCGGCGAAGGGTGAGGTCGACACCGAGGCCTTGCGTACCGAACTCGTCGACGTCATCGCCCGTGTGGCCGACGTGGACCGCGACGCGGTGGATATGCGCGGCCGCCTGTCGACCTGCGGTGCCGACTGCGCCGTCGCCCCGACCACCGCGCAATCGGGCATAGCCGCCGTCGACCGGTACGAGTATTCACGCCTTCTCGACTGGTTCGCGGGCAACCACTTCGTGCCACTCGGCTACCGCAGGGTGGGCATCGACGGCGCGGTCTCCGACGGCCGGGGTCTGTGGCGGGGCGACTCACTCCTCGACCTCACCCAGGCGCGCGACTTCGGGGTGCTCACGCAGCCGCCGCTATTGCCGCGTGTCTCGCGGGTCTATCTCGAAACCGGCGTGCAGCGGTCGAACTATCCGATCCTGATCCAGATTCCCGAGTTCGACGCCGCCGGAACGCATGTGGGAGAACACCGATTCCTCGGCACCTTCACCTCGTCCGGCCTGCACCAGACGATCCTCGACGTCCCCGTGCTGCGCGGCAAAGTGCACGAGGTGATCCGCCGCGCCGGCGTCGACGAGGATTCGTTTGCCGGTCAGTCGATGATCGAACTGCTGCAGAACTACCCGCTGGTGGAGATGTTCGCGTCGTCGGATGCCGAGTTGAGCCGTCGGATCGGCGAGATGTTCGACGCCGTCGCCACCCGAACCCTGCGCGCGTTCGTCCGCGTGAACCCGCAGGGCAGTACCGCCACCGCGCTCATCTATCTACCTCGCGACAGGTACAACACGCAGAACCGCCTGGCGCTGCAGAACGTCGTCTCAGAACAATTGCATGGCACTGCGCTCGAGTACTCGGCACGTGTCAGCGAGATGCCCCTCGCGCAACTACAGGTGATGGTCCGCGTCGACGAATCCGACGCCGCGCGACGCGGCACCTTCGACATCGGGACGCCCGAACAGAGCGCCATCCAACACGAACTGGCACAGTCAATCCGGACGTGGGACGAGCGGTTCCGCGAAGCGGCGGGCGGACTCGACGCGGCGTCGGCCAGGCTTCCCGTCGGCGGCGTCGACGCCCTGTTTCGGTTGCTTCCTGCGCTGCCCGAGGATTACAAGGACCAGCGCGAGCCGTCGGACGCACTCGCCGACCTCATCCGTGTCGCCGATCTCGACGCCGGCGACATCGCCGTGGCGCTGGCGCAGACCGGCAGCGAGCCCGGGGCGCTGTGGAAGTTCACGCTGTATTTGTGCGGCGGCGCAGCCACCTTGACCGACGTGCTGCCGGTGCTCCACAGCCTCGGCCTCGACGTCGTCGACGAGCATCCGTACCGCCTCGTGCGGCCTGACGGGCAGGTCTGCCACGTCTACGAATTCAGTGTCGCGTTGGCCGACGGGATGTCGGTGGATCTCGACTCCGCCGACGACCTCGACGGGCGGTTCACCGATGCCTTCGTGCAGATCTGGCGGCAACGCGCAGAGGTCGACGCCTACAACGAGCTGATCATCAGGTGCGGCCTCGACTGGCGTTCCGCGGCGATGCTTCGTGCGTACGGTCGGTACCTGCGCCAGTGCGGCTTCTCGTACAGCAACACCCTGGTTGCGCACACCCTCGGCGAGTACCGCGATGTCACGCGGGGACTGGTCGAGCTGTTCGAGGCGTCGTTCGACCCCGACCACGCCGACGAACAGCAGCGCGACCGTGCGGCAGCTGCGCTCAGCGACGACATCGGCAAGGTCCTCGGACTCGAAGCCGACCGCATCGTCTCGGCGTTCTCGGCCGTCATCGGGGCGACGTCGCGCACCAACTTCTACGTCCGCGACGACGACGCCGACCGACCGGTGATGTCGTTCAAGTTGCGGCCCAGGGAGATTCCGCAAACGCCCGAGCCGCGGCCACTGCACGAGATCTTCGTGTACTCGCCGCGCGTCGAAGGGGTGCACCTGCGTTTCGGTGCCGTTGCCCGCGGCGGACTGCGCTGGTCGGATCGACGCGAGGATTTCCGCACCGAGATCCTGGGTCTGGTCAAGGCGCAGGCCGTCAAGAACGCGGTGATCGTGCCCGTCGGCGCCAAGGGCGGATTCGTCGTCAAGCGGCCGCCCGCACCGACCGGTGACGCCGCCGCGGACCGTGACGCCACGCGCGCCGAAGGTATTGCGCAGTATCGAGATTTCATCTCCGGCCTGCTCGACGTCACAGACAACCTCGACCAGCACACCGGTGCGGTCATCCCCGCGAGGTCGGTGGTGCGTCGAGACGGTGACGACACGTATCTCGTCGTCGCTGCGGACAAGGGCACGGCGTCGTTCTCCGATATCGCCAATGATGTTGCAGCGCAGTATGATTTCTGGCTCGGGGATGCTTTTGCCTCGGGTGGTTCGGCGGGCTACGACCACAAGGCGATGGGCATCACCGCGCGAGGCGCATGGGAATCGGTCAAGCGTCACTTCCGTGAGATGGGCGTCGATACCCAGTCGCAGGACTTCACCGTCGCCGGTATCGGCGACATGAGCGGCGACGTGTTCGGCAACGGCATGCTGTTGTCGCAGCACATCCGTCTCGTCGCGGCGTTCGACCACCGGCACGTGTTCGTCGATCCGAATCCGGACGCCTCGTCGTCGTATACCGAACGCGCACGGCTCTTCTCGTTGCCGCGCTCGTCGTGGGCCGATTACGACACCTCGCTCATCAGCGAGGGTGGCGGGGTCTGGTCGCGAGAGACCAAGTCGATTCCGATCAGTGAACAGATGCGCACGGCACTCGGGCTCGACGTTGGTGTCGACGCGTTGTCGCCTCCGGAACTGATTCACGCGATCCTGCTGGCGCCAGTGGACCTGCTGTGGAACGGCGGCATCGGCACCTACATCAAGTCGTCATCCGAATCCGACGCGCAGGTGGGGGACAAGGCCAACGATGCGATCCGTGTCGACGGAGATCAGTTGCGCGCCAAGGTCGTCGGCGAAGGCGGCAACCTCGGCGTGACCGAACGCGGTCGGATCGAGTTCGACCTCGCTGGCGGGCGCATCAACACCGATGCGATGGACAACTCGGCGGGCGTCGATTGTTCCGACCACGAGGTCAACATCAAGATCCTGCTCGACTCCGCGGTCTCAACCGGCCAACTCGTGGCTGCCGACCGTGATCCGCTGCTGGAGTCGATGACCGACGAGGTCGCCGATCTGGTGTTGGCCGACAACGTGTCGCAGAACTCCGAGCTCGGTTTCTGTCGCGCGTACTCGCTCGAGCGCGTCGATGTGCATGCCCGCCTGCTCCACGAGATCGCCTCGCGCGGCGTCGATTTGGCTCTTGAGGCGCTGCCGACACCGCAGCAGTTGATCAAGCGGCTGCATTCGGATGTGCACCGCGGGCTCACCTCGCCCGAACTCGCGACGCTGATGTCGCACGTGAAGTTGATCGCCAAGGACGACCTCCTGGGGGGTGACCTGCCCGAGAACGATGTGTTCGAGGGTCTGCTCGCCGAGTACTTCCCGCTTCCGCTGCGCGAACGTTTCGCAGACGGCATCCGTGCGCACCGACTGCATCGCGAGATCGTCACCACCGTCCTCGTCAACGAAGTCGTCGACAGGGCGGGCATCACGCACCTGTTCCGGCTCGGAGAATCGACGGGCTCGACGACCGAGGAGGCCGTGCGGGCGTACGTGGTTGCCGACCGGGTCTTCGGACTCTCGGATCTCTTCGCGCGCATCCTGCATGCCGACGCTCCGGTGGAAGCCATCGACGAGATGATGCTCTACGAGCGGCGACTGCTGTTCCGGGCGTCGAGATGGCTGCTGGCGTTTCGCCCGCAACCGCTCGCGATGGCGGCGGAGATCACCCGCTACGCCGAGCAGGTGGCTGAACTGACCGCACTGATCGACAGTTGGTTCGGCGCGCAGTCGGCCGCCGACGTCGAGCGGCGCGTCGAGCACTACCGCGAGCTCGGTGTCGAGACCGACCTCGCCCACGACGTCGCGATCAGTCTTCATCGGTTCTGCCTACTCGACATCGTCGACGCCGCCGAGATCGCCGACCGCGATCCCGTCGAGGTCGGCGAGCTGTACTTCGCGATCATGGAGCATTTCGGACTCGAGGAACTGCTCACCGCGGTCTCGACGCTCGAGTACGGTGACCGCTGGCATGCGTTGGCGCGCTTGGCTCTTCGCGACGACATGCACGGCGCGCTGCGTGCCCTCACGCTCACGATCCTGCAGAGCAGCGAACCCGACGAGAGCGCGGCCGAGAAGATCTCCGAGTGGGAGTCGTCGCACTCGTCGCGGCTGTCTCGGGTGCGCTCGATGCTCGCCGATATCGAGCAGGGTCCAGAACTCGACCTCGCGACGCTGTCGGTTGCGGCGCGGCAGTTGCGCAGCCTCATCAGGTGACGAACCTCGTCAGTTGACGACGATCGGCCCTCTCACGGGGAGGTGTCGCGAACGAAAGGACAGTCGTGCTCTACGAGGACGAGGGAGTCAGGACCGACGCCGGTTACGTGGTCAAGGTTCCCGTCCGCTGGTCGGACATGGATGTGTTCGCGCACATCAACCACGCGCGCATGGTGACACTCATCGAAGAGGCTCGGATTCCCTGGCTCTTCTACGACGGGCGACCCACAGCCGACCTGCGTCGCGGCTGTGTCGTCGCGGACCTGCACGTCAAGTATCGCCAACAGGTGCGCCACGACGAGGGGCCGATCGTCGTGACCATGTTCGTCGAGAAGGTGCGCGCCGTCGACTTCGTCGTCGGATACGAGGTGCGTCCAGACGCCGCGTCGCCGACCGACAAACCCGCCGTCACCGCGACCACCCAACTCGTCGCATTCGACGTCGACGCACAGCGGCTGCGGCGACTGACCCCGGACGAGCGTGAGTACCTGGAGAGTTTTCGCCGCACCTCGGACGACAGCGCGTGACCGCGTTACCCGAGCGGTTCGTCGTCGCTGCCGGCCCCGACGACCGCAGGGACGCACTGGCCTTCCTGACGCGCGCCATGCGACTCGACGAGGCCGCGGTGATCAGAGTGGTGCAACGGTCTGACGGGCTACTCGCGTTCTGGGCACATACCGGGTTCGACGTCCTGGTCACCCGGTCGATCTTCGGCAGTGCTGCGCCGTCGGACATCGTCGTCGACGCGGACACACTGCGGGGCCGGTTGAGCGACGGTACGGCGGGTGTGCCGGTGGAGCCGGGGATGTCACTCGACTCCGCGTGGCGTGGTGCGCTACCGCTGCGCAGCGGCTACCGGCATCTCGACGACGTCCCAGCGCGGACCGTTGTCGAGTTGACGCGCGAGGGAGCACGCCTCGCACGCGAAGAGGGCAGCAACTTCGGGCCTGCGACGGGCCTGCTTGATCAAGGCGTACTCGACGTCTCGTCGGCCGACGGGGCACTGAATGCCACGGTCTCGCTGCGCTCGTTGTTCGCGCTCACCGCAATGGGTTTCGTGCGCGACGCCGACGGCCACGAGGTCACCGAGACATCACCGATCGACGCCATCGGCGCCACCGAACCTGTGCGCGTGCGCATTTCGGCAGCGTGGATTCGGATCGACGCGCGCTACGGTTCGGTGTACCAGCGCAGGCACCGCGACCTCGATGTCACGGTTGTCTGAGCTGTTCTCAGACGAGCCATGCGGCGGCGTTGGGTGCCAGCATGCCGTCGACGAGGGGTGCGCTCGTGAGGATGAGTTCTCCCGGCGGTAGCCCGACCGGTTCGCTGGTGGTGTTCAGCGCGCACACCAGGTGTCCCTCGGAGCGTCGGAATGCCAGGCACCCCGTCGGGGCGCCGTACCACTCGATGTCATCGCCTGCGAATTCTTCACGCTCATAACGCAATTCGATGGCCGTGCGGTACAGCGACAGCGTCGAGTTCATGTCCTCGAGCTCGGCTTCGACGGTGAACTCCGCCCACGACTCTGGAATCGGAAGCCACGTCTGCGGATTCGTCGAGAAACCGAACGGCGGCTCGGAGCCCTCCCACGGCAGCGGTACCCGTGATGCGTCCCGCCCGCGTTCGGTGTGTTCGGAGCGTTCCCAGACCGGGTCCTGCAGCGCGTCGTCGGGCAGGTCGGCGTTGGGGAGGCCGAGTTCTGCGCCGTTGTAGATGAATATCGAACCGGGAAGCGCGAACTCGACGAGCGCCATCGCCCGTGCCCGCGCAGTGCCCAGCTCGATGTCGGCATGGGGCGCCGGCTCGGCTTCCGGTGTCTCGGCTTCGGGTGTCTCGGCTTCTGGTGTCTCGCTGTCAGAAGTGTCGCTGTCCGGTGTTTCGCCGTCGGCAGTCTCGCTGTCGGGGATCGCACCGGCCAGACCGTAGCGGGTCACCTCTCGGTCGACGTCGTGATTCGACAGCGTCCAGGTCGGTGTTCCGCCGACGCTGTGCACGGCGTCGAGGGAGTTCTCGATCGCATCTCGGATGGCGGCTGCGTCGAAAGGTGCCTTGGCGAGTCTGAAGTTGAAACCCAGATGCAGTTCGTCCGGGCGCAGGTACTCCGCGAATCGCTCGTTGTCGTCGACCCAGATCTCGCCGACGTTCGCAGCGCCGGGGTAGTCGTCGATGACCGCGCGGATCTTTCGGTGGATGTCGTGGACCGCGTAGTTGTTGAACCTCGGGTCGTCGTCTCGGTTGACCAGGAGTCCCGCGGCCTCGACGTCCATGTCGGGAAGGTCGGCGGGTTTGGCCATGCCGTGTGCGACGTCGATGCGGAAGCCGTCGACCCCGCGGTCGAGCCAGAAGCGCAGTGTCTTCTCGAGGTCGTCGAAGACCTCGGGGTTCTCCCAGTTCAAGTCGGGCTGCTCGCGCGCGAAGATGTGGAGGTACCACTGCCCGGGCGTGCCGTCGGGCTCGGTGACACGGTCCCACGCGGGTCCGCCGAAGATGCTGACCCAGTTGTTCGGCGGCTCGTCGCCGTTCTCGCCCCGCCCGTCACGGAAGATGTACCGCGCACGTTCGGGACTGCCCGGTCCGGCCGCCAGTGCGTCGATGAACCATTGGTGCTGGTCGCTGGTGTGGTTGGGGACGAGGTCCATGGTCACGCGGATCTCGCGGTCGTGCGCCTCGACGATCAGTTCGTCGAACGTCGCCAGATCGCCGAAGAGCGGATCGATATCGCGCGGGTCCGAGACGTCGTAACCGTGGTCGGCCATGGGGGAGCGCATGATCGGGCTCAACCACAGCGCGTCGATGCCGAGCAGTTCGAGGTAGCCGAGCTTGTCGATGACACCGGCGAGGTCGCCGACGCCGTCGCCGTCGAGATCGGAGAACGACCGCGGATAGATCTGGTAGAAGATCGCCGAACGCCACCAGGTGTCGTCGGCAGGGTCGAGCTGGGTCGCTACCGCTGCGACTCCTTCTGCCTCAAGGACCCTGTCGGTCTCAATGACGCCGTCAGCCTCGATGACGTCCTGGTCGTCGGCGCCGAGTGCGTCGTCGTTGAGGTCGTCGGGTGTCTCGTCGCTCACCGCGACAATTCTGCCCTACCTGTGTTTTCCCGTAGAAGACCAGGTGACATCGGCGCGTCGTGTCCGATCTGTCGGATTGACGCTGACCAGATCAGAAGGGTGAATTGACCATCGACTGTGCGGCCATCTCCATGTAGTCGACGAGCGCCTGGCGGTGGGGCGGGTCGAGGGTGTCGTCGTCGATCGATGCGATGGCGGTGTGCATGCAGCGCAGCCAGGCGTCGCGCTCGATCGGGCCGATGGTGAACGGCTGATGGCGCATGCGCAGTCGGGGGTGGCCTCGTTCCTCGGAGTAGGTTCGCGGGCCTCCCCAGTACTGCTCGAGGAACATGCGGAGTCGACGCTCGGCAGGTCCGAGGTCTTCTTCGGGGTACATCGGCCGGAGGATCTCGTCGGCGGCGACCTCTCGATAGAAGACGCTGGTCAGCTTCTCGAAGGTCTCGTGGCCACCGACCTCGTCGTAGAACGAACGATGGACCTGGGTGTTCGCCGGCTGGCCGCCGGCAGGGATGTTGCCGCTCACCCGACCTATTGTCCCCACCGTGCGCTGTGGTCTCAACATTGCCGCGAGAAGGCGCCCGCGACAGCGCTCCGGACGCGTCTACGACAGACCGTAGGGGTCGGTGCCCGAACGGCTGTGGTGTGGGCTAAATTGATCACACGACCTGTGCGGCGTGAACGTGTCATCGCGCGCTCACCGGCCGTGCGGCAAGAGGGTTTACCGATCGGAAGGGTCTCATGGACAACTGGATCGCCTATATCGGAGTGCCTGTCACGGTCCTGGTGGTTATCTTCGCCCTGGCGTGCGTGGTCTCGATGGCATTCTCGAATGGCGTCAAGTATCCCAAGCAGCAGGAATACACGCTCGACCAGAAGTGGGACCGCGGACCGCTGCTCTTCTCCGCAACGGAGATCGAATCGATTGCGTTGCCGCGTCACGCGGAACCGAATGATGTGGATGGAGGCTCGGCCAGTGCCAAGTGGTGAGATTTCGCAGACGACAGGTTCCGAAGCATCGCATGAGGTCGTCGCGGCCTCCGCGCTGCCCGTCGGCACGGTCATCACGAACAGCGGGCGCGTCTCGTCCACCCGCTTTCCCGGTCAGACCGCGACGACCCCTCCCTTCTCCCGCGACGAACTGATCGCACTCGACGACGCGATCCACGCCGCGACCGAAAAGGCGCTGGTCCGCTTCTCCGTCTACATCGGAGAACTCGGAACCGATCCGGTCGCCGATGCGCGCAACGTGCTGCTCAAGGCAGCTCCCGAGCCCGCATACGGCACACTGCTCGCGGTGTCGCCCAACACGCATGACGTCGTGGTGGTGTCGGGCAGCGAGGTTGCCGACCGCATCAATGATCGCGTCGCCGATCTTGGCGTGACCGCCGCCATCGGCAGCTTCCGTCAGAACGAGCTCATCGACGGACTCGTCTCCGCGCTGCACGTGATGGCGACGGCAGCAGCACCCATCTGAAGCTGCGACACCGAAGAACTTCGGCAGCTGGACAAGAACCAAAGAGAATGGCCCGGGAGCAACTCCCGGGCCATTCTCTTGTGTTGTCGCTGCTGTGTCGGTGCCTACTGTGCGACCAGGTCTCTGGTGACCGGTGCCTTCTCTGTCGACACCTTCTCAGCCGGCGCGGCGGTGGTCGAGTCTTCATTCTTCGCATCGGGTCGTGTGGGGGAGCTTCCCAGATGGTCGTCGACCATGTCGTTCTCGTCGAACGGTGCGCGGCCGGAGAGGACGTCGTCGACCCGATTCTTGTCGATGGTCCCCGTCCACGATCCGACGAGGATTGTCGCGACCGCGTTGCCCGAGAAGTTGGTGACGGCGCGAGCCTCGGACATGAAGCGGTCGATGCCCACGATCAGTCCGACTCCGTTCAGCATGGCCGGCTGGTGGGCCTGCAGGCCGCCGGCCAGAGTTGCCAGCCCGGCGCCGCTGACGCCTGCGGCGCCCTTCGACGCGATGATCATGAAGACCAGCAGGCTGATCTGCGCTCCGATCGACAGCGGTGCACCCATTGCATCTGCGATGAAGATCGACGCCATCGTCAGGTAGATCGCTGTGCCGTCGAGGTTGAACGAGTAGCCGGTCGGAACGACGACGCCGACCGTTGACTTCTCGACGCCGAGGTGTTCCATCTTGGCGATCAGGCGGGGTAGCGCCGACTCGGAGGACGAGGTGGCGAAGATCAGCAGGTACTCGCGGGCCAGGTAGCGGACGAGTCGGAAGATGGACACGCCTGCGACCGACCGCAGGATCACGCCGAGGACGCCGAACACGAACACCAGGCACGTCAGGTAGAAGGCGATCATCAGGATCAACAGCTGCCCGACCGCGGCCCAGCCGGTCTGCCCGACGACGTTGGCGATCGCGCCGAACGCGCCGATCGGGGCGAGCCACAGGATCATGCTGAGGATCTTGAACACGAGCTTCTGGATGTAGGCGACGGCGGCGAGGATCGGCTCCCCGCTCGAACCCATGGCCTGCAGGGCGAAGCCGACGAGAAGCGCGACGAACAGCGCCTGCAAGACGTTGCCCGAGGTGAGCGCAGAGAGGAGCGAATCGGGGATGATCCCCTCGACGAACGCCATCAGTCCGCCGGATTCGTGGGCCTTCTCGGCCAATGCCGAACCCTTGTCCGCGGTCGCCGTGATGTTGAGGCCGTCGCCGGGCTTGATCAGATTTCCGACGACGAGTCCTATCGCGAGTGCGATGGTCGACATCACGAGGAAGTAGACGAAGGCGAGTCCGCCGACCTTGCCGACGGTCGCGGCCTTTCGGACCGAACCGATGCCCAGCACGATGGTGCAGAAGATGACCGGCGCGATCATCATTTTGATGAGGCTGACGAACATGGTGCCGAGTACCCCGAGGTCTTTGCCGACACCGGGAGCGATGAGGCCGACCGCCACACCTCCGACAACGGCAATGATGACCGCCACGTACAGCCAATGCGTCTTGTCACGCTTCTTGGGCGGCGTTGTCGCGATCTCGTCGGTCGCCAACGCGCCGTCTGGGTGTCGTCGTCTCAGATTCATCGTGCTGTCCTTCCTGTGATGCAGGTCGACGTCTTCGAAGCGCACCCGCTGTGGAAGATTGTTGGTCAGAACCGTGATGTGGGTCACCATTGAGTTCATTTCGTTCAGGCGATCACCGTGGTGAACTCGATGGCGATTGACGTAGGGGGCGGTCGCCATAGGGGCGGTCGCGGAAGGGATGGTGCGGACATGCTGCGGTGGCGTCCCCGGACACTCGCCGGTCAGGCTGTGGCGTTGCAGCTGGCCGTCGTCGTGGTGATCGTGGTGGCTGCGGCGGCACTCGCCCTGCTCGATGCCCGGCTCGACGGAGTGCGTGCCGCGCGTGAGCAGGTCACCTCCGTAGCGGTGAGCATCGCTGATGCCCCTTCGACGGCCCGCGCGCTGGCTTCTCCCGACCCGACCGCGAGCCTGCAGCCGGTCACCGAGGAGATCCGTTAGGTCACCGGCCTCTCGTTCATCACCATCATGAACACCAACGGTGTGCGCTACACCCATACAAGGCCTGCGCTCATCGGGCAGCGGTATCTGGGTTCGACCAGCCAGGCGCTGCGGGGCGAGGTCTACACCGAGACCTACACCGGGACGCTGGGGCCGTCGATTCGTTCGATCGCGCCTGTGCGCAACGACCAGGGCGTGATCGTCGGGATGGTTGCCGTCGGGATCACGCAGTCCACGCTCACCGACGAGTGGCTGGACCAACTGCCGTTGATCGCGTCGATCGGGCTGGTGGCCATCGTCGCCGCTCTCGGCGGACTCTGGCTCATCCGACGGCGGCTGTTGCGGCTCACCGGTGGTCTGGCCCCGGGAGAACTACGCGTCATGTACGACCATCACGACGCGGTGCTCCATTCGGTCAAGGAGGGGCTTGTGGTGATCGACGACGGCGAGATCGCGCTGTGCAATGACGAGGCACGTCGGTTGTTGGCCGGCGAGAGTGGCGGCGACGTCGGTGAACTCGACGACATGCCCGAATTCCTGCTCGGCACAGAACCTCTCACCGACGTGCTGTATGTCGATCAGGGCCGGGTGCTGGTGGTCAATCGAGCTCCGGTGTCGACGCGGCCCGGATCGACCGTCGTCACGATCCGAGATCGAACCGAATTATCGGCTGCCATAGGCGAATTGGATTCGCTCTCGCGTTTCGCCGAGGCACTCGGTCGCAGGCGCATGAGTCGGCCAATCGGCTGCACACCATGGTCGCGCTCATCGAAACCGGCCACGCGGAACGCGCCGCCGACCTGGCGACCGCGGATCTTGCTCTGTCGCAACGGTTGGTCGATCGCGTCTCGGACACGATCAGCGATCCCACCCTCAGCGCGCTGCTGCTCGGGAAGTCGGCACAGGCAGCAGAACGAGGAATCTCCATGACGTTGACGGAGGAGTCGGCTCTCGACTCGGTCGATGCCTCCCCGCTGACCACCGACGAGATGATCACCATCGTCGGAAACCTGATCGACAATGCGTTGGATGCCTGCGATCCACATGACCCGTGGGTGGAGGTCACCGTGGCCTCGACCGACGGATCACTACAGATCGTCGTTGCCGACAGCGGTCCGGGGATGACCGACGACGAGTTCCAAAGGGCTTGCAGTAGAGGATATTCGACGAAACCCGGCGGCGATGCACAGGGCAGAGGGCTTGGCCTTGCCCTGGTGAGCTACATCGTCAACCGACATCGCGGCACCGTGCGATCCGAGCACACGTACGGTTCGGTAGTCACTGTCGAGATCCCGAGCGGAGAATAGTCGTGGTGATACGCGTGATGATCGTCGACGACGAGCCGCTGCTCGTACAAGCGCATCGCGACTACCTCGCCCGGATCGGCGGATTCGAAGTGGTCGCGACGGCGGGCACCGCGCAGGACGCGCACCGTGCGGCGGCCGCGGCCGTGGCGGCGGGTGCGCCTGTCGAACTCGTGCTGCTCGATCTCGGACTGCCCGACGCGAGCGGAATCGACCTCGCGTCAGCGCTGTCCGGGCTGCGGCCCGATCCCGACATCATCGCCATCACGGCGGCACGCGACCTGCCCACAGTCCGACGAGCAGTGGCGCACGGCGCGCTGCTCTATCTGCTCAAACCGTTCTCGTACGCGGCTTTCGCCGAGAAGATCGAGCACTACCTGCGCTACCGCGACACTGTCGCGGGCGACGGCGACGCGGTCAGCCAGCGAGACGTTGACCGTGCGCTTGCCGCGTTGCGCACCGCCGATCCTCGGCGCGGCGCACCCAAGGGCATGGCGCCCGACACCACCGACGCTGTCGGCAGGGCGGTCCGCGATGCGCCCGACGGCCTGACCGCATCGGAAGTCGCTGCGCAAGTGGGCAGTTCGCGAGTCACCGCGTGGCGGTATCTGGAGCGGCTCGCCGACGCCGGCACGGTGCGCAGGGTCACCGAGTACGGCGGGGCGGGCCGCCCCCAGATTCGCTACACCTGGACGAGGTGATCGGTCACTCGGTATGAACTGTCACTCGGCGTCGAAACCTCGTGCGCGAAGCGAGCGCTCGACACCGGCGCGACCCTCGATGATCAGCCGCTTGAGTGCGGCCGGGTGATCGTTGGCGAGGAACTCGTCGGCCTTCGCCAGCGCCTCGGGTGTGATCTCCCACGACGGATACAGGCCGTTCACGACGGTCTGCGCCACCTCGCTCGATCGACGGCTCCACACCTCCGGAACCGCGGCGAAGTACTTGTCGACGTACTGCGACAACAACTCCGCCTGACCCGGACGATCGAAACCTGCCACGACCGCTCGCGTGTAGATGTTCGAGAGCGTGTCGTCGTCGATCGCCTGCGACCACGCGTCGGCCTTCGCCTCGGCAAGCGGACGCGCGGCACGCGCGGTGGCGGCCTGCCGGGTACCCGCAGAGGTGTTGTCGCGCTTGGCCTCGGCGTCGATGACGGGTGTATTCGAGGGGTCGCTGTCGATGGCTCCCGCGGTCGCCAGCGCGAGCACCAGCTTCCACCGCAGGTCGGTGTCGATCGTCAGGCCCGCCAGACCGTGGTCGGCGGGGTCGTCGCCGTCGAGGAGTGCCCGCACCACGGCGATCTGCTCGTCGAACAGTCGTCCCGCGAGTAGGGTGTTGATGAATGCGAGCTGATGGTCGGAACCCGACTCTGCCGCCCGGGCGAGTTCGAGGAGTCGGGAGCTGAAACCCGGCCAGCCGACGGTCGTGGCCCATCCCGGGTCGGCGTACGACTCGATCGCGGTGGTCGCCTGCAGCAGAACACGCTGCACCACACCGATTTCGGTCTCGGCGGCGATGCCGTGCTCGACGAGGGCGACGAAATCGCGCGCCTTCATCTCGGCCTGGCGGGTCATCTCCCAGGCGGCCGACCACACCAGCGTGCGTGGCATCGAGTCGGTGATGTCGCCGATGCGTGCGGTGGCGGTCTCGAGCGATTCGGGGTCGAGGCGCACCGACGCGTACGTGAGGTCGTCGTCGTTGAGCAGGATCAGTTTTCCGCGCGGGACGCCGACGAGATCGGCGACCTCGGTGACCGAGCCCTCGACGTCGAGTTCGACGCTCTGGACGCGTTCGAGAGCTCCGGATGCGTTGTCGTCGTAGATGCCGACGCGCATACGGTGCACGCGTGTCTCGCCCGCGCCGGGAGCTGCGCCGTCCTGAATGATG
The DNA here is from genome assembly GCF_001665925.1 of Gordonia sp. 852002-50816_SCH5313054-c. NCBI lineage: Bacteria > Bacillati > Actinomycetota > Actinomycetes > Mycobacteriales > Gordoniaceae > Gordonia > Gordonia sp. 852002-50816_SCH5313054-c. The sequence continues at coordinate 82,037 of NZ_LZTE01000034.1, forward strand.
GCGAAGCGGGTGAACGCGCCCGAGTCGTCGACCTCGAAGTCGGGGCGGATGACGTTGATGCCGGTGGTCTTGAGCCACTGGCTACCCCAGTCGGAGAGATCGCGACCCGACGACTTCTCCAGCGCGGCAAGCAGATCCGAGAACGTCGCATTGCCGAACTTGTGCGCGGTGAAGTAGTCGCGCAGACCCGCGAGGAAGTCGTCGACTCCCACATAGGCGACCAACTGCTTGAGCACGGATGCGCCCTTGGCATAGGTGATGCCGTCGAAGTTGACCTCGACGGCGGCGATGTCGGGGATGTCGGCGGCAACGGGATGCGTCGAGGGCAACTGATCCTGGCGATAGGCCCACGACTTCTCGACGTTGGCGAACGTCGTCCACGCGCTGGTGTACTCGGTTGCCTCCGACTGGCACAGCACAGATGCGAACGTGGCGAAGGATTCATTGAGCCACAGATCATCCCACCACTTCATGGTGACCAGGTCGCCGAACCACATGTGTGCCATCTCGTGCAGGACGGTCTCGGCGCGCCGCTCGTAGTTGTAGTTGGTCACGCGCGACCGGAAGACGTAATCCTCGAGGAACGTGACTGCGCCCGCGTTCTCCATTGCGCCTGCGTTGAACTCGGGCACGAAGAGCTGGTCGTACTTGCCGAAGGCGTAGGGGATGCCGAAGTTCTTGTGGTAGAAGGAGAATCCCTGCTTGGTCTCGGTGAAGAGACGCTCCTCGTCCATGAACTCCGCGAGGGAGGCCCTGCAGTAGATCCCCAGCGGGATCGAACCGTGGTCGTCGGTGTAGGTGTCTGTCCACTCCGCGTACGGCCCCGCGATCAACGCGACGAGGTAGGTGCTCATGACCGGTGTTTCGGCGAAGCGGTGCACTCCGCCGTCGATCGACTCGGTCAGCGCGTTCGAGATGACCTTCCAGTCCTCGGGCGCGGTCACGGTGATCGTGTAGGTCGCCTTGAGGTCGGGCTGGTCGAAGCAGGCGAACATCCGCTTGGCGTCGGCGGTCTCGAACTGCGAGTAGAGATAGACGGAATCGTCTGTGGGATCGACGAAACGGTGCAGCCCCTCACCGGTGTGGGAGTAGGCGCAGTCGGCGACGACGACGAGCTCGTTGTCTGCGGCGAGATCGGGGAGCGTGAGTCCCACCGATTCGTCGAAGCCGCTGACGTCGAGTTCTTTTCCGTTGAGCGTGGCCGAGATGAGCGTCGGCGCGACGAGGTCGATGAAGGTCTGCGAGCCGGGTGTCGCGGTGAAGGTGACGGTGCTCGTCGAGCGGAAAGTCTTCTCTCCGGGCTTGCCGCTGCCGTCGGTGAGGTCGAGTTCTACGTCGTAGTGGGATACGTCGATGGTGGTGGCACGTTCTCGCGCCTGGTCTCGGGTCAGATTCGGGGCAGTCACAATCGCCAGCTTAGCCGCGTAACGTCGGCGTGGAATCGTTGCGGATGGTCGTTGGTTGAAAGTGCTGCTGGTGCAAAGACCTGATGGTTCTTCAACGAGCTGTTGGGTGTGAACGACCGATACGCGTTGGCCATGTCGAAGGGAATGTGTGCAGATGTCGCAAAAGGATCGTATTGATTTCTGGTTCGACCCGCTGTGTCCGTGGTGCTGGATCACCTCGCGGTGGATTCTCGAGGTGGAGAAGGTGCGCGACGTCGACGTGAACTTCCACCTGATGAGTCTCGCCGTCCTCAACGAGGGCCGCGACATCCCCGACGACTACCGCGAAGCGCTCAAGAACGCCTGGCGCCCCGTGCGCGTGATAGCTGCGGCAGTTGCGGCGAAGGGCGACGACGTCCTGGCGCCGATCTACACGGCCATGGGCACCCGAATCCACAACCAGGGCAACAAGGATTTCGACGTCGTGATCGCCGAGACGCTCGATGAACTGGGCCTCGATCCCAAGCTCGCGAAGGCGGCGGACTCCACCGAGTACGACGACTGGATTCGCACCAGCCACCACGAGGGCATGGACAAGGTCGGCGACGACGTCGGGACGCCGACCATCCACGTCAACGGGGTCGCGTTCTTCGGCCCTGTTCTGTCCCGGATTCCGCGCGGTGAGACCGCGGGCACCGTCTGGGATGGCGCCGTCGCACTCGCGTCGTATCCGCACTTCTTCGAGCTCAAGCGCAGCCGCGACGAGGATCCGCAGTTCGACTGACCTAGAACTTGGGTGGAGCCTCGAGTCCGTTCGGCAGCGACCCCGCAGCCACGGCGGCGGGGTGCGGCGGTGGCGTGACGGGGACCGCGTTGCCGCTTCCGACGCCTCGCACGATGGTCTTCGGGCGGAACAGGATCGCGCCCGCGCGCGTGCGATCACGCAGCGCTGCCGCGCGCCACGTGAGAACAGGGTGCGACGCAAGCAGATTTACGAGGAAGATGAAGAAACCCTTCTCGTGTGTTGCCCTGTCGGCCAATTGGTCGAAGTCGACGGCGCGCAGCATGTACTTGCCCGCCGAGAGCACGCCCATTGCCCGCGGTGCACCGTCGGGCTGCGTGTAGTAGCCGAAGTTGTCGGCCGAGTACTCCTGGGCCCTCGACAGCAGCGAGCCGAGTATGGGGATCTGCATGCCGATGCTCGTCGCGAGTTGTCGCCAGTACGACGTGTGCCCCGCGGCGATATGACCGACCTCGTGGCCGATGATGAATCGCAGCGCCTCGGGATCTCGAGCCCTGCCGCCGATCTCGAAGAGATCGGAGTAGACGACGACGTAGCGTCGAAAACCGTGGCCCGACGCGAACGCGTTGATCTGCCCGTTGCCGAGTACGACGTAGGCGTCGGGCACGTACTCGAGTCCGTAGCGGGCCGCCGCTTCGACGACCATCCGGTATCCCTCGACGAACTGCGTCGGCGTCATCTGAACGCCATTGGCGCGGGGAGTGGCATACGTGATGCCTCGAATGAGGAACAGCAGCAATGGCAGCGCGAGTGCCAGCAGCGCGAACTGATTGAACACACCGAACATCACCAGCACCACGACGGTCACGTAGCCGATCAGCGACAGCAGGATCAGCACGACGAGCGTCGGGATCTCCCACGGATGCAGTCGCGGCTTTGCCGCGTACTTCGCAGGCGTCAGCCACCGTCGGTTGGGGTCATAGTGGGATGTCGTCGGCGCCGGATCAGCAAGTCCTGGCACATTCGGAATAGGCGATGAGTCGTCCACGGCCTTCAATCTATAGTGGTCGCTATGCGCGTATACGTCGGTGGCGACCATGCCGGATTCGAACTCAAGGCCAAGATCTCTGAACACCTCAAGGCAAACGGGCACGAAGTGATCGATTCCGGCGCTCATGTGTACGACGCGCAGGACGACTACCCCGCATTCTGCATCGCCACCGCCCAGAAGACCGTCGACGATCCGGGCAGCCTCGGCATCGTGCTCGGAGGCAGCGGCAATGGCGAGCAGATCGCCGCGAACAAGGTCAAGGGTGCGCGGTGTGCGCTCGCCTGGAACGTCGAGATCGCCCAACTCGCCCGCCAGCACAACAACGCCCAGCTCATCGGTATCGGTGGCCGCATGCACACCACCGAGGAGGCGTTGGCGATCGTCGACGCCTTCGTCGACACCCCGTTCTCCGAGGAGCCGCGTCATCGGCGTCGAATCGACATCCTCAGCGAATACGAGGAGACCGGCGTCGCGCCGGCGCTGCCCGAGTCCTGATCGTCGAGAACCCTCGCTGACACCGATGACCGGTCGGAGTGATGACCGGCATACGGCGTTGACAGTTAGCGGAGGGCGCCGTGCCTGAAGGCCATACCCTTCACCGCATCGCGCGGCGTCAACGAAAACTGTTCGACGGTCAGCGCGTCGCGGTCAGTTCGCCACAGGGTCGGTTCGCCGAGGGAGCCGGTGTCGTCGACGGAATGGTCTTCGCCGACGCTCAAGCGTGGGGCAAGCACCTCGTGCAGCGCTACCGCGATGGTCGACGTGACCAACTACTGCACGTCCACCTCGGGCTCTACGGCGCGTTCACCGAGTTGCCTGTCCCGATGGGTGAGCCGGTCGGGCAGGTGCGGATGCGGCTCGTCGGAGAGTCGACCGGCGTCGACCTCCGTGGCCCCACCGCGTGCGAGCTGTACACGCCCGCAGACCTCGACGCACTCGTCGCGCGGCTCGGCCCCGACCCGCTACGGTCCGACGCCGACCCGTCGCGGGCGTTCGCGGCCATCGCGCGGTCGCGTCGACCGATCGGCGCGCTCCTGATGGATCAAAAGGTCATTGCGGGAGTGGGCAACGTGTATCGCGCAGAAGTGTTGTTCCGCAACGGAATCGACCCGATGAGGCCGGGTACGTCGATCACCGCGGATGAGTTCGATGCCCTCTGGAGCGACTTGGTGGCGCTGATGAAGGTCGGGGTCCGCCGCGGGCGAATCCACGTGATACGTCCCGAGGACGATCACGGCGCCCCGTCGTACGCCACCAACCGCCCGCGCACCTACGTGTACCGGCGCGCGGGAGAGAAGTGCAGGATCTGCGGAACGCCGATCGCGCACAGCGAACTGGGAGGTCGAAACCTGTTCTGGTGTCCGGTCTGCCAGTCGTGACCGGCTGGTCGGCAGTGACTCGAGGCACAACGGATGTCGGGCAGAAGAGCCGGAGGACAAGACAGAACCCGCAGTCAGTGACTACGGGCTCAGGATGTGTGACTCAGTGAGTGCGCTGCTCGGCGCGCTGCGCCATGATCAACAGTTCGTCGCGCTGCGAATCGGCGGCTACCCGGTTGATCCGGTCGTAGAGCCTGCGACGGTCAGAGGAATTGTGGAGCTGTGCACGGAATCGTGCGAAAGACATCGGAATTGCTGCTTTCTTCGTATCGGGCGTCTTGTTCGGTGGTGCAGTCGGTTGTTCGACCGTCGAGATGGTCGCTTCACGGACTGCCCTATCCAGTGTTCGCGTTAATTCTGTGTAAATCAACCTGATCTGACGTGATCTGCACGACTCTGACCTGCGGTCTCACAGAGAAAGTTCAGTGTCGTTGGGCGCTGTTCTCATCGGCGACGCCGACGATGGAACACATGGAGTGCACAGATCCCACGCAGGCGGCAGACGCACGTGATCTGACCGGGTATGACGCAGCGGCCCCGGCGTCCACGGGCGATCGCATCACGGTCCTCGCGGTCGGGGGAACCGGTGAGTCGTACCAAGGGGATTCGCGAACAGCGGTTACCGGGATGCTCGCCGCCGTCACCGATGATCTCGACGCCCGTTTCATGCCCCGGTGGGTGGGCTACCCGGCAAGCTACGGGCCTGCGAACGGTCGAGACGGCATGAGTTACGCAGACAGTGTGGCCGAGGGTGTCCTGGCGCTGCGTCACCAGCTGGAGCAGACCAGCGGAGTCGTGATGATCGTCGGCTATTCGCAGGGCGCCGTCGTCGTCCGACGCTGTGTGCACGAACTGCAACTCGACGGTGATCCGGCACTGAATCGTGTTCTGGGGCTTGGTTTCGTCGCCGATCCGCACCAACCGCCCGGCGTGGTCACCGGTTGTTCCGGATGGGGCGTCGCGGGGGAGGGGCCGCGGTTGCCGGATCAGATTCCCGCGTGGTGGGTCGGCGCACCTACCGACATGATCTGCAACGCAGAACCCGATTCGCTGATCCGCGACATCGCCGATCTGACGCCAACGCTCGAGTTCCATCGACCGGTCCGATGGATTCTCGACATGCTCGCGATCCTGCGGGACAACGCTTTTCAGAATGCCGCGCGTACGTCACTTCGACCTACCCAGTGGAGCCGGGACGTTCGCCGCGTTCGGGCCGCATGGCACGCGGTGCGTCGATACCTCCCAGCTCTCATCGTGTGGCACAGCCTTGTGATCACCAACCGCGACGGTGGCAGGCACACCGCGTACAGCCGGGAGCCGTATCGGCGCCTCGTCACAGATCCGGAGACGACGGGCTGCCAGGAGTTGGCCCGGTGGTTGCAGGTCGGTGCAACCTTTGCCCCGGTCTGCGCCTCGAGTCGTGCGAACCCGGTCGCTGAGCGACACTGATCACAGACCCGCGACGGGTCGTCAGGCGTCAAACGAGCGAAAGACGGACCCCGTGGATCATTTCGACATCGTTGTCATCGGTTCTGGACCGGCCGGGCAGAAAGCGGCCATCGCCGCGGCGAAGCTCGGTAAGCGGGCAGCAATTGTGGAGCGGCGCAACATGGTTGGCGGCGTCTGCATCAACACCGGCACGATTCCATCAAAGACGCTTCGCGAGGCGGTCCTGTATTTGACCGGCCTCAACCAACGCGAAATGTACGGCGAATCGTATCGATTGAAATCGGATATAACGGTCACGGATCTTTCGGCGCGCACCATGCACGTTGTTGGGAAAGAAATCGATGTCATTCAGAGCCAGCTCGCTCGCAATGGTGTGACCATGCTGCTCGGCAGTGCGTACTTCACGAGTCCTCACGAAATAGCGGTCGAGGACGCCACCGGCGATCTCAAACACGTGAGCGCCGACAAGTTCGTCATCGCCGTCGGTACGCGGCCCGCGCGCCCTCCCTCGGTGGACTTCGACGGCACCACCGTGGTCGACTCCGACCAGATCCTGGCACTCGATCGGGTTCCGCGATCGATGGTCGTCGTCGGAGCGGGTGTCATCGGCATCGAGTACGCGTCGATGTTCGCGGCCCTGGGCACCAAGGTCACCGTGATCGAGCAACGGCCCACCATGCTCGACTTCTGCGACCGTGAGATCGTCGAAGCGCTGCAGTACCAACTGCGCGAGCGAGGCGTGACCTTCCGGTTCGGGGAGCAGGTACAGATCGTCGAGACGCATCCATCCGGAACGCTGACGATCCTGGCGTCGGGCAAGAAGATCCCCGCGGACACCGTGCTCTACTCCGCAGGCCGTCAGGGTGTTTCCGACGAATTGAGGGTGGAGGCAGCGGGCCTGACCGCGGATAAACGCGGCAGGCTCACCGTCGACTCCGACTTTCGGACCGCGGTCGACCACATCTACGCGGTTGGCGACATCATCGGGTTCCCCGCGTTGGCTGCGACGTCGATGGAGCAGGGCAGACGCGCGACGTATCACGCGTTCGACGAGCCGGTCGGTGCTACGGACGACAACCTGCAGCCGATCGGGATCTACGCCATCCCGGAGATCAGCTTTGTCGGTCAGACCGAAGACCAGCTGACGGCAGCGAATGTGCCGTTCGAAGTGGGCGTCGCGCGGTATCGCGAACTCGCACGAGGGGCCATCATGGGCGACTCCTACGGACTGCTCAAGTTGCTCGTGCACGCCGAGGAGCGAACGCTTCTCGGCGTGCACGCATTCGGTAGCAATGCCGCCGAACTCGTCCATATCGGCCAGACGGTGATGGGTCTCGGCGGCAAGATCGACTACCTCGTCGATGCCGTCTTCAATTACCCGACCCTGGCCGAGGGCTACAAGGTTGCCGCGCTCGATGCGTCGAACAAGATGCGCGCGATTGCGCAGGTGCGGGCCGAGGGTAATCGGATGGACCTCGACGTCGGGACTGTCGACGCGGGAACCCTCGTCTGAGGTCTAGGCAACACGAAAGAGGCTCCCGGTCGTCGACCGGGAGCCTCTTTCGTGTCTTGAATGATTCAGATAGGCAGATCAGTTGCCGTCGTACTGGCCGCCGACGGTTCCGCGGACCACGATCGGGGTGCCCTGCGGGATGGTGTCGTAGACCCACTTGCCGTTCTCGGTGCTGATGTTGATGCAACCGTGGCTGACGTTGCTGTTGCCCTGCTGTGCAACCGACCAGGGTGCGGCGTGGATGAAGATGCCGTCGCCCGACATGCGGGTCGCCCAGTTGACGTCGGTGCGGTAGCCCTCGGGTGAGTCGACCGGAACGCCGTAGGTCGAGGAGTCCATCACGATGTGCTGGTACTTCTCACGGGTGTGGTAGACGCCGTTCGGGGTCGGATGCGCGTTGGATCCCATGGAGATCGGCATCTTCTTGACGAACTTGCCGTCCTTCCACCAGTAGATGGTGTGGTCACCATCGGTTGCCAGCGCGATCCAACCGGTCGAGGTCTTCACGTTGGGGATCGCGGGGAAGTTAGGAGTCTCCTGCGTGGTCGTAGGAGGAGGCGTGGTGGTCTTGGGAGCCGGCGCAGGAGTCGACGGCTTGGGCGGAGTCGGCAGTCCCGGAATGTTGTCGGGGATCTCGACAGGCAGAAGGCCCGGCACGACGGTGACTGGCGTGGCCTGGGCGAGGCCCGGTGCGGCCAGTGCAACGGCGATGACGCCGATGACCGCTGCAAGGAGTCCACGGACGACGCTCTTCCGGCGACGATGGGACGACGTTGTGTTCAACACGGGAGTTCGCAAACCTTCGCTCTCGGGACAGTACGGGCGCACCCCCCCGAGGCGCCGCGACCATCGTTACACAACCGTTGTCTTTCCTTCAAAGGCAAACGCATGCGACGCCCCATTGAGGTGTCGGATCGGTGCTTCGCGAACGTAAAAGGGGAGGTCGGTGGATAGGCCGCCGCACTATGTGACACCCATCACATTTTTCCGAATCGTCAACCCGAAGGTCTCGAAAAGGCTGCGGCGCCGCGCATTACGCCGGCTGGCTCTGGGTGTCCGGGTGCTCGGTCTTGAGATGCAGCGCGGGCTCTGAGCACCCCTCGTTGCGGCAGACGAGCATGGCGTCGACGCGGGGCGTGCCGCTCTCGGACGTCGTCACGTCGCGGCGGTAGAACAGCGGTGCGCCGCAGGTAGAGCACTTGCGCGGGGTCTTGGAGTAACTGGAGGACATGCTGCAAGGTTACACCTGAATGTGGCGTGGATCACACTCGTCGGTGGTGGTGTGTCGCAGGTGCTAGTCGAAGAAGGCGACGGAACTCGAGATCGACGTAAAAGAAAAAGGCCAGAGGGAAAACCCTCTGACCTCGTCTGAGCGGGTGACGGGAATCGAACCCGCGTAGCTAGTTTGGAAGACTAGGGCTCTACCATTGAGCTACACCCGCGTGCTGTCGCTGTGCGGCAGCGCATGTGACTGTACCCAATGAGTGCGTCGGATTCGAAATCGCCTGGACGTCCAGGTGTCACGCGGGAGGTCCCGGGGGCCGAGTGGCTCCGTATTCACAAGTCCGCGGCTCGTCACACGCACGTCGTCGAGGACCGGATTCGGTTACTAAACTGGGGCCACGTACTATCTTCTGTTGGCCCTGCTCGTCAGGGAATCGATGGGTCCGCGCAGGGGCCATCGGGGCCGCGGTGAGGTGTATCGAGGCCACCGGGATGTGGCGCAGCTTGGTAGCGCATCCGCTTTGGGAGCGGAGGGTCGCAGGTTCGAATCCTGTCATCCCGACAGATCAGCACGTACGCACGTACACATAAGGAGCATTGAGGCGTGAAGAGCACCGTCGAGCAACTGAGCCCGACCCGAGTGAAGCTCAATGTCGAAGTACCGTTCGAGGAACTCTCGGGCGACTTCGACCGGGCATACCGTTCGCTGGCACAGCAGATCCGTATCCCGGGCTTCCGTCCGGGAAAGGCGCCGGCCAAGCTGATCGAAGCTCGAGTCGGTCGCGACTCGATCCTCGCTCAGGTCGTCAACGACGCACTGCCGGGCAAGTACTCGGAGGCCGTGGCCGAGACCGAGACCAAGGCCATCGGCCAGCCCGAGATCGATCTGTCCGAGCTGAAGTACGGCGAGAGCATCAGCTTCACCGCTGAGGTCGACGTTCGCCCGGAGATCGAGCTTCCCGACTACTCGACGCTGTCCGTCGAGGTCGACGCCGTCGCCGACGACGAGGACGCGGTCAACGAGCAGCTCGAAGGGCTGCGCGGCCGGTTCGGCACGCTCAAGGGAGTCGACCGCGCCGTCGAGAATGGCGACCACGTCTCGATCGACCTGTCGGCGACCGTCGACGGCGAGAACGTCGAAGACGCGTCGACCGAGGGGCTGTCACACGAGGTCGGTTCGGGTCAGTTGATCGACGGACTCGACGAGGCGCTCGTCGGTCTGAAGTCCGGCGAGTCGAAGACCTTCACCACCAAGCTCGTCGCGGGAGATCATGCAGGCGCCGACGCCGAGGTCACCGTCACGGTGAACTCGGTCAAGGAGCGCGAGCTGCCCGAACTCGACGACGAGTTCGCCCAGATGGCGTCCGAGTTCGACACCGTCGATGAGCTGCGCGAGTCGATCGTCGAGCGCGTTGAGCAGTCGAAGCGGTTCGACCAGGCCAACGCTGTTCGTGACGCCGTGCTCGACAAGCTTCTCGAGACCGTCGAGATCCCGCTGCCGGAGAACGTCGTGCAGGCCGAGGTCGACGGACAGCTCGAGCAGGTGCTGCACAGCATCGGCCATGATGACGCGATCTTCGAGCAGTTGCTCGAGGCGCAGGGCACCACGCGTGAGGAGTTCGAGAAGAACGCTCGCGAGTCGGCCGAGAAGTCGGTCCGCACGCAGCTCCTCCTCGACGCCATCGCCGAGCAGCAGGAGACCGAGGTCAGCCAGGACGAGCTGACCCAGCAGATCCTGTTCCAGGCGCAGCGTTACGGGATGGCTCCGCAGGAGTTCATCCAGCAGCTCACCCAGGCAAACCAGGTCGGCGCCGTCTACGCCGACGTTCGCCGCGGTAAGGCGCTCGCCGGCATCGTCGACGAGGTCACCGTGACCGATTCCGACGGCAACACCGTCGACACCGCAGAGTTCTTCGGCGGCGGCACCGATGCCGACGACGCTGCTGACGAATCGGCCGCTGACGAGTCGGATACGGACAAGAAGGATTCCGACGCCTGACTTTTCCACAGCAGGACGTGACAGCCGGATACTGGGCCATGCCCGTGTCCGGCTGTTCTGCTCTCAGCGAATAGGGGCGTCATGGGCGGTGTCGGGCACCGTCGATTGACTACTGTCGGTGAGGACGATCCCGAATAAGCGAGATCGACAGGGCATGCCATCGACAGGCCGCGCCCCGTCATCAATGCACTCGAGATCAACAAGCACACGGGCCCCGGGTCAGCCGGGGCGCGGATCGAGACAGACCACAAACGACAGACAAGGTGGGAACCGTGAGCAAGCCGACCATTTACACACCCTCGATGAGTTCAGGGGTCGCCGGGCTGAACCTGAGCGACTCGGTGTTCGAGCGGCTGCTGCGTGAGCGAATCATCTTCCTGGGTACTCAGGTCGACGATGACATCGCCAACAGGCTGTGCGCGCAGATTCTGCTGCTCGCCGCCGAGGACCCCACGCGAGACATCCACATGTACATCAACTCGCCCGGTGGCTCGGTGACCGCGGGCATGGCGATCTTCGACACGATGGAACTCGCCGAGTGCGACATCGCCACCTACGCGATGGGCCTCGCGGCCTCGATGGGTCAGTTCCTGCTCACCGCCGGCGCCAAGGGAAAGCGCTACGCCCTTCCGCACGCGCGCATCATGATGCACCAGCCGTCCGCAGGTATCGGTGGTACGGCGGCCGACATCGCGATTCAGGCCGAGCAGTTCGCCACGACCAAGAAGCAGATGAACGAGCTGAACGCCGAGCACACCGGTCAGACGGTGGAGCAGATCGAGGCAGACGCCGATCGCGACAAGTGGTTCACCGCGGGGGCGGCCAAGGACTACGGCCTCGTCGACCACGTGATTTCGCGCGCCAGCCAGGCGTCGTAGATCTCAAGCGATCAACCACAGTCGAGTTCACCCGTCACCTCACACTTCACGGAGCAGACCATGACCAACATGTACGACTCGCTGCCGGCCGACGTCGCCGCAGGGATTCCCGCTTCGGCCCTCGCGCTGAAGAACATCGAAATGCGCTACATCCTCCCGCAGTTCATCGAGCACACCCCCAACGGGCAGCGCCAGTACGACCCGTACGCGAAGCTGTTCGAAGAGCGCATCGTGTTCGTCGGAACGCCGATCGATCAGACCGTCGCGAACGACGTCATGGCGCAGTTGCTGGTTCTCGAATCGCAGGACCCCGACCGCGACATCACCATGTACATCAACTCGCCGGGCGGCAGCGTGCCGGACATGCTCGCGATCTACGACACGATGCAGTACGTCCACTGCGACATCGTGACCGTCTGCCTCGGAGAGGCTGCGTCGGCCGCGGCGATTCTGCTCGCGGGCGGTAGCCCCGGTAAGCGTGCGGCGTTGCCGAATGCGACCATCCTGATCCACCAGCCCCGGACGGGTGGAGCGTTCCAGGGCCAGGTGTCAGACCTCGAGATCCAGGCCGCCGAGATCGAGCGCATCCGCAACCGTCTCGACGAGATCCTTGCCGGCCACACCGGTCAGTCCAAGGAGAAGATCCGCAAGGACACCGACCGCGACAACATCCTCACCGCCGATCAGGCGAAGGAATACGGCATCGTGGACGAGGTGTTCGAGTACCGCAAGAAGTCGATGAAGAAGTAGCGACACGCCCCTCGGGGTTCCCCGATAACGGTGCGGCACAGGGTGCATGCTTGAGTGCCGCACCGTTGGGGGCGACGACTCGGCGGATCGGCGGATTTCGATCGCGACATTTGCTCTTATCGGTCGAAGTTATGTCGACACGCGGGTACCGTCGTGATATCGGGCGATCCTGACTAGCGATGGTCCGCATCCGACTGCCCCAAGTACGAGGTCTGCGACGACAGTCAAGGTTCCACCCCGCAACGATCCAGACGACAGCGATCCAAACGACATCGATCCAGACCACAACGATCAGGCCGACACGATTCATACGACGACACGGCAGCACGGCAAGCAAGGGAAGTAGGTACGGCGCGAGATGGCACGAATCGGAGACGGTGGCGATCTGCTGAAGTGCTCGTTTTGTGGGAAGAGCCAGAAGCAGGTCAAGAAGCTCATTGCCGGCCCCGGCGTGTACATCTGCGACGAGTGCATCGACCTGTGCAACGAGATCATCGAGGAGGAGCTCGCCGAGAACGGCGACGTGAAGCTCGACGAACTGCCCAAGCCCGCAGAGATCCGCGACTTCCTCGAGAACTACGTCATCGGCCAGGACACTGCCAAGCGCACGCTCGCGGTGGCTGTGTACAACCACTACAAGCGCATCCAGGCGGGGGAGAAGAAGGACTCGCGGACCGGCGAGGTCGTCGAACTCGCGAAGTCCAACATCCTGATGCTCGGGCCCACCGGGTGCGGTAAGACCTACCTCGCCCAGACGCTCGCCAAGATGCTCAACGTGCCGTTCGCCATCGCCGATGCCACCGCGCTCACCGAGGCCGGTTACGTCGGTGAAGACGTCGAGAACATTCTTCTCAAGCTGATCCAGGCCGCCGATTACGACGTCAAGCGCGCCGAAACCGGCATCATCTACATCGACGAGGTCGACAAGATCGCCCGTAAGAGCGAGAACCCGTCGATCACTCGTGACGTCTCCGGCGAAGGTGTGCAGCAGGCACTTCTCAAGATTCTCGAGGGCACGCAGGCATCGGTGCCGCCGCAGGGCGGACGCAAGCATCCGCACCAAGAGTTCATCCAGATCGACACGACCAACGTGTTGTTCATCGTCGCGGGTGCGTTCGCCGGACTCGAGAAGATCATTTCCGAGCGAATCGGCAAGCGCGGCATCGGTTTTGGCAACGAGGTTGCGAGCAGGGCCGAGGTCGACACGAGCGATCATTTCGCCGAGGTCATGCCGGAGGATCTGATCAAATTCGGTCTGATCCCGGAGTTCATCGGACGTCTGCCGATGATCGCGTCGGTGACCAACCTCGACAAGGAATCTCTCGTCTCGATCCTGTCGGAGCCGAAGAACGCGCTGGTGAAGCAGTACACCAAACTCTTCGACATGGACGACGTCGAGCTGGAGTTCACGCAGGATGCGTTGGAGGCCGTCGCCGACCAGGCAATCCATCGCGGCACCGGTGCACGCGGGCTCCGCGCCATCATGGAAGAAGTCCTGCTTCCGGTCATGTACGACATCCCGAGTCGCGACGACGTCGAGAAGGTTGTCGTGACCGCTGAGACGGTCAACGACAACGTCCTGCCGACGATCGTGCCGCGGTCCGACACGTCGGCCGAGCGTCGCGACAAGAGCGCCTGACACCGCACCGAACCCTCTGACACGCGGGCTCCGTCACACAAGACGGGGCCCGCGTTTTGTCGTCTTGGGGACGGTGACGCCGGGGGTGGTACAGACTGGTCAGATGACACTCACCGAAGACCAGATCGCGGGAATCGTATTGGCGGGTGGCCGTTCACGCCGCATGGGCAGCGATAAGGCGGCACTCGATTGGAACGGCGAACCCATGCTCGCGGGTGTCGTACGCGTGATCTCGCAACGGTGCGAACCGGTGTTCGTCGTGGCCCCGGAGGACTCGGCGGCCTATCGGTTGCTGCACGGTACCGGCGGCCCGGAAGCGGTGTGGGTGACCGACGAACAGCCCGGCGCCGGTCCGTTGGCGGGCCTCGCCGTCGGACTGGCTGCCGCTCGCGAAGCCGGCCGTTCGCACGCATTCGTGTCGGCGACCGACATGCCGCTCATCGAGCCGGGCCTCATCGACGAACTGAGCCAGGCGGTGACCGACTCCGCGGGTGCTGTCGTCGCCCACGACGCCGAACGCGACCATCCCATGGCCGCTATCTACCGCACCGACGCTGCCGACGCCATCGGCCAACTCGTCGCAACGGGGGAGCGTCGAATGACAGCGGCTCTCGACGCCCTGGCGACCTATCGGGTCACCGTCTCGGACCCCCTGTGGCTGACCAATGTGAACTCTCCGGAAGATGTCCACCGAGTGCGGGTTTCAGCCGACGCCGCGCGCGCCGAAGCGATCGGCTGAGGCGCGCCTGCGAGGCCGCATGAGTAGACAGTCGGAGACGGTGTGAAGAGCGACGACGGCGTTCCCTAAGATTGAAGGGTGACCGACTCGACGCCTGCACTGCCGAAATCCTGGGACCCCGCCGACCACGAGTCGAAGCTCTACCAGGGCTGGGTTGATGCCGGGTATTTCACGCCGGATGCTTCCAGTGACAAGCCCGCGTACTCCATCGTCATCCCGCCGCCCAACGTCAACGGGTCGCTGCACATGGGGCACGCCTACGAGCACGTCCTGATGGACGCCTTGACCCGCCGCGCACGCATGCAGGGCTTCGAGACGCTGTGGCTGCCCGGCATGGACCACGCCGCCATTGCGATGCAGACCATGGTCGAGCGCAAACTCGCTGCCGAGGGACTCACCCGCGACGATCTCGGTCGCGATGCCTTCATCGAGCGGGTCTGGCAGGAGAAGGCCGAGATCAGCGGCAACATCGGTGAGCAGATGCGCCGACTCGGCGACGGCGTCGACTGGACCCGTGAACGCTTCACCATGGACGAGGGCCTGTCCCGGGCAGTCCAGACCGTGTTCAAGAAGATGTACGACGACGGGCTGATCTATCAGGCCGAGCGTCTCGTCAACTGGTCGCCGGTGCTCAAGACCGCGGTCAGCGACATCGAGGTCAGCTACGCCGACGTCGAGGGCGAGCTCGTCAGCTTCCGCTACGGGTCGCTCGACGACTCCGAGCCTCACATCGTCGTTGCGACGACTCGAATGGAGACGATGCTCGGCGACACGGCGATCGCTGTGCATCCCGACGACGAACGGTATGCCGCCCTCGTAGGAACCGAACTCGAGCATCCGTTCCTCGACCGCAAGATCCCGGTCATCGCCGACGACTATGTCGACCCCGAATTCGGTACGGGCGCAGTCAAGATCACTCCCGCGCACGACCCGAACGACTTCGCGGTCGGTGCCCGACATGATCTGCCGATGCCGACGATCATGGACGAAGAAGCTCGCATCGCTGATACAGGAACGCAATTCGACGGTATGGACCGCTTCGAGGCGCGCGTCAAGATCCGTGAGGCGCTCGCCGCGCAGGGCCGCATCGTGAAGGAGGTCCGGCCGTACCTGCACAGCGTCGGTCATTCCGAGCGGACCGGCGAGCCGATCGAGCCACGGCTGTCGATGCAGTGGTGGGTTGCGGTCGAGTCGCTGGCGAAGGCCGCGGGCGATGCCGTGCGTGACGGATCGACGGTCATCCATCCGAAGTCGATGGAGCCGCGCTGGTTTGCCTGGGTCGACGACATGCACGACTGGTGCATCTCGCGCCAGCTCTGGTGGGGTCACCGCATCCCGATCTGGTACGGCCCCGACGGTGAGGTCGTCTGCGTCGGACCGGACGAGCAGGCGCCCGAGGGCTATGTGCAGGAAACCGACGTGCTCGACACGTGGTTCTCGTCGGGATTGTGGCCGTTCTCGACGCTCGGCTGGCCGGACGACACCCCTGATTTCGAGAAGTTCTATCCCAACTCGGTGCTCGTCACCGGCTACGACATCCTGTTCTTCTGGGTCGCCCGAATGATGATGTTCGGTACCTACGTCGGCAAGGATTTCGACGCCGACAAGAAGGTGCCGTTCCACAACCTGTTCCTGCACGGACTCGTGCGCGACGAGCACGGCCGCAAGATGTCGAAGTCACGCGGCAACGGCATCGATCCCCTCGACTGGGTCGACCGTTTCGGCGCCGACGCGCTGCGGTTCACGCTTGCCCGTAGCGCGAATCCCGGATCGGACATCTCTGTCGGCGAGGACCACGCACAGTCGTCGCGCAACTTCGCGACCAAGCTGTACAACGCCACCAAGTTCGCCCTGATGAACGGTGCGCAGGTGCCTGCGGACGGCGAGCTACCCGACGCCGCCGACCTGACCGTCGCCGACCGCTGGATTCTCGGGCGCCTCGACGAGGTACTCGCCGAGGTCGACGCCGGATTCGACTCGTACGAGTTCTCCAAGGCATGCGAGGCGCTGTATCACTTCGCGTGGGACGAGGTCTGCGACTGGTACCTCGAGCTCGCGAAAGTGCAGTTCGCACAGGATGATCCGCAGCGCTCGCGGTCGACGGCCCTGGTGCTCGGCGCTGTCCTCGACCCGCTGCTGCGCGCGTTGTCGCCGGTCATGCCATTCGTCACCGAGATGTTGTGGAAGACGTTGACCGGTGGAGAGTCCGTGGTGATCGCGTCGTGGCCGACGCGGTCGGGGCGTCCGGCCGACGCCGCTGCGGCAACCGAAGTCGACGACCTCCAGCGACTGATCACCGAGGTTCGACGCTTCCGCAGCGACCAGGGACTCCGACCGGGGCAACGGGTCGCGGCCGAGATCGACGGCCTCGATGCCGCGGGACTGTCCGACGTGCGGCCCTACCTCGACTCACTCGCCCGTCTCGACGGCGCAGGCGACGACTTCTCCGCGACCGCCACGGTCGACGTCCGGCTGTCGTCGGCGACGGTCACCGTCCGGATCGACACCTCCGGCACGGTCGATATCGAGGCCGAACGCAAACGTGCGGCCAAAGACCTCGCCGCCGCTGAGAAAGAACTCGCACAGACGACGGCCAAGCTCGGAAACGAGCAGTTCCTCGCGAAAGCTCCCGACAACGTCGTCGCCAAGATCCGGGAACGGCAGCAGGTCGCGACCGAAGAAGTCGAGCGGCTCGGGGCGAAACTGGCATCGCTGGGCGGGTCATGAGTTCGCGCGACGGCCGGCCGGGCCGGGGAGACGACGACTACTCCCCAGACACGGACGCCTCAGACACGGACGCCTCAGACAGGGAATCCTCAGACAGGGACTACCTGGAAGATGACGGGGAGCCGATCTTCACGTCGGCAGACTTCGCCGGCTACGAGGACGGCGACGTCGAGCCCGATCCGATGAATCTCGGTTCGCTCCTCGGCGACGACCTCGACGACACCCCGATCATCGTCGTCGACAGTCCGTCGGATCTCGCCGAGCTCGCCGAGTTGGAGAACGAACTCGACACGCGGTGGCCGGAAACGCGGATCGAGCCGTCGCTGACCCGTATCGCGGCGTTGATGGATCTGCTGGGGTCACCCCAGCACGCCTATCCCGCGATCCACATCGCCGGCACAAACGGCAAGACGTCGGTCACTCGGATGATCGACTCGCTCATGGTCGCGCTGCATCGTCGATCCGGTCGGTACACCAGTCCGCACCTGCAGCGGGTCACCGAGCGGATCGCCGTCGACGGCCGCCCGATCTCGGCGCGCGACTTCATCGACACCTACCGCGACATCGAGCCGTACGTCACGATGGTCGACGATTCGTCGACGGCCGCCGACGGTCCGCGCATGAGCAAGTTCGAGGTGCTCACCGCCATCGCGTTCGCGTACTTTGCCGAGGCGCCGGTCGACGTCGCCGTGGTCGAGACGGGGATGGGTGGGCGCTGGGACGCGACGAACGTCGTCGACGCGACGGTCGCCGTCATCACCGCGATCGCGATGGATCACGCCGACTACCTCGGCGATTCTCTTGCGGCGATCGCGGGGGAGAAGGCCGGGATCATCAAACCCGCCAAGGATGACCTGGTGGTGACCGATCCGGTGACCGTGATCGCACCGCAGCAGCCGGAGGTGATGGACGTGCTGTTGCGCGAGGCCGTCGCGCAAGACACTGTCGTCGCACGGCAGAACTCCGAGTTCGCGGTCATCGAATCCGTCACGGCCGTCGGTGGGCAACTCCTGCGTCTGCAGGGCCTCGGCGGTGTCTACGACGAGGTCTTCCTGCCGCTGCACGGCGAGCATCAGGCGGCGAACGCGTCGATCGCGCTGGCCGCCGTCGAAGCATTCTTCGGTGCGGGACCCGGCCGCCAACTCGACATCGACGCCGTGCGCGCGGGCTTCGCGGCAGTCAGCAGTCCCGGCCGGCTCGAACGTGTTCGCAGCGCGCCGACCGTCTTCGTCGACGCCGCGCACAACCCACACGGAGCACACGCGCTCGCGCACGCACTCACCGAGGAGTTCGACTTCCGACGTCTCGTCGGCGTCATCGGGATGCTCGGCGACAAGGATGCCGCGGGGTTCCTCACCGAACTCGAGCCGGTACTCGACGCGGTGGTCGTCACCAACAACGGCTCGCCGCGGGCCGTCGACGCCGAGACACTCGCCGAGACCGCGCGTGAGGTCTTCGGCGAGGAGCGGGTGCACGTCGAACCCTTCCTGCCCGACGCCGTCGAAGCAGCGATCGGACTCGCCGAGGAGTCCGACGGCGAACCGGTGTCGGGCGCCGGAGTGGTCATCACCGGGTCGGTGGTGACGGCAGGCGCCGGACGAACGCTGTTCGGGAAGGAGCCCGCATGAGCGAATCGGGCAGCAACACACCGGAATCCGCGGCCACGCCCAAGTTCACCGCACCGACGAACGACCCGTGGAAGGGCCTGCGTGGCGTGATGGCGGGCACCATGGTGCTCGAGGTCATCGTCATGATCCTGACGTTCCCGATCGTTGCGCGGGTGGGCAACGGCCTGACCTGGGTGTCGGGGACGTATCTCGGTGTGGTGACGCTGTTGATGGTGCTCGCAGTCGGAATGCAGAAGCGACCACAAGCGCTCAACATCAACCTGGCACTGCAGGTTCTCGTGATCATCGGCGGTGTCTTCCATTGGTCGATCGCGGTGATCGGCGTGATCTTCGGTTGCGTCTGGCTCTATATCCGCTACATCAAGGGCGACGTGCAGCGTCGAATCGACCGCGGTCTGCTCTACGGCCAGGAGCCGATCGAGAACTGAAGCGCCCCGCCGCAATTGTCCGATTAGCGCGCGGCACAACGGATTTCGCTACTGTGGCGTCCCGGGAGACAAGAACTTGTCGACACTGAGGGAGCGCTTTTCGTGACTGACCTGACCTACCCGCAAGCGGCGATTCTCGGGCTTCTGCAGGGCGTCACCGAACTGTTTCCGGTGTCGAGCCTCGGGCATTCGATCCTCGTCCCCGCCTGGCTCGGTGGAGACTGGGCGAAACTGGTCACGGAGTCGAAGAGTTCGGGACACACGCCATTTCTCGCCTTCGTCGTCGCGCTGCACGTCGCAACCGCACTGGCCCTGATCCTGTTCTACTGGCGCGATTGGGTGCGCATTGTCGCTGGATTCATCCGATCGATCCGCCACCGAAGCGTCGACGACGACAGTGATGCCCGCCTCGCCTGGTTGCTCATCGCGGGCACGATTCCGGTCGGTGTCGTGGGATTGATCGCAGAGAAGCCGCTGCGCGTGTTGTTCGCGACCCCGCTGGCGGCGGCGATCCTGCTGTTCCTCAACGGTCTCGTGCTTCTCACCACCGAGCTTTTGCGCAGGCGTCGCAATCGAATCGGGCGGCACGCCGTGGCCCGGCAGGCGCCTGCCCGGTCGGTCACCTCGCTGTCGATGAAGGAAGGCACGGCGATCGGGTCGGCTCAGATACTCGCGCTGTTCCCGGGGATCTCGCGCTCGGGCTCGACGATTTCGGCCGGCCTCCTGCGGGGCCTCGATCATGAGGACGCGGCGCACTTCGCATTCCTGCTCGCCACGCCCGTCATCCTCGCCGCCGGGGTGCTCAAGATCCCCGAACTCTTCGGACCCGACGGTCAGGGCATCGGGGGACAGGTACTCGTCGGATCGGTATGTGCGTTCGTCGCCGCCTTCGCGGCCGTCGCGTTTCTTGCGAAGTACTTCCACACGCGGACGCTGTATCCGTTCGTGGTCTACTGCCTCGTGGCGGGCGCGATCAGCATCGTGCACTTCGCCTGAGCAGCGTCGACCCGGTGCTGGTACCGATACAGCCAGAAATGTGATGTATGCATCTTTGCATTCTGCGTGTGCTCTGTGACAATGACGAGGCGCAAGCGCCGGGGACAATGACGAGGCGCAAGCGCCGGGGACAATGACGAGGCGCAAGCGCCGGGGACAATGACGAGGCGCAAGCGCCGGGGACAATGACGAGGCGCAAGCGCCGGGGACAATGACGAGGCGCAAGCGCCGGGGACAATGACGAGGCGCAAGCGCCGGGGACAATGACGAGGCGCAAGCGCCGGGGACAATGACGAGGCGCAAGCGCCGGGGGCAGTCGACGTTCCCTGAAACAACCATGGTTATCCAACGACGCCTCCTAGCCGCTGGCGACGAGGAGTCCCGCACGACGTCGGACACGTCATCACACCGAGAGGAGTCGCGTGACCTTTAGCGCACCGACCACCCGTATCAACCACACCGCAGCGAAGACCTCGCGAAACTTGCGGCTCGCCGCGGCGACAGCAGCCTCGATGGCGCTGGTACCCCTGGGTGTGATCAGCGCGCCGGAGGCAGTGGCCGCTCCCGAAAAGACGACGCCCCAGTCCGTCGCTCCCCAATCGGCGACACCGCAGTCGGTGGCGCCCTCCGACCTTGCGCTCCCGACGCCGGGACCGCCGATGCCTGTTCCCGGTGAGGCGTTCGGCTACATCGCGACGCATGACCTCACCAAGCGCATGGACTCGATGAACCTGCCGCAGGCCGTCGCAGCACTGCCGGTGCCGGATTCCTATCGGCCAGCGAACCTTGCCTTCGCAGGCCAGTTCGACAGGGCGGTGACCGCCGCACTCGCCTCGCCGGGCGGATGCGTCCAGGTGATCATCAACTCGCACACCAGCGCGGGCAATCTCTTTGACTACGGCTTCTTCCCGATCGAGCCCAAATACTGCCCCTGACCGACAAGTAGTGCCCCATCGGAATTGAATATGGTGGGATTCGAATTACGAGGTCGGAGTGGAGTGTGGGCGTCGGGTCGCTACAGTGTGCTCGTGACTGAACGGACTCTGGTACTCATCAAGCCCGACGGCGTTTCGCGTTCGCTCGTCGGCGACATCCTCGCCCGCATCGAGCGCAAAGGCCTGACCTTCGCGGCACTCGAGCTCAAAAACGTCAGCGACGACCTCGCGGCCAAGCACTACGCGGAGCATGAGGGCAAGCCCTTCTACCCGTCGTTGGTCGAGTTCATCACGTCGGGTCCGCTGGTCGCCGCCGTGCTGGAGGGGCCGCGAGCTGTCGCCGCATTCCGCCAGATCGCGGGCGGAACCGACCCCGTGGAGAAGGCCGTGCCAGGTACGATTCGCGGCGACTACGCGCTGAGCACTCAGTACAACCTGGTCCACGGATCGGACTCGCCGGAATCGGCCGAGCGTGAGATCGCGCTCTGGTTTCCCGCGCTGACCGACTGAGAAAGACCCCGCGTATTCCAGCGCGCGTCGGCGGTTGTCAAGCCGCTGACGCGCGCTTTATCGCATAGTTTGCGGGATACGTCGCACCGTGTGGGATACTTGCTTGGTTATCGCGAACACACTCTGCTCGTGATGACGACGATGGCGTTCGGCGTCGGACACCGCAGTGGAGATTGTTGCCAGTGGCAGCGATCCGCACAGCACACGTTCGGCAGATCGCTTTCCCCATCGACGTCGGGAACAGACCCGACGGGGCGGTTCAGACCGCCACGCGTGGCGTGGAAGGCATGACGGACCTCATCACCCAGCAAGAGCGCAACCTGCGGACTCCGGACAACGGAACACCAGGAGCGCGGAGACCATATAACACCGGTCCGCACAGGACCGGGACACACGAGAGACCCCCGCGTGGCCGCCGACATTGTCGCGCCCGGGGGTTCAAGGAGACATCAGTGACCGACAACGGGTCGCCGATCGACGCGAACGCTGCGTCAGGCTCGGCGGAGGATTTTCCCAGCAAGCTTCGGGTGCACGCGCTGGCGCGCACGCTCGGCCTCACGAGTAGGCAGGTGCTCGCGCACCTCGCGGAACTGGGCTGGCCCAGCCGAAGTGCTCAATCGAGCGTCGAGCGCAGCATGGCTCAGGCCGTCGCCGACCGTGTACGCAACGACGTCGAGGTCGACGACACCGCCGTACCCGTCGACGAGGCGGCGCCCGCCACCGAGGAGCAGGCCAAGGCAACTCAACCGACAGAGCCTGCCGAAGTGTCTGACCAGGGTGAACCTGCGGGCGTGACCGAGGCCGTCGACGCTGCACCAGCACCCGATGCACCAGCATCCGACGCACCCGAAGCTGAGGTGCCAGGAGCCGAGTTGCCAGGAGTGGCGGCGTCGCAGCCGTCCGCCCCCGCAGAGGTCGCCGACGTCGAGCAGAGCGCAGAGTCGCATGCGTCGCACACGCATTCGCTCTTCTCCGCGATCGAGACCGAGAAGCCGCAGGTCGCGGCGCCTGCCGAGGAGATTGCCGCCAGCCCGCTCTTCCTTCCCCCGCAGCCGGCCGCCGCGTCTGACGCGCCCAGCGGTCGTCACCGCAAGAGCGGCGAGGACGCCACGGCCGACTCTTCGTCGGATGACTCGCAGCGTCGCGCCAACAGCGGTCGACCCACGTCCGAGCCTTCGACGTCTGGTCGTTCGACGCCGAACGCGGCCGACGAGAGTGCCGAGGACTCCGCAGACCCGACCGATAACGAAGGCGCCGACAACGAAGGCGCCGACAACGACAGCTCCGGCGATGACGGCGGCCGCAATCGTCGACGTCGTCGTGGCAGACGTGGTCGTGGCCGCGGTCGCGGCGACCAGAACGAGCGTGACCAGAACGAGGACACCGACTCGTCGGACGATTCCGACCAGTCTGATTCTGATCGGTCCGATGCCGATCTTTCCGACTCCGATCACTCCGACTCCGATCATCCCGATTCTCAGTCGGACAACGATCGACCCGCGGGCAAGAAGCGGAAGAAGTCCGGCAAGGGCAAGCCAGCAGAGGGCAAGAACGCAGCCGGCAACAGCGGTGAGGGCGAGAGTCAGGCTGACGGGCGCGGGCAGGGCCAGGGCTCGGCAGACGATTCCAACGCCGCGGACGATTCCGCCGACAAGGGCGACAATCAGGCCGACGGCAACGCCGACGACTCGGATGATGCCGAATCCGGAGACGGATCGTCGACCAAGCGCCGCAGGCGCCGTCGTCGCCGTAAGGGTGGAGCAGAATCCGACGACTCATCGTCGCCCGACGATCCGCCGAACACCGTCGTCCACGAGCGGGAGCCGCGCAGCAAGCGTGCCCGCGACGAGGTGCAGGGGATTTCGGGGTCGACGCGCCTCGAGGCCAAGCGCCAGCGACGTCGCGACGGTCGGGACGCGGGGCGTCGTCGACCACCGATTCTGAGCGAGTCGGAGTTCCTCGCGCGTCGCGAGGCAGTCGACCGCGTGATGGTCGTGCGTGAGCGCAGCGCCAACGTTCGACTCTCGCAGTCCGACGAGCATGATCACGTCACTCCCGTCGAGGACTACACGCAGGTCGCCGTGCTCGAAGACGGTGTGCTCGTCGAGCACTTCGTCACCACGGAGACGTCGTCGTCGATGGTCGGGAACATCTACATCGGGCGCGTGCAGAACGTGCTGCCCGGCATGGAAGCCGCGTTCGTCGACATCGGTCGCGGTCGCAACGGCGTGCTCTACGCGGGTGAGGTCAACTGGGACGCTGCCGGACTCGACGGCGGGTCACGCAAGATCGAACAGGCCCTTAAGCCCGGCGATCCGGTGCTCGTGCAGGTCAGCAAGGACCCGGTCGGGCACAAGGGCGCTCGACTGACCACGCAGATCTCGCTGGCCGGTCGCTACCTGGTCTACGTGCCGGGTGGAACGTCGACCGGTATCAGCCGCAAGCTTCCCGACGTCGAGCGCAAGCGGCTCAAGCAGATCCTCGCCAAGCTGGTCCCCGACGATGCGGGTGTCATCATCCGTACCGCGTCGGAGGGTGTGAGCGCCGACGACCTCGCCGCCGACATCGAGCGACTCGAGAAGCAGTGGAAGTCGATCGACGAGGCGTTCGGCAAGGCCAACAAGGGGTCTGTGTCGCCGCGCGCGCTCTACGAGGAGCCGGACCTGCTGGTCCGCGTGGTCCGCGACCTGTTCAACGAGGACTTCAAGAAGCTCGTCGTCGAAGGCGACAAGGCGTGGAATCTCGTCGAGGGATACGTCAGTTCGGTTGCGCCCGACCTCATGGATCGGGTGGAGCGCTTCGAGCGTCCGCGCGCCGACGCGCCCGACTCCTTCGTCGTGCACCGTATCGACGAGCAACTCGCCAAGGCGCTCGACCGCAAGGTGTGGCTGCCGTCTGGCGGCACGCTGATCATCGAGCACACCGAGGCGATGACCGTCGTCGACGTCAATACGGGCAAGTTCACCGGCTCCGGGGGCAACCTCGAGGAGACGGTGACCCGCAACAACCTCGAGGCAGCCGAAGAGATCGTGCGGCAGATGCGTCTGCGCGATATCGGCGGCATGATCATCGTCGACTTCATCGACATGGTGCTCGAATCCAACCGCGACCTGGTGCTGCGTCGACTCACGGAGGCGTTGTCGCGTGATCGCACGCGCCACCAGGTGTCCGAGGTGACATCGCTCGGCCTCGTGCAGATGACACGTAAGCGCCTCGGTACCGGCCTGCTCGAAGCTTTCTCGACGACCTGCACGACGTGCGGCGGCCGCGGGATCATCGTGCATTCGAGTCCTGTCGAGGTGACGTCCGACGACGGCGCAAAGTCGGAGAACACCGGCTCGAAGCGCTCGCGACGCAACAAGAAGAAGGCGGAACCGGCCGAGCAGAAGCCCGCTCACAACCCGGCGGAGCACCCGATGTTCCGCGCGATGGCGGCCCACACGCACGACGAGGACGGCGAGGTCATCGACGTCGAGGCAGTCGTTGTCGATGACGAGTCGTCGTCGAATGGCTCGGCAGACGCACAGTCGACGGGTCAGGACGCACAGTCGGCGGGTCAGGACGCCCAGTCGACCGGACAGGACGCACAGACGACCGGACAGGACGCACAGTCGACCGGAGAGAGTGCACAGCCGGCAGGACAGGACGCACAGTCGACCAACGGGGCAGAGGCGCCGAAGCGTCGACGCCGTGCGGTTCGTCGGGCGGCGTCGCCGACCGGAGCGGCCGAGCCGGTGGTGCTCGCAGACGATGCGCCCACGAGTGCGCCGTTGACCACGTTCGGCCCGGTCTCGTCGTCGCCGACCACCGTTGCGGTGCGACGTCGACCACGTAGGCGCACGGCCGGACGTCCCGCTGGACCGCCTGTGGAGGACTGACCACCACGTCGGCAGGCCCGGCATGATATGGCGAGTTTGACCCAGCGGCGACCGGTCCCGTAATCTTGATTGGTCGCCTTCCGCGGAGGGTTCGAGCTGTGCCGGTCATGCGATGAGCACTGCTGACGAGACCCGCGGACAGGCCCTCTGGTGTGATCCGTGAGCATCCCGGGCAGCAATGCCCGATGCCGTGCGGCCCGCACCGGGACGCACACACCCACAACGCTCGTGCGCGACGTACGCGCAGCGAGCCCGATGATGAGTAAGAGGACAGCTTCGATGGCAACGTACGCGATCGTCAAGACCGGCGGTAAGCAGTACAAGGTCGCTGAGGGCGACATTGTGAAGGTCGAGAAGATCGACAGCGAGCCCGGCAGCAGCGTGAGCCTGCCCGTGGCGCTTGTCGTCGACGGCTCGACCCTGACCACCGATGCGGACAAGCTCGCCAAGATCTCGGTCACCGGCGAGGTGGTCGAGCACGTCAAGGGCCCCAAGATCCGCATCCACAAGTTCAAGAACAAGACCGGCTACCACAAGCGCCAGGGTCACCGTCAGAAGCTGACGGTCCTCAAGGTCACCGGTATCAAGTAATTTCCGGGGCCAAGCCCCTGATCCCCAACTGCAACACACTCAGGTAGCCAGGAGGACGAGAAAATGGCACACAAGAAGGGCGCGTCCAGTTCGCGCAACGGTCGCGATTCCAACGCGCAGCGCCTCGGCGTGAAGCGCTTCGGTGGCCAGCAGGTCAGCGCAGGCGAGATCCTGATCCGCCAGCGCGGCACCAAGTTCCACCCGGGCGTCAACGTCGGTCGCGGTGGCGACGACACCCTGTTCGCTCTCGAGTCGGGCGCGGTGCAGTTCGGCACCAAGCGCGGCCGCAAAACCGTGAACATCGTTCCGGAGACCGCACAGGCCTGACCTAGCGGTTTTCGAGCACAGCTCTCAACGACAGGGCGGGCCAGTGGCATATGCACCCGGCCCGCCCTGTTGTATTTCTACAACGAGAAGATCAGGTTCGACGGCCCGACAGCGCGACCCGCGCTTTCGGCCCACGAACGAGAAAGGACGTCATGTCGCGGTTCGTCGACCGGGTGACGATTCACGTCGCTGCGGGCAATGGTGGCCACGGCTGTTCGTCGGTGCATCGGGAGAAGTTCAAGCCGCTCGGCGGCCCAGACGGTGGCAACGGGGGCAACGGCGGCTCCGTGACGCTCGTCGTCGACCCGCAGGTGCACACGCTGCTCGATTTCCACTTCCGGCCGCACGCCAAGGCGGGTAACGGGACTCCCGGCATGGGCGATCACCGTAGCGGCGCCAATGGCGATGATCTGATCCTCCACGTGCCGGACGGCACCGTCGTGCTCGACGAAAACGGGACGATCCTTGCCGACCTGGTCGGGGAGGGGACGACGTTCGACGCCGCTTCGGGCGGACGAGGCGGACTCGGCAACGCGGCGCTGGCATCCAAGGCGCGTAAGGCGCCGGGCTTCGCGCTCCTCGGTGAGGAGGGGCAGCACCGCGATCTCGTTCTCGAACTGAAGTCCGTCGCCGACGTCGGACTCGTTGGTTTCCCGTCGGCGGGCAAGTCGTCGCTGGTGTCGGTGCTCTCGGCGGCCAAGCCGAAGATCGCCGACTACCCGTTCACCACACTGCAGCCCAACCTCGGCGTCGTGCAGACCGCCGGCGGTGTGTTCACCATCGCCGACGTCCCGGGGCTGATTCCCGGCGCATCGAGTGGCCGAGGGCTCGGGCTGGAATTCCTACGGCATCTCGAACGCTGCGCGGTGCTCGCGCACGTCGTCGACCTCGCCACGCTGGAACCGGGCCGTGATCCGATCTCCGATATCGACGCGCTCGAAGCCGAGCTCGCGGCGTACGAACCTGCGCTGCACACCGATCACGGCCTCGGCGACCTCGCCGAGCGCCCGCGCGTGGTGATCCTGAACAAGACCGACGTGCCCGAGGCCAACGAACTGGCCGACCTCGTCGAACCCGAACTCGCAGAACGCGGTTGGCCCGTATTCCGGATCTCCGCGGTCGCGCATCAGGGGCTCAAGGAACTGACCGACGCGCTCGCCGCGATGGTCGACGAGTACCGCGAGGCGCATCCGAAGCCCGTCGCACGCCGCGCCGTGATCCGTCCGAAGGCCATCGACGACAGTGGTTTCACAGTCGTCGCCGATCCCGCGACGCCCGGTGGTTTCATCGTGCGGGGTACGCGGCCGGAGCGGTGGATCGCGCAGACACAGTTCGACAACGACGAGGCAGTCGGCTACCTCGCCGACCGTCTCAACCGTCTCGGCGTCGAGGACGAACTGGTCCGTCTCGGTGCGGAGCCGGGCGCGCCGGTCACCATCGGCGACGTCAGCTTCGATTGGGAGCCGACGACCCCGATGGGCGACGATGTGCCGATCACGGGGCGCGGCACCGACATTCGGCTTGATCGGTCGGAGCGTGTCGGCGCTGCCGAGCGTAAGGAAGCGCGACGTCTGCGTCGTGGGCTGCAAGATGAGACCGACGGTGAGTGACGTCCGCGAATCGATCGCTGCGGCTCGCAGCATCGTCGTGAAGATCGGATCGTCAGCGATCACCGACCTCGACAGCGGTCTCGACCGTGACCGGCTCGACAAACTCACCGATGCGCTCGAAGCGCGGATGCGAGCGGGCTCGGACGTCATCGTGGTGTCGTCGGGCGCCATCGGCGCGGGCATTGCGCCCCTCGGCTTGAAGAAGCGACCGACCGACCTCGCCACCAAACAGGCCGCGGCAAGCGTCGGCCAGTTGGCGTTGGCGCACGCGTGGGGCACGTCGTTTCACCGCTACGGCCGGACGGTCGGTCAGGTGCTGCTGACTGCCGACGACATCTCCAACCGCGCCCATCATGCAAACGCGCAGCGGACGCTCAACCGCCTGCGCACGCTGCACGCCGTCGCCGTCGTCAACGAGAACGACACGGTGGCCACCAACGAGATTCGCTTCGGAGACAACGACCGTCTGGCCGCGCTCGTAGCGCACCTCGCAGGCGCCGATGCCCTCATGTTGCTCTCCGACGTCGACGGACTCTACGACGGCGATCCGCGCAAGGTCGGACCCAACGGTGAGCGTGCGCGCTTCATCGACGAGGTCAACGGACCCGAGGATCTCGACGGTGTGATCGCAGGCTCCGGTGGCACGCTGGGCACCGGCGGCATGGCGTCGAAGCTGGCCGCGGCGCGGCTGTCGGCCGACGCGGGCGTTCCGGTCCTGCTGGCCGCCGCCGCTGACGCCGACCGCGCGCTCGGCGACGGATCGGTCGGCACAGTGTTCGCGGCGAGGCCGGAACGCTTGTCCGCCAGGCGTTTCTGGGTCAGGCACGCCGCGGACGCGCGCGGACAGATCGTGCTCGACGACGGCGCCGTCGCGGCTGTCGCACGCAAGCGACGTTCGCTGCTCGGTGCGGGGGTCGTCGGGGTGCGCGGGCGCTTCTACGACGGCGATGTCGTCGAATTGGTCGACACCGCAGGCACTGTGCGCGCACGCGGCGTCAGCAGCTATGACTCCGACGACGTCGCCCGGATGGTCGGCCGGTCGACGTCGGAACTACCGAATGAGCTGCACCGCCCCGTGATTCACGCCGACGACCTGGTTGCCGTCTGAGCTGATCAGGCAGTCGGGTCTATCCGGCCATCAGGCCGCCAGCGGGGTGAGTTCGGCCAGCACCTCGGCGCAGTAGTGATCGATCTTGAGGTCGGCGATGTCGTCGGCGCGCGTGACGCCGCGGTTGATCACCACGAGAGGTTTACCGGTGCGGTGTGCGTGCCGGGCGAATCGTAACCCCGACATCACGGTGAGCGACGAGCCGATGACGATCATCGCGTCGGCATCGTCGACCGCCGAAAATGCTTGTTGCACGGAGGTTTTCGACGCATTCTCGCCGAAATAGACGATGTCCGGCTTGAGGGTTCCACCGCACGTCGAGCAGTCGGCAACGACGAAATCGCTCGTGTCGTCGAGTGTCACGTCGGCGTCCGGTGCCACCTCGATCGCGCCGCGGCCGGAGACGCGATCGACGAATCCCGGATTGAGCGATTCAAGGGTGTCGGCGAGGCGTCGACGAGAGATGGTCTCGCCGCAGTCGAGGCAGCGCACACGCCCATAGCAGCCGTGCAGTTCGATCACCCCGCGTGTACCCGCCTTGGTGTGCAGCATGTCGACGTTCTGCGTGATGACCGTCGTCAGTGTGCCGCGACGTTGGAGGTCGGTGAGCGCGCGATGCGACGCGTTGGGCCGCGCGGCGTCCATATGGCGCCAGCCCAGATGGTTGCGCGCCCAATAGTGGCGTCGGAAGTCGGGTGACGACAGGAACATCTCCAGCGTCATCGGCGTCCGGACCGGCGCGCCCGGGCTGCGGTAATCGGGGATGCCCGAGTCCGTGGAGATCCCCGCGCCGGTCAGCGCGACGACGCGTCGGCCGTCGAGCAGTCGGCGCATCTGGTCGACGCGGGCGTCGAGGTCGTCGTCGAGAGGTGTCGGTTCGGCCGGCGTCCAGCCGATCTGTAACCGAGTGCGCATACATCCAGGCTAGCGCCGTTTCGCCGACCGGCGGTGCCAGACGAGGCTCCGGAAGGCACAGGCCGGACGGCACAGACGCCTGCGGGCCCCGGCCTCCCGGTGGGGGAGTGCGGGGCCCGCAGGCAAAGTGTTGCTCGCGCGATCAGGCGTTCGCGTGCTTGCCGTTCGGTTGCTCCGGGACGGTGACGAGCGGGTAGATGCCGTTCTCGTCATGCACCTCGGTGCCGACCACTGGAGGGTTGAACACGCAGAGCATGCGCATCTGCGTCTCGGCGGTCACTGTGTGGCGCTCGTGTCCGTTGAGCAGGTACATCGACCCGGCGGCCAGGGGATAGGTCTGCCCGGTCTCGCGATCGAGCAGGGTTCCCTCGCCCTCCACCAGCCACACCGCTTCGATGTGGTTGGCGTAGTGGAACTCGTTGACGCTGCCGGCGTTGATGGTGGTCTCGTGGAACGAGAACCCGACGCCGTCGCCGCCGAGGACGATGCGCTTGGACACCCAGTTGCCCTTGGGGTCGGCGACCTCACGCTCGGTGCCGGTGATTTCGTTGGTGGTACGTACGATCATGCGATCACCTCCTCCACGGAATCGACGAGAATGCCGAGTCCGCGGTCAAGTTCTTCAGTGGAAATGGTAAGTGGCGGAAGAAGTTTCACAACCTCATCCGACGGTCCCGACGTCTCGGCGAGCAGTCCGGACCCGAAGGCCCGCGCACATGCCTTGGCCGCGAGCGTCGGCTCCTCGAAGACGAGGCCGCGCACCATGCCGCGTCCTCGCGTCGACAAGCCTTCGTGGCGTTCCGACAGCGTCGAGAAGACTTCGTCGATCTGGCGTCCCTTGCGGTGGACGTCGCGAGTGAGCTGGTCGTCGGACCAGAACTCGTTGATGGCCTTGGTGGCCGTGATGAACGCGGGGTTGTTGCCGCGGAACGTGCCGTTGTGCTCACCGGGCGCCCAGACGTCGAGGTCCCGACGAATCAGCACGAGCGCCATCGGCAGGCCGTAACCGCTGATCGACTTCGACATGGTGACGATGTCGGGCTTGATACCTGCCTCCTCAAACGAGAAGAACTCACCCGTACGCCCGCAGCCCATCTGGACGTCGTCGACGATGAGCAGGATGTCGCGGCGCTTGCACAACTCGGCGAGCCCACGCAGCCACTCGGCGCGCGCGACGTTGACGCCGCCCTCACCCTGGACCGTCTCGACGATGACGGCGGCCGGGGTGTTCAAGCCACTGCCGGAGTCCTCGAGCACACGCTCGAACCAACTGAAGTCCTCGACGGTGCCGTTGAGGTAGTTGTCGAACGGCATCGGCGTGGCGTGCACCAGCGGGATGCCCGCGCCCGCGCGCTTCATGGAGTTGCCGGTCACCGAGAGCGATCCCAGCGTCATGCCGTGAAAAGCATTGGTGAAGCTGACGATCGACTCGCGGCCGGTGACCTTGCGAGCCAGCTTAAGTGCCGACTCGACGGCGTTGGTGCCGGTCGGTCCGGGGAACTGGACCTTGTAGTCGAGGTCACGGGGCGCCAGGATCTTGTCGTGGAACGTCTCCAGGAACTGCTCCTTGGCGACGGTCGCCATGTCGAGCCCGTGGGTGATGCCGTCCGCCGAGATGTACTCGAGGAGAGCCTCTTTCAGGACCGGATGGTTGTGACCGTAGTTCAAGGCGCCTGCGCCCGCGAAGAAGTCGAGGTATTCGCGGCCTTCGGTGTCGGTGATCCACGAGCCACGTGCGCGACCGAACACGGTCGGCCAGTTGCGGCAGTAGCTGCGGACCTCGGACTCGTTCTGGGTGAAGACCGAGTCGTCGATAGTAGTGTCGAGAAGTTGCATCGTGCATCCTCCAATGTGGGAAAACTCTGTGCCACAGTCACTTCGGAGCGAAGCCCTCGAGAAGTGCTGTGGGGACGCGTATGTACGCGTTCACTTCGCGGCGCGCCACTGTTCGACGCGTGCGGGTTGTGTTCGGGCGCAACGGCTCTCCGTCGCGGATCTCCTCGCCGAAGACTGTTCGTCGCAAAGCCGGCGCTGCCTGCTACCAGCGAGAACGTGCCGGCGGGAAACACTCCGACCGGTGAAAGAACCCCGCGCAAGAAGTACTAGGGCTCGCCGACCTTCGGCTCGAGCATGTAGAGATCCTCCGGCTGGTGCGCATCCGGGAAATCGTCGACGGCGAACAGGTCGCGTCGAACGAAGTCCAAGCCGCGATCTCGTGCGACCGACGCGAAAAGACGTTGGGACGCAACGTTGTCGGGACTGATGGTGGTGTGCATGGCCACCACCGAACTGCGCCGGACACGATCGAACAACTGGTGCAGCATCTTTGCTGCGATTCCGTGGCCGCGGAAATCGTCGTCGACGGCGACCTGCCAGACCATGAGGGTCGACGGGTCAGCCGGGCGTCGATAGCCGGTGACGAAACCTACTGCGCGGCCGTCGACTTCGGCGACGATCGAGGTGTCGGCGTAGTCGTGGCACCACAGCACATAGGCGTAGCTCGAGTTGACGTCGAGAACCTGTGAATCCGAGGCAATTTCCCAGAGTCTGGTTCCGTCGGACACCGTCGGCGTCCGATAGTCGATCGTCAGGACAGTTGATGGGGCCGTTCTCGTTGAGGAGGGGCTCATAACGTTCCTGACGTTAACAATGTGTGTCGGCGAAGTCATGCTGCTGCCGGAATCGGACACCGAAACCCCGGCGTCGGCGCTGTTCAACACCCGATTGTGATAGGGGTCACGTTTGTGTGATTTGTCGGTGTCGGACGGCTGAGACCCGGCGTTCTCGTCGGGCGGGTATCGCGAGCAGAATACGAACAATGACGAGGATCATCGCAGGCGCTCTCGGTGGGCGACGGCTGACCGTGCCCGACGACGGCACCCGCCCGACCTCCGACAGGGTGCGCGAGGCGCAGTTCAGTGCGCTCGCCGCGCGCATCGACTTCGACGACGCGCGCGTCCTCGACCTCTATGCGGGCTCGGGGGCGCTTGCGATCGAGGCCCTTTCGCGCGGTGCGGCGTCGGCCGTCCTGGTGGACAGTCGAAAGCGGGCCACCTCGGTCATCGCCGCGAACCTGCGCTCGCTCGATCTGTCCGGTCGCTCCGACGTGGTGACCTCCTCGGTCGGGTCGTATCTTGCCGCATCGAGAGCAGGCAAGCCGTTCGACCTGGTGTTCTCCGACCCTCCGTATGCGCTGGACACGGCAGACGTCGAGGCCGATCTCGAGCGCTTGAGCTCCGACGGCTGGCTCGCGGACGACGCGCTCGTCGTCGTCGAACGCGATGCGCGATCGTCGCCGCCGACGTGGCCCGAGGAGTTCGACCTCATCGTGGAGAAGGTCTACGGAGAGACGCGCGTGGAGATCGGTAGGTTTACGCCATGAGCAGCGCAGTGATTCCAGGTTCGTTCGACCCGTTCACCAGGGGACATCGTTACATCGTCGCACGCGCGGCGTCGGCCTTCGACGAGATCGTGGTTCTCGTGGTGGTCAATCCCAACAAACACGGACTGTTCAGCATCGACGAGCGCATCGCGTTGATCGAAGAGGACTGTGCCGATCTGCCCAACGTCCGTGTCGACCGATGGACCGGTCTGCTCGTCGACTATCTGACCGAGAAGAACATCGGAGTCCTGGTGAAGGGGCTGCGCTCGGGCGTCGACTTCGACTACGAGCTGCCGATGGCACAGATGAATCGCGAGCTCGCCGACGTCGAGACGGTCTTCATGATCACCGATCCGCGCTTCGCTCACGTCTCGAGTTCGCTGGTCAAAGAGGTGGCGAAGCTCGGTGGCGACGCGTCGCCGTACCTCGCGCCGCACATCCACCGTCGCCTCGAGGCGGTCCTTGCGGGGGAGCGGACCGTCTGACGTTCGCTACTGACGCAGCGTCACAATCGTCACAGGCGACACGCCCATATCATCCGGCTCCATAATCCCAGCGATCACATTCGGCACAATAGTCGCATCAGTCTCAGGCGGACCCGCGTCACCACGACACAGGTCTCACTGACAAGTAATGGCATGAGCCGGATTGGGGTAGCTGTGTACCGGGTATTTGAAGCTCTCGACGAACTCGTGGCCATCGTCGAAGAGGCACGAAGTGTTCCCATGACGGCCGGCTGTGTCGTGCCGCGTGGTGATGTCCTCGAGCTGCTCGACGACATCAAGGACTCGATTCCGGGCGAGCTCGACGACGCTCAGGACGTGCTCGACCAGCGCGAGAACATGCTCGGCGACGCCGCCGATCACGCCGACAAGGTCGTGACCACCGCGGAGTCGGAGTCCGACGCCATGCTCGCGCACGCTCGTGCCGAGGCCGACCGCCTCCTCGCCGACGCCAAGGCGCAGGCCGACCGGATGGTCGACGAGGCCAGCGCGCACGGCAAGAACCTGGTCGACGAGGCCAGCGCGGAAGCCCACCGGCTGTCGACGAGCGCGGCACGCGAGTTCGACGCCGTCACCGGGCGTGCGCGTGCCGAGGCGCAGCGGACCATCGACTCGGCCAACAACACCTACGACAAGTCCGTCGCCGACGGCATCGCCGAGCAGCAGCGACTGGTCTCGGAGACCGAGGTCGTCGCGGCGGCGAAGTCGGAGGCCGAGCGGATCATCGACGCCGCGCACGCCGAGGCCGATCGCCTCCGTGGCGACTGCGATGTGTACGTCGATGAGAAGCTCGCCGAGTTCGAGGAGATCCTCACCGGGACCCTGCGCTCGGTCAACCGTGGACGCCACCAGTTGCGTACCGGCGCGGGCATGCACGACTACGTCGAATACCCGCGCAGCGTCGACGACGCAGGTGCTCGTCGGACGAGTGCTGAGCAGGCGCGATCGGGTTCGGCGGATCTGCACGACCACAGCTCGCCGCTCGCGGTCTGAGCGGCGCGCCGGGTCGTTCGATGAATGACCTGGTCGGGCGTATGGTGCACATGTGGCCGAGAATGCAGTGACTCAAGGTGCGCAAGCGCAGCGCGATCCCTTCGTCCTCGACATCCGATCGTTGGGCAGACGTCCGGGGACGATGGAGGAGATCCATCGCACGGTCGTCGCTCCCAATCGGATCGGCGTGGAGATGATCGCGATACCCGCGCATTCCGACGTCGACCTCGACTTGCGGCTGGAATCGGTGTCCGAGGGCGTGTTGGTCACGGGCACCGTCTCCGGCGAGACCGAGGGCCAATGTGTGCGTTGTCTGGAACCGGTCGACGGCACGGTGACGGTGTTCCTGACCGAGCTGTACGCCTACCCCGACAGTGAGACCGAGCAGACGACCGACTCCGAGGACATCCATCGGATCGTCGACGACAGGATCGACCTCGAGCAGGCCGTCATCGACGCCGTTGCGCTCGAACTCCCGATGTCACCGTTGTGTAGTGAGGACTGCGCAGGCCTGTGCAGTGAATGCGGTGTCCGGCTCGCCGTCGCGGAACCCGGCCACTCCCACGAGATCATCGATCCCCGCTGGGCCAAGCTCGCTGACAAGTTCGGTTCGCTGGAGCAGAAGGGGTCGCAGGACTCCGACAGCGGCGAACGGGGCTCGGCGTGACCGGTGTCGACGACGCGGCGTCGCCTGCACCTCACGGAGGCAGCAACGATGCCGTCGGCTCCCTGGGTGCCGACTCCGCTGGTGTCGCATCGTTGCTGGACGCGCTCGGCACGCCGATCGCGGATGAACTGCTCACACTCGCCCTGACGCACCGCTCGTATGCCTACGAGAACGGCGGGCTGCCGACCAACGAGCGGCTGGAATTCCTCGGCGATTCGGTGCTCGGTGTGGTGATCACCGAGCGGCTCTACCTGCGATACCCCGATCGTCCCGAGGGCGAGCTGGCCAAGATCAGGGCGAGCGTCGTGAACATGCACGCGCTGGCCGACGTCGCACGTGGACTCGGCGAGGGCGGCCTCGGTCGTCACCTCTTCCTCGGACGCGGCGAAGAGATGACCGGCGGCCGCGACAAGGATTCAATTCTGGCCGACGGACTCGAATCGCTTTTCGGCGCAATGTATCTCGACCACGGTCTGGAGACCTCGCAGCGCATCATCCTCGACCTCTTCGACGAGATCCTCGACCGCGCAGGCCAACTCGGCGCGGGACTCGACTGGAAGACCTCGCTGCAGGAGCTGGCCGCCGAGCGCGGCTACGGACCCCCGCAGTACCAGATCAGCTCGACCGGCCCCGATCACAGCAAGGAGTTCACCGCGCGTGCGGTGATCGCAGGAGAAGAACTCGGCGAAGGTGTGGGACGCACCAAGAAGGAAGCCGAGCAGAAGGCCGCATCGCTGGCATGGCAGGCGCTCACCGAGCGTGACGCCGTGAGCGATGCCTGAACTTCCCGAAGTCGAGACCGTCCGTGCCGGTCTCGAGAAGCATGTTGTCGGGCGCACGATCACCGACGTAGAGGTCCTACACCCGCGCGCTGTCCGCAGGCACGTCGGCGATGCACCCGATCTGGTCGGAAGACTCAGGGGCGCAACGATTCTCGCTGCGCGTCGACGCGGAAAGTACCTGTGGCTCGACGTCGAAGCCCCCGACGGAATCGACCGGTTCGCACTCGTCGTCCACCTCGGTATGAGCGGGCAGATGCTGGTCGCCCGTGTCGGAGCACCCGACCACACACATTTGCGGGTACGCGCGACGCTCGACGACGGCAACGAGTTGAGGTTCGTCGACCAGCGGACCTTCGGTGGGTGGCACCTCGACGACTATGTCGACGCCGAATCCGACGACGCCGACACCGAACTGCCCGGCGACCCGGCGTCGCTGCCGCGCTCGATTGCCCATATCGCGCCCGACCCCTTCGACTCCGGGTTCGACAGGGACGAGGTGGTGCGTCGAATGCGTGGAAAGCACACAGAGGTCAAGCGCGCACTGCTCGACCAGTCGCTGATCTCCGGCGTCGGAAACATCTACGCCGACGAGGCGCTCTGGCGAGCGCGGCTGAACGGCGCGCGCGTCACCGACGGCATCTCGCGACGCAAGCTCGCCGAGTTACTCGACGCCGCGACGGCGGTGATGAGCGACGCGTTGGCGGCGGGCGGCACGTCGTTCGACGCGCTGTACGTGAACGTCAACGGACAGTCGGGGTATTTCGAGCGTTCGTTGAACGCCTACGGTCGGGCGGGCCAGCCGTGCCGACGATGCGGGACGCTGATGCGGCGTGAGGAGTTCATGAACCGGGGTTCGTTCTTCTGCCCGAAGTGCCAGCCCAGACCTCGGCAGTAGCCGGTCGCGGATGAGGGGCGATATCGCGGCATAAGAACGCATCGCAGGCAGTTCTACTATTGCGAGCGGCGCCTCGGGTGCGCCGTCGTCGATTGCGAAGGGAGTCATCGCGCAGATGACCAGCGAGAATTCGTCCGCGACCACAGCGGCGCCGCAGGGGTCGGATGCCGGCTCGGCACACACCGAGTTGTGGGTGCAGCGGACCGGGACGCGTCGCTACACCGGCAAGAGTTCGCGTGGCGCGGAGGTTTTGATCGGCTCGCAGGACGTCGACGGTGTGTTCACGCCGGGTGAGCTGCTGAAGATCGCGCTTGCCGCGTGCACCGGCATGTCGTCGGATCGTCCGCTGGCACGTCGCCTCGGTGACGATTACGACGCGACGATCCGCGTCTCGGGCGACGCCGATCGCGAGAACGAGGTGTACCCGCGCCTGCGCGAGGTGCTCGACGTCGACCTGTCCGAACTCGATCCGGCCGCTGCGGAGCGGCTGCTGGTGGTCGTCGAGCGCGCGATCGACTCGGTGTGCACGGTGGGTCGCACGCTCAAGGCGGGCACCGAGGTCGAACTCGTCATCGAGAGCGACTGACGCCGCGATGAGCGATTCCGACCAGGTCGTTCGGATGACCGCGCACGTTCACGGACAGGTTCAGGGCGTCGGGTTCCGCTGGTGGACGCGCTCGCGCGCCCTGGAGCTCGGCCTGGTGGGCTCCGCGACGAACCTCGCTGACGGGCGGGTGCTAGTCGTCGCGGAGGGGGCCGAACCACAGGTACATGCGCTGCTCGACCTGCTGCGGTCCGGCGACACTCCCGGTCGCGTCGACCTCGTCGTCGAACGTTTCGATGCGCCGCGGGGTGACCTGCAAGGATTCGTCGAGCGTTAATCCGCCGATCAACCGCCTGCCCGGTTGCGCCTGCCTGCATCGGGTGATGGGTAGGCTTAACGGTCGTGCACCTGAAAAGCCTGACCCTGAAGGGCTTCAAGTCCTTCGCGTCGGCCACGACTCTGCGATTCGAGCCCGGCATCACCTGCGTGGTGGGCCCCAACGGCTCGGGTAAGTCGAATGTGGTCGACGCCCTGACGTGGGTGATGGGCGAGCAGGGTGCGAAAGCGCTGCGTGGCGGCAAGATGGAAGACGTCATCTTCGCCGGGACGTCGGGCCGGCCGCCTCTCGGTCGGGCCGAGGTGACACTGACGATCGACAACTCCGACGGCGCTCTGCCGATCGAATACTCCGAGGTATCCATCACGCGACGGATGTTCCGCGACGGCGCGGGCGAGTACGAGATCAACGGGAGCTCGTGCCGGTTGATGGATGTGCAGGAGTTGCTGTCCGACTCGGGTATCGGTCGCGAGATGCACGTGATCGTCGGGCAGGGGCGTCTCGCGGCGATTCTGGAATCGCGGCCGGAGGACCGTCGTGCCTTCATCGAAGAGGCGGCAGGAGTCCTCAAGCACCGCAAGCGCAAAGAGAAGGCCGTGCGCAAGCTCGACTCGATGCAGGCCAATCTCGCGCGTCTGAGCGACCTCACCGCCGAGCTGCGACGCCAGCTCAAACCGCTCGGACGGCAGGCAGAGGTCGCCCGCCGAGCGCAGACGGTGCAGGCCGATCTCCGCGACGCACGACTGCGGTTGGCCGCAGACGACCTGGTGACCCGACGCACGGAGATGGCCGAGCACACCGCTGTCGAGGAAGAGATTCGACGACGCTCCGACGAGGTCACCGCAGAACTCGACGCCGTCAACGCCGAGGTCGCCGAGCACACCGACCATCTCGCCCAGGTCACTCCCGCTGCCGCGGCGGCAGGCCAGGCGTGGTTCCGGTTGTCGGCGCTCGCCGAGCGTGTCGACGCGACCAATCGGGTCGCAACCGAACGCAGCCGCTACCTCGCGGAGCCGACGGTCAGCTCCGGCGGTCCCGATCCGGAACAACTCGAACGCCAGGCCGAGGAGGCCGCGCTCACCGAGGCCGAAATGGCCGAGGCCGTCTCGCTCGCCGCCGAGTCGCTGGAGGTGTCCAAGCTCGAACTCGAGGAGTACGAGCGGGTCGCCACGGAGGCGGAGCAGGCTCACATGGCCGCGGTGCGTGCGGTGGCCGATCGACGCGAGGGGCTGGCGCGGCTCGAGGGGCAGGTCGAGAGTCTGCAGACCAAGGCAGACGGCGTCGACGCCGAGGCGTCGCGCCTCACCGCTGCGATCGCAGCCGCTGTCGAACGCGCCGAAACTGCTGCGCAGCAACAGGATTCGGCAGCCGAATCACTGAGTCAGATGGAGGCCTCGGAACAGGGCCTCGACGAACACCACGAGCGGTGCGTCGCGGCGCTGAATCTGTCGAATGAGCGGGTTGCGTCGCTGCAGGCCGCCGAACGTGAGGCGGAGCAGCGGATCGCGTCGCTCGCCGCGCGGATCGAGGCGCTCTCGGTGGGCCTCGAACGCAACGACGGCGGTGCGTGGCTGCTCGAGAACGCGCCCGAGGGACTGGCAGGCTCCGTCTCCGACCTGCTCGCGGTCGACTCCGGTTTCGAGACGGCCATCGCCGGAGCGCTGGGGCCAGCCGCCGACGCGATCGCGACCGTCGACGCGCTGGCCGCCGTCCGCGCGCTGCAGGCGTTGAAGACCGGAGACGGCGGCCGGGCATCGCTACTCCTCGGCGGACTCGACGACGCCGCGCCGAATCGCACTGTCGCGCTACCCGACGGCGCGGTGTGGGCGAGCTCGGTGGTCAGCGCGCCGTCGCAGATCAAGGGTGCCGTTAATCATCTGCTGGCCGACGTCATCGTGGTCGACGACGCCGAACAGGGCGTCGACCTGGCGGTACGCCACGGACTCCGGTGCGTCACGCGAGAAGGCGACCGCATCGGCCCCGCGTCGGTGGAAGGCGGATCGTCGCGTCGACCGTCGACGTTGGAGGTCACCTCGGCGATCGACACCGCAACCGCAGATCTCGCCGCAGCGCATCGGACCACCGAGGAGACGCAGGCGGCCCTCGAAGGTGCACTGACCGAACAGCGCGCCCGTCGCGAGGCCGCCGAAGAGGCGTTGGCCGCGCTGCACGAGTCGGATGCGGCCGTCGGCGGAGCCTACGAGCAACTCGCCCGACTGGGTCAGGAGGTCCGCGCGGCGCAGTCGGAGGCTGATCGGCTCACCCGGCAGCGCGACCGCGCAGAAGACGGTCGCGGCGACATGCTCACCACCCTCGCCGAACTGCGGGAACGCCTACGCCTGGCGCGTGACGAGTCGACGTCCGAACCCGACGAGGTCGGGGGAGACGGGGGCGAACGCTCGGCGGCCGCTGCTGCTGTCGCGGGTGCGCGTTCGAGTGAGATGGAAGCGCGTTTGGCACTGCGCACAGCGGAGGAGCGACTGGCGTCGGTGCGTGGCCGTGCCGACTCGCTTCGTCGTGCCGCCCAACGTGAACGTGACTCCCGCGAGCGTGCCCGACGCCAAGACGAGGCTCGCCGGGTCGCGGCGCAGGTCGCGGCTGAGGTCGCGCAGGCAGCCACCGCGGTCTCCGAACGTCTCATCAGCGCAGTCGCAACAGCGCAAGCGGGTCGCGACGAGCTCGAGCAGGTCAAGGCCGCGCGTACCGAAACCCTCGAAGCGCTGAAGACTCGAGCGGCGGCGCTCACCGATCAGCTCAACGCCCTGCGTGATTCCGTGCACCGCGACGAGGTCGCCCGAGCGCAGTCCGCGTTGCGCATCCAGCAGCTCGAGGAGCAGGTTCTCGAGAACTTCGCGATGTCGCCCGATGATCTCATCGCCGAGTACGGCCCGGACGTCCCGATGCCGCCGTCCGCGTTGGAGATCTCCGAGTACGAGCAGGCCAAGGAGCGCGGCGAGAGTGTCGTTGCACCCGCGCCACTGCCGTACGACCGCGCGACGCAGGAGGCACGCGCGAAGAAAGCGCAGAAGGACCTCAACACTCTCGGCAAGGTGAATCCCCTTGCGCTGGAAGAGTTCGCCGCCCTCGAGGAGCGCTACAGCTTCTTGTCCGCGCAACTCGAGGACGTCAAGGCCGCACGGAAAGACCTTCTCGACGTGGTCGAGGACGTCGACGCGCGCATCCTGCAGGTGTTCACCGAGGCCTACGCCGACGTCGAACGCGAGTTCTCCCAAGTCTTTTCGACGCTGTTCCCCGGCGGCGAGGGTCGACTCATCCTCACCGAACCCGGAGACATGCTGACCACGGGAGTCGAGGTCGAGGCGCGGCCACCCGGTAAGAAGGTCAAGCGGCTATCGCTGCTGTCGGGTGGCGAGAAGTCGCTGACCGCAGTGGCGATGCTCGTGGCGATCTTCCGTGCGCGACCCTCGCCGTTCTACGTCATGGACGAGGTCGAAGCTGCGCTCGACGACACCAACCTGCGGCGCCTGATCACCCTCTTCGAGCAGTTGCGTGAACGGTCTCAGCTCATCGTGATCACCCACCAGAAGCCGACGATGGAGGTCGCGGATGCGCTCTACGGCGTCAGCATGCGCGGCGACGGCATCACGACGGTGATCTCGCAGCGCCTGCGTGGCCAGAACGTCGCGGTCACGGCAACCGCGCCGCAGGTAGCGGGTGACACCGATGGGGGAGGCGACGTCGGCGGGCAGAAATCCGACGTTTCAGACGCGAACACAGCCACGACCAACAGTGCGACGACGAACAGTGCGACAACATAGAGAACGCCCCTTCCGCTAGTCGGCGGAGGAGCACGATGGACAACGCAGCCCGAGATATGCGGGAAGAACTGGAGAAGCAGTGAACACCGGAATCATCATCGGAATCGTCATCGCGGTCGTCGTCATCCTCGCGTTGATCGTCGCGGGTCTCGTCCTCGCGCGTCGTCGACGCATCTCTCTGCACGACGACGCGCAGACACAAGTGGTCGACGGCTCGAAACCGCAGGTCGACCGGTCAGGGGGGTACAAGGCGTCGTCGGGCTTCAGCTTCAGCCAGGGTGGCGCGGCGTCGGGAACCGCTGTCGCAGAACCACCCGAGCCGAC
Organism: Gordonia sp. 852002-50816_SCH5313054-c; assembly: GCF_001665925.1. Classification (NCBI taxonomy): domain Bacteria; kingdom Bacillati; phylum Actinomycetota; class Actinomycetes; order Mycobacteriales; family Gordoniaceae; genus Gordonia; species Gordonia sp. 852002-50816_SCH5313054-c. The sequence continues at coordinate 124,644 of NZ_LZTE01000034.1, forward strand.
CGTCGCGCCCACCGAGCGGACCGAGGTCGACGGTCAGCCGGGCGTCGGCGACGACGCATCGGTCCCGCGTGACTCGGAACGCCGCGGCATCACCAACGTCACGCTGCCCGACACCGCCGACGTCGAGACAGCAGACACCGCTACGACCGACGTTCCCACGGCCGACACCGAGACGACCGATAGCTCCGCGACTGCCACCGCTGCGCCGACCGCGGACGCCACAGAGACTGTAGACACCACCGCTACCGCAGGCACCACCGATACCGCTGCGACCACCGCAGAGTCGGCGCTGACTAGCGAATCGGTGCCGCTCTACGAGGACATCGATTCGTCGGTCACCACGCCGTTGTTCGAGGAGATCGTCGAGTCGGTCGGTGAGAGCCCCGACGAGATCATCGAAGAGATCGACGAGATCGAAGACGAGGAGGCCGCTGCCACAGCGCCGCCGCGTGACGAGATCGAGCCGACGGCGGGCCGACTCGGTCGCCTCCGTGGGCGTCTGTCGCGGTCGCAGGGCGCGATCGGCAAGAGCATGCTCGGGCTTCTCGGTGCCGGCGACCTCGACGAGGAGAGCTGGGAGGAGATCGAGGACACCCTCGTCATGGCAGACCTCGGCTCCGCCACCACCGAAGCGGTCATCGAACGGCTCCGTACCGAGTTGGCCACCAATCCGGTGCGCAACGCCGACGACGCTCGCGCCCTGCTGCGCAGGGTGCTCGTCGAGCAACTGCACCCCGAATTCGACCGTTCGATCCGCGCGCTTCCCCATGCCGACACACCGGCGGTCGTGCTCGTCGTCGGGGTCAACGGCACCGGCAAGACGACGACGACCGGCAAGCTCGCGCGCGTCCTCGTCGCCGACGGCAGGCGCGTCTTGCTCGGCGCAGCAGACACCTTCCGCGCCGCGGCGGCGGATCAGCTTCAGACGTGGGGTGAGCGGGTCGGCGCAGACATCGTTCGTGGCAAGGAACAAGCCGACCCGGCAGCCGTCGCATTCGACGCCGTCGCGAAGGGGATCGACGAGGGCGTCGACGTGGTGCTCATCGACACCGCGGGACGTCTGCACACCAAGACCGGTCTGATGGACGAGCTCGGAAAGGTCAAGCGCGTCGTCGAGAAGAAGGCTCCGGTCGACGAGGTCATCCTCGTCCTCGACGCCACGGTCGGCCAGAACGGACTGACTCAGGCGAAGGTCTTCGCCGACGTCGTCGACATCACCGGCGTCGCCCTGACCAAGCTCGACGGAACCGCCAAGGGCGGCATCGTGTTCAACGTCCAAGAGGTTCTCGGCGTCCCGGTGAAGCTCGTCGGGCTCGGCGAGGGAGCCGACGACCTCGCGCCGTTCGACCCGGAAGCGTTTATCGACGCGCTTCTGTAAGCTGCGAAAAACCTTTGAAGCCATGTCCGATTCACCTGGCGATTTACCTTCGCGAAATGTGAATCGGGCTTTGGTTCACACGCTCGAAACACGGGAGCACCACAGCTGAAACCACTTCCGGACAGAGTCTTTGCAGGCGCCGAGCCGTCGGCGCGCTCTGAGGAGGTTTTCTACAGTGGTCTCTGCACTACCGGATAGTGTTTTCGGAGAGCCTGACGCCGGCAATACAGCATGGATGCTGGCCAGTGCGTCGATGGTTCTTCTGATGACTCCAGCGCTGGCCTTCTTCTACGGGGGGTTGTCTCGGGGTAAAGCAGTTCTGAACATGATGATGATGTCGTTCGGCTCGGTCGCGACGGTCAGCATCGTCTACGTTCTGTGGGGGTTCTCGCAGTCGTTCGGAAATACAGTCACCGGCGAGTCCGATATCTGGGGCATCTTCGCGAATCCGTTCTCGCTCTTCGGATCCGATCAGCTGATGAACACCGCGGGCACCGAAGACAAGCCGACATATGTGCTGTGGACCGGCGTCGAAACCCATGTGCCCGCGATCGTCTTCATGGCCTTCCAGCTCACCTTCGCCGTCATCACCGTCGCCCTCATTTCGGGTGCGGTTGCAGAGCGCGTGAAGTTCTCCACCTGGCTGGTGTTCTCCGTGCTGTGGTCCACCATCGTCTACTTCCCGCTTTCCCACATGGTGTGGGGCGGCGGCCTGATGTCGAACGCCGAAAGGGGCTTCGCCTCATGGATGTTCGGCACGAACTCGGATGGAACCGCCAACGTCGCGCCGATTGACTTCGCCGGTGGCACGGTCGTCCACATCAACGCCGGTATGGCCGGTCTGGTGCTGGCCATCATCGTCGGTGCCCGCGTCGGCTTCGGCAGGACCGCTTACCGTCCGCACAACATTCCGTTCGTGATGCTCGGTGCCGCACTGCTGTGGTTCGGTTGGTTCGGCTTCAACGCAGGTTCCGAACTCGCCGCGGACATGACGGCAGGCAAGGTCTGGGTCAACACGACCGCCGCAACCGCGGCAGCGATGATCGGCTGGCTCGGAGTCGAGTGGGTGCGCGACAAGCACGCCACCAGCGTCGGCGCGGCGTCGGGCATCGTTGCGGGACTCGTGGCCATCACCCCCGCCTGTGGCGCTTTGACGCCGGTCGGTTCGTTGATCCTCGGCGTGATCGCCGGCGCTCTCGCAGCGCTCGCCATCGGACTGAAGAACAAGTTCGGCTACGACGACTCGCTCGACGTCGTGGGTGTTCACCTCGTGGCAGGCCTCTGGGGCACCATCGGTATCGGGTTCCTGGCCAAGGACACCGGCCTGTTCTGGGGCGGCGACTACAAGCAGCTCGTCGTGCAGATCGTGATCGCCGCATTCGCGCTCGCGTTCACCGGTGTTCTCACCACGATCATCGCTCTGGTGCTCAAGCCGCTGGGCTGGCGCGTCAAGCCTGATGAGGAGAAGAGTGGCATCGATGAGGCCGAACATGCCGAGACCGCGTACGAACTGGCATGAATCCCCGGTCGTTGACTACTACGCTGATTCCTGTGGAGAGGGATAACCAATGAAGCTCATCACCGCAATCGTGAAACCGTTCACGCTTGAGGATGTCAAAGCCGGCCTGGAGCAGGCTGGAATTCTGGGAATGACCGTCAGTGAGGTGCAGGGTTACGGTCGCCAGAAGGGCCATACCGAGGTGTACCGAGGTGCCGAATACTCGGTCGACTTCGTTCCCAAGGTACGAGTCGAGGTCGTCGTGGACGACGCGGCCGTTGACAAAGTTGTCGATGTCATCGTGGAAGCCGCGCGAACCGGCAAGATCGGTGACGGAAAGGTGTGGGTCTCCCCGGTCGAATCGGTCGTTCGCGTCCGAACCGGCGAGCGCGGCGCAGACGCGCTGTAGGCCCGTTGCCTTTCGTCAACTCCGACCGTGGCCCTGCGTCCGACGACTCGTCGGGTGCGGGGCCACGGCCCGGCATGGGACCGGGCGGTGGCCCCCTCGCAGCGACCGACCTGGCACGTACCCGTAGGCAACTCACCGAAGCGACAGGTGCCGGGAGGCTCGACGCCGCCGGGCTGCGGCAGGTGTTGGTCGACCTGCACGAATTCTGGCTGACGAGTAAGGCCGCCGAGCTCGGGATCAAGCCGCACAGCGGACTCGCGATCGTGGCCGTCGGTGGACTCGGACGCGGGGAGATGCTTCCGCATTCCGATCTCGACCTGATCCTGCTGCACGACGACCTCGCCGTCGAACGGCTCTCGGAGGTTGCGGACGGGCTCTGGTATCCGTTGTGGGACGCCAACATTCCGCTCGATCACAGTGTGCGCACCGTCCCTCAGGCTCTGCAGGTCGCCGCCGAGGACACCACGGCCGCGCTAGGGCTGCTCGAGGCGCGCCACATCGTCGGCGACGAGGATCTGTCGTCGCTGCTGATCGGGGGAGTGCGCCAGCAGTGGCGCACCGAGATCAGACATCGCTTCCCCGAAGTGGTCGAGCACGCACAGGATCGCTGGCGTCGCGCCGGCGACATCGCGCACCGTGCCGAGCCCGACTTGAAGAACGGCCGCGGCGGCCTGCGCGACGTGCAACTCCTCGGCGCGCTCGCCATCGCGCAACTCACCGACGGCATGGGAGGCCTGCGCCCCGATTCGCCGAATGCGGGGCCGCAGATGGCCTATCACCGCTTGTTGGACATCCGTACCGAATTGCACCGCATCGCCGGGCGCCCGCGGGAGCAGGTCCGCGCACAGGACGCCGACGAGATGGGTGCGTCACTGCGGATCGGCGACCGCTTCGACCTCGCGCGCGTCATCAGCGACTCCGCTCGCACGATCAGCTACTCCATCGACGTCGGCTTGCGAACCGCGGGTAATGCGCTACCGCGCCGCGGTCTTTCCAAGCTGCGGCGATCGCCCATCCGACGTCCGCTCGACGAGGGCGTCGTCGAGCACAACGGTGAGATCGTGTTGGCGCGCAACGCGATTCCGAGCAAAGATCCAGGGCTGATCCTTCGGGTCGCGTCGGCGTCGGCGCGTACCGGGCTGCCGATCAGTGCGTCGACGCTCTCCCGGCTCGCTGATTTCGCACCGGAACTGCGCGAACCGTGGCCTGCGGAGGCGCTGAGCGACCTGCTGGTGTTGCTCGGCTCCGGACATCACATGATCGATCCCATCGAGGCACTCGACCGCACCGGGCTGTGGGGCAGGCTCCTGCCGGAGTGGGGTGCGGTGCGTGACCTACCGCCCCGGGACGCGGTGCACACCTGGACCGTCGACCGGCACCTTGTCGAGACGGCCGCCTACGCGAGTTCGATGACCACCCGCGTCTCGCGACCCGACCTGCTGGTGCTCGGAGCGTTGATCCACGATCTAGGCAAAGGGCGCGGTGCCGACCACAGCGTCGTCGGGGCCGAACTCGCCGTACAGGTGGGCAACAGGTTCGGACTCTGGCCGCAGGATGTCGACGTGCTTTCCGACTTGGTGCGCCACCACCTTCTCCTTCCGACGATCGCGACGAGACGCGACCTCGACGACCCCGCGACCGCGACCGAGGTCGCAGAGACCCTCGGATACGACAGGGTGCTGCTCGAACTCCTTGCGGCACTTGCCGAGGCGGATTCACGTGCTACGGGTCCCGGTGTGTGGGGTGAGTGGAAGGCGTCGCTGATCAACGATCTCGTCCGACGCACCATGCGGTTGATCGACGGCGAGACGCCCGAAGAGCCCGAACCGCTCAGTCCGCAGACGCGTGCGCTCGCAGAATCCGGTGAGTACGCGGTCAGCCTCACCCCGGGCGAGGGACCGCACACGTTCACCGTGGTGATGGTTGCACCCGACACCCCGGGCCTGCTGTCGAAAATGGCGGGAGTCGTCGCCTTGAACGGGCTGCGGTCGCACTCCGCGACGGTTCAGGGAATCGAGACGTCGGACGGACAACGCCGCGCGGTCAACACGTTCGTCGTGGTCCCGACATTCGGCTCGCCGCCGGAGGCCGGTCTGCTTCGCCAGCAGTTGATCGCAGCCGTCGAGGGCAAGATCGACGTCATCGAGCGCCTCGATGCACGCGAAAGCAGTTCACCGATCCCGACGATCGGCTCGGTCAACGCCACCCCGGGGATCGGCGCCGGTGCGGCAGCGGGAAGCACCGATCCCGCCGTCGATGGTGCCGGACATCCCAAGAACGCGGTACCGGCACTGTTTGCCATCGCGCCGCCACGGGTCCTCTGGGCTCCGGCGCCGTCGGACGACGAGGTGTTGATGGAGTTGCGCACCGACGACCGCCTGGGTCTGCTCAGTCGCGTGAGCAAGGTCATCGAGCAACAGGGAGCCGACGTCCGGTGGGCGAAGGTGACGACACTCGGGCCGACTGTCGTCGACAACTTCTGTCTGCGTTTGGCCGATGACACCCCGCAGGCGCGTACCGCGTTGGCCGACGCCGTGATCGCGGCATGTCCACCGCCGCAGCCGCGATCCGACGACGACAAAGGCGACGGCGCGGCGGGTGCGACAGGCTCCGGGCGTTCGGGAGTGCCGATCAGCTGACGACCGCGTTCGCCTCGCCTGCGGTCGGGGTGACGGCGAGACGCACCGCTGCGGCGAGCACACGCGGGCTCATGGGACACTGGAACAATGTTCGACTCCCTCTCCGATCGCTTGACTGGTGCGCTGAAGGATCTGCGCGGCAAGGGACGCCTGTCCGACGCCGACATCGACCGCACCGCACGTGAGATTCGTCTGGCCCTACTCGAGGCCGACGTCTCTCTTCCCGTGGTGCGCGCGTTCATCGCCCGGATCAAGGAGCGCGCCAAGGGTGCCGAGGTCTCGCAGGCACTCAACCCCGCCCAGCAGGTCGTCAAGATCGTCAACGAGGAGCTCGTCGGCATCCTCGGCGGCGAGACGCGGCGCGTGCAGTTCGCCAAGAACCCACCGACCGTCATCATGCTCGCTGGCCTGCAGGGTGCGGGTAAGACGACTCTCGCGGGCAAGCTCGGCCACTGGCTCAAGCAGCAGGGCCACACTCCGCTGCTCGTCGCCTGCGACCTTCAGCGGCCCGGTGCGGTCTCGCAGCTTCAGATCGTCGGCGAGCGCGCGGGCGTTCCGGTGTTCGCTCCCGACCCCGGGACGAGCATCGGCCAGACGGGCGACCTCGGCACGGTCAGCCACGGCGATCCCGTCGCCGTCGCGCGCGCCGGTGTCGCGGAGGCCCGCGACCATCACTACGACGTCGTGGTCATCGACACCGCTGGTCGCCTGGGCATCGACGAGGAGTTGATGGGCCAGGCCTCCGACATCCGCGAGGCAACCCAGCCCGACGAAGTGCTCTTCGTCGTCGACGCGATGATCGGTCAGGACGCGGTGGCCACCGCGGAAGCCTTCCAGAGCGGCGTCGGATTCACAGGTGTCGTACTCACCAAACTCGACGGCGACGCTCGCGGCGGTGCAGCCCTGTCGGTCCGTGAGGTGACCGGTCAGCCGATCATGTTCGCGTCGTCTGGTGAGAAGCTCGAGGACTTCGACGTCTTCCACCCCGACCGCATGGCGAGCCGCATCCTCGGTATGGGCGACGTGCTCAGCCTCATCGAACAGGCAGAACAGCACTGGGATGCCCAGCAGGCAGAGGCCGCCGCACAGAAGATCAGCCAGGGCGAGCTGACGCTCGAGGACTTCCTCGAGCAGATGCAGATGCTGCGTCGCATGGGGCCGATCGGCAACATCCTCGGCATGCTGCCGGGTGCGAACCAGATGAAAGACGCTCTCTCGCAGGTCGACGACAAGCAGCTCGACCGCGTGCAAGCCATCATCCGGGGCATGACGCCCGCCGAGCGTGACAACCCGAAGATCATCAACGCCTCACGCCGACTTCGCATCGCGAACGGCTCGGGCGTGACGGTCAGCGAGGTCAATCAACTCGTCGACCGGTTCTTCGAGGCGCGCAAGATGATGGCCCAGATGTCCGGTCGCATGGGCTTGGGCGGCGGTTCTCGCAAGACCAACCGGAAAAAGGGCAAGGGCAAGAAGGGCAAGGCCAAGGGACGCGGGCCGACACCACCGAAGGTGCGCGGCGGTTTCCCCGGCATGCCCGGCGGTTTCCCCGATCTCTCGGGCATGCCCGCTGGACTCGACGAACTGCCCCCGGGCCTCGAAGGCATCGATATCTCGCAGTTCCAGCAGCCCAAGAAGAAGTAGCAGCCGTGAGCGGTCGCGGGTCGTCGACGGCACGTCACTATCGCGGTCACGATCCGTTGACCGATGAGCTCGTCGAGTTGTGGGTGGTCGGTGACACCATCTCGCGCGAGCCGGTGTCCGACGCCACGACCGTCGCCACCGACGGCTGGATCGTTCCGGGACTCGTCGATGCGCACAATCATGTGGGAATCGCGCCGGGACTCGGTGTGACCATCGAGCAGGCTCGCGCGTTCGCCCGCGCCGACGCCGAAGCCGGGGCGCTGCTCATTCGCGAGGTCGGATCACCGCTCGACACCCACCCCCTCGATGCCGACGCCGGACCACTGTTCGTCCGGTCCGGCAAACACATCGCGCGCACGAAGCGGTACCTGCGCGGGTACGGCATCGAGCTCGACGACCCCGACGACCTGGCCGCGGAGGTAGCGCGACAGGCCGCCGCGGGCGACGGCTGGGTCAAGCTCGTCGGTGACTGGATCGACCGCGAGGTGGGCGACCTCGCCCCGCTGTGGACCCGAACCCAACTCGACGGGGCGGTCGCGGCGGCGCATGACGCGGGTGCTCGTATCACCGCGCACGTGTTCGGCAGTGACGGGCTCGACGACCTCATCGCGGCAGGCGTCGACTGCATCGAGCACGGAACCGGCTTGCACGCCGATCAGATCGATGCGCTCGTCGAGAAGTCGATTGCCCTGGTGCCCACCATGATTCAGGTCGACAACTTTCCCGAGATCGCCTCGGGCGCAGACAAGTACCCGACCTACGCCGCACATATGCGCAAACTGCACGCGGATGCGCCCGACACCTTCGCCGCGGCGCGGGAGGCGGGCGTCGCGATCTACGCGGGCACCGACGCCGGTGGATTCATCGAGCACGGGCGAATCGTCGACGAGGTCGAGCGGCTCGCAGGTATCGGACTCGGCGCCGCGGGCGCCCTGGCATCGGCGACCACCGAACCGCGGCGCTGGCTCGGCGCGGGAACGCTCGAGCACGGCGATCGCGCCGACTTCCTCGTCCTCGACGACCATCCACGGGTGGATCTCTCGACGCTTCGACGCCCACGCGCTGTGGTGTGCGCGGGCGAGCACGTCGGCTGAGAGGCATCCGGTGTGAGGTACACCACCTTTTATGCCATGGTCTCCGTTGTTACCGCCTAGTAGCGTGGCACCCACGTTGCATTAAGGCGCGTCGGCGGTCCTGATCTCGGTTATGGCCCCGCGCAACGCTCGTGTTGGGGGGCCGGGCGTGGTCGTGTGGTCCGTGGGTCCGTCAGGTGTCGTATGGAGCATGCGTGTGCCTTGTCGCGGGGTGGGCATCCGCATGCTCCATACGCGTGGTCGGCCCCGCACTTGCGGCGATTTCGCCTCCTCGGTGGCGTCTGGCACAATGGATCCTCGGTTCGTCGGACCGGTTACGCACCGCCCGACGGTCACACCCGAATAGATCGCAAAACCGGGTCCGCCAGTTCCGGCGGGCTGCTGAATTGCGCAGTGACCACTGGAGAAGCAACACATGGCTGTCAAGATCAAGCTCACGCGGCTCGGCAAGATCCGCAACCCGCAGTACCGCATCGTCGTCGCCGATTCTCGGACCCGCCGCAACGGCCGGGTGATCGAGACCATCGGCAAGTACCACCCGAAGGAAGAGCCGAGCCTCATCGAGGTCGATTCCGAGCGCGCGCAGTACTGGCTGACTGTCGGCGCACAGCCGACCGAGCCTGTCGCCGCGATCCTCAAGATCACCGGTGACTGGCAGAAGTACAAGGGTCTTCCCGGTGCCGAGGGCACGCTGAAGGTCGCCGAGCCCAAGACCTCCAAGCTCGACCTGTTCAACGCGGCACTCGCAGCCGCCGACAGCGAGCCTGTCGCCGACGCCACCACCCCGAAGAAGAAGGCCGCCAAGAAGGCCGACGATGCGCCTGCCGCAGACGAGGCTCCGGCCGAGGCTGCTGCTGGTGACGCCAAGGACGAGGCGTGAGCGCTGTCGTCGCCGACGCGGTCGAACATCTCGTCCGCGGAATCGTGGCCAACCCCGACGATGTGCGCGTCGAGCTGATCACCGGTCGCCGTGGCCGCCTCGTCGAGGTGCACGTGAACCCCGAGGATCTCGGCAAAGTCATCGGTCGCAACGGTCGTACGGCAACCGCGCTGCGCACCCTGGTCTCCGGAATCGGTGGCCGTGGTGTGCGCGTCGACATCGTCGACACCGACCGCTGAGTAGACGCTCCACGATGGATCTCGTCGTCGGACGTGTCGCGAAATCACACGGTATCCGTGGTGAAGTCGTCGTCGACGTGCGTACCGACGTTCCGGAGGAGCGCTTCGTGGTCGGCTCGGTCGTCCGCGGCCGCCCCGGCCGTGGGGGAGACGAGAAGAACTATACAGTGACAGCCGCCCGGCAGCATGCCGGGCGGCTGTTGCTGTCGTTGGCCGAGGTGTCCGACCGCACCGCGGCCGACGCCTTGCGCGGCACCCTCTTCCTCATCGACAGCGCCGACGTCGACTCGGGCGACGATCCGGACGAGTTCTACGACCACGAACTCGAGGGCGTGGAGGTCACGACCGTCGACGGTGAACGCGTCGGCGTCGTCGGCTCGGTACTGCATCTGCCCGCCAACGATCTCCTGGCTGTGAAGACGGTTGATGGGCGTGAGGTTCTGGTGCCGTTCGTGCGCGAGATCGTGCCGACCGTCGGACTCGACGGCATCGTGATCGACCCGCCGGACGGACTGCTCGACGTCGGCGAGTCATGAGCGACTCACCGCGTACGGATTCGGTTCATGCCGATCCCATGCGCATCGATGTCGTCTCGATTTTTCCCGAGTATCTCGATCCTCTGCGAATGGCGTTGCTGGGCAAGGCAATCGATAAGGGTGCGATCGAGGTAGGCGTTCACGATCTGCGCGACTGGACCCACGACGTGCACCGCGCCGTCGACGATTCGCCGTACGGTGGCGGGCCGGGCATGGTGATGAAACCCGACGTCTGGGGACCCTGTCTCGACGAGGTGTGTCCCGATGGCGCCCTCCTCGTGGTCCCTACGCCCGCGGGAGTTCCGTTCCGGCAAGAAACCGCCCAGCGCTACAGCCGCGAAAAGCATCTCGTGTTCGCATGCGGTAGGTACGAGGGAATCGACCAGCGCGTCTTCGACGACGCCGCGCGGCGCGTCCGCGTCGAAGAGGTTTCCCTCGGCGACTTCGTGCTGATCGGTGGCGAAGTGGCCGCGATGGCGATGATCGAGGCGACCGTGCGGCTCATCGACGGTGTCCTCGGCAATCCGCGCTCGCACGAGGAGGATTCGTTCTCCGACGGGCTGCTCGAAGGTCCGAGCTACACGCGACCCGTGCAGTGGCGCGGACTCGACGTTCCCCCCGTCTTGCTCAGTGGCGACCACGCCAAAGTCGCCGCATGGCGTCACGAGCAGTCGCTGGAACGAACCCGCGAGCGCAGACCCGACCTGCTCGACGACTGACCCTCCGGAGCTCCTCGGCGGCCGAGATATCCACAGGTGTGCGTCGAGGCGGCGTGTGCCGGCGAATGGCCGGTTATGATCTCCGCAAACCGGGCAGCGACAGCGAAGCGGTTGGCCGGATGGGGAGGGGAGTGCTGTGCGGGATCGATGGACACGCATGCTCGACGACGTCGATCATCAGCGCGTCGAATTGGCAAGAGTCGCAGGCGAACTCGATCGGCTGACCGCGCAGGCGTCGACTCCCGATCGGTTGGTGAGTGTCACCGTCGGGTCGCGAGGACTCGTGCGCGACGTCGACATTCGACCTGCCGCATTGCGCCGTTACCGCGCTGATCAACTCTCCGCGACCATTGTCGAGCTCGCCGCGCGCGCAGACTCAGAGCTTCGCGATCAGCGAGAGCGCCTGTTGCACACCGTGTCCGAACTCAGGCCCGACTACTCCGACGTACGTCGTAACGGTGACGAGGTGCCTGCGGGCCGAGACCGGGTGCCCCGATGAGCGAGCCGTCGCGCTCGCGCCCCGACGACGCGTCGGCCATGCGTGTCGACGGCCTGGCCAGCGCCGAGCTGAGTCGTCGGCTGTCCGAGATCGCCCGACGTGTCGACACGATGCGCGACGAGTTGATCGCCGTCGGGCTCGTCGTCGATGCGTCCACGGGGCAGGGTGCACCCTCCGAGGCGTTTCGTCCAGGAGCACGGCGTGCGGAACAGGGGTGCCTGCGCGGGGTCGAATCGGTGTCCAAGGCGCTGGCTGTCATCGCCGACAACGCCGCGGCCGGGGCGCGGCAGGTAGTCGACGCCGACCGTGAACTCGACACCCAGTTCCGCACTTCCGGTCATAGCGCAGGAGTAGACGGGCGCACGCCGTGAACAACGTCGCGCACCCGACAGTCGGTGCGACAGAGGAGCTTCGACGGCTTGCCGAGTCGCTCGCGCCGGGGTGCTGGCCGACCGCCGACGACACCGCGCTCGTCGAATGCGGCCGTCGACTCCGCGGAATCGGCGACGAACTGCGCGATCTCGCCGACGTCGTCGACGCGCTCCGGCGAGATCACGACGGGTCGGGACGCTTTCACGACGGGCTGATCCACGCGCTCACGCAGGTGACGTCGGATGTCGACGGCATGCGCAGTGTCGCCGATCGATTCGCCGTGTTCGCCGAATCGCTCGACACCTTCGCGCTGGCGACAGTCGACGCGCGTTCGGAGATGACCGTGCTCGCGTCCATCGCCGACCGCGACCGCCTGGCGGGTTCGGTTGCCGATGCACTCGGCGACGACTCCGCTCGGGTGTCGGCGGCGAGTGCGGGTCGCTACGCGCTCTCCGCCGCCGGCGACGAGTACACCGAGCGCGCCGGGGATGCCGGCCACTCCGCGGTGCCCTGGGACAATGCAGTGCACTCGGACAATGCAGTGCTCAGGGACGAGTCAGAACAGCGAACCGACTCGACTCCGCCCGCTGCGACCAGCGGCATGATGACAGCGGGTGGCTTCGCCGGCCTCGGCGCGATGGGCGTGGCGGCAGGTGGTGCGCTGCAGGGCGTGGGTGCTGTCGGAGGCCGGTCCAGTGGACCCGACATCGACCCGGCATGGCTGATCGAGCGCGCAGCGCTATTGCAGACATCGCTGCCATCGCCCTTCTCCGAATGGATGCGCGTCGCGATCGGTGTCGGAACCGACGCCGACGGTGGCCAGGTCAGGGTCGTCGCAACCAGCGACCCGCAGCCGTATCAGCGTCCGGGCTTCGCGATCGCCCACAACGAGTTGCTCGCGGGCGACGGAGGCCCTCCTGAATACGCGATCGTCGCCGAGATGGCACGCGCAGGGCTGACACCGGTGATCGTGGCGTCGGCTATGACGATGCCGCAGGGAATCGCATCGGTGCTGGTGGCGGAGGGTGTCGAGGTGGCGTCGCCGCCATCGCCGCGAACGTGAGACGCGGATACGAGCGCCGACTCGAGCCTCGGATGCGCGATTTCACTTCCTGCCTGGTGCTCTGGCACAATGGACGGGTTGCCTGAGGCCGTCGATCGGCCCTCGGGCATGACTCGGAGCACGAACCGGTTCGATCCCTGACGCCACACCGTCGGAACACCGACGCCAATGGCGTGGGCCGCCAGGTTCCTCTGTTCACCAGTAGCCACATTAAGGAACAACGACATCATGAACACCCTCGACTTCCTCGACAAGCAGTCGCTGCGCGACGACATCCCCGCGTTCGGCCCCGGTGACACCCTCGACGTTCACGTCAAGGTCATCGAAGGCTCCAAGGAGCGCGTCCAGGTCTTCAAGGGTGTCGTCATCCGTCGCCAGGGTGGCGGTGTCCGCGAGACCTTCACCGTTCGCAAGGTCTCGTTCGGTGTCGGCGTGGAGCGTACCTTCCCGGTGCACAGCCCCAACATCGCGAAGATCGACGTTCTGACTCGCGGCGACGTGCGTCGCGCGAAGCTGTACTACCTGCGCGATCTGCGCGGCAAGGCAGCCAAGATCAAGGAAAAGCGCTGACGCGTCTACCCTGACGACGTGGCATCCGAACACAGCGCGGCAAATCACTCCGACGCAGACGACGCCCATTCACGTCCGGCAGACACTGCCGACGGCCGGTCCGAGGATTCCGAGGAGCGCCCCTGGCGCACCAAGGATGACGACGCCGAACCGCGATCAAAACGTGGTTCATGGCTACGTGAGACGATCATCATCGTCGCGTGCGTTCTCCTGGTGACGTGGATTCTGCAGACCTTCATCGGTCGTCAGTACGTGATCCCGTCGGAGTCGATGGAGTCGACGCTCATCGGATGTCAGGGCTGCACCAACGACCGCATCGTCATCGACAAGCTGGCGTATCGCTTCGGCGATCCCCAGCCCGGCGATGTGGTCGTTTTTCGTGCCCCGACCTCGTCGTGGGATGGCGACTGGGAGTCGCCGCGGTCGAGCAATGCGGTCATTCACGGTCTGCAGAACGGACTGTCGTGGTTCGGTTTCGCGCCGCCCGACGAGAACGATCTGGTCAAGCGCGTGATCGCCACCGGCGGCCAGACCGTCGAATGTCGCAACTCCGAAGGGGTGGGCGTGAAGGTCAACGGCAAGCCGTTGAACGAGCCCTACATCGACAAGAGCCTTCAGTCGCGCGACGTGGCGTCGGGTCAGTCCGGTGAGCCCGACAACCAGGTGACCAGTTGCTACGGTCCCGACTTCGGCCCCATCAAGGTGCCCGACGGCAACCTCTGGGTCATGGGCGACAACCGCGAGTACTCGGCGGATTCGCGTTATCACGTCACCGACGAGCTGCAGGGCACCGTTCCGGTGTCCGACGTCCGCGGCAAGGTGCGCTTCATCATCTACCCCGTGTCACGGATCGGTGGTGTCGGCTCGATCAACCCGCAGCAGTGACCAGTCGCAGCGTCGTGGGTTCGTGGCCGCCGAGGTCGCCGGTTCGCCGGGCCTCGGGACTGCGCACGTTCGAGTTCGCGCTGCACCGCGGTGGTCTTGGTCCGGTCGCAGGCGTCGACGAAGCAGGTCGGGGTGCGTGTGCCGGCCCGCTGGTGGTTGCGGCATGCGTCCTCAAACCAACTCAGCTGGCGTCTCTGGCTGATCTCGACGACTCCAAACGCCTCTCCGAGGCCACGCGCGAAACCCTCTACCGTGCGGTCACGCGGTACGCCGCGAGCTGGTCGGTCGTTGTCATCGAGGCCGACGAGATCGACCGGATCGGTATCCATGTCGCCAATATCGAGGGAATGCGACGCGCGGTCGCCCAGCTCGACGTGACGCCGGGATATGTCCTGTCCGACGGCTTCGCGGTGCCGGGGCTGACCGCCCCGTCACTCCCGGTGATCGGCGGCGACGGCGCTGCGGCGTGTATCGCGGCCGCCAGCATCCTCGCGAAGGTCACACGCGACCGCATCATGGTCGCCATGGACGACGAGGTTCCCGGCTACGACTTCGCCATCCACAAGGGCTACAGCACCGCGCACCACATGGCGTGCCTCGACGCACATGGCCCTTCCCACCAGCACCGGATGTCGTATCGCAACGTCGCCGCCCGACGTCGCCGACCCCGACCAGACCTCCCGTCAGAACCCGATCGCGATAGGCTTGACCGATGAGCGCTGAGGATCTCGAGAAGTACGAAACCGAGATGGAGTTGTCCCTGTATCGGGAGTACAAGGACATCGTCGGCCAGTTCACCTACGTGGTGGAGACCGAGCGGCGCTTCTATCTCGCCAATGCCGTGGAGATGGTCCCTCGCAACACCGATGGCGAGGTGTACTTCGAGCTCCGCATGAGCGACGCGTGGGTCTGGGACATGTACCGTCCTGCCCGATTCGTCAAGCAGGTCCGGGTCATCACGTTCAAGGACGTCAACATCGAAGAGCTCGAGAAGCCTGAACTTCGGCTACCCGACGAGCCGTGAGTGTCATGACCGTCGTCTGTCCACAGGCGGCGGTCTTTCCACAACTCGCGCACTGATCTGAGTTCTCTCGCTGTTTCGTCGTCGCCGTCGGCCACTGTTGTGGCATGAGAAGCGAGTCGTCGGAAGGGCGTCCGAATCGGCGGGCATTCATCGGGCAGCTGGGTGAAGATCTGGCAGCCAGCTATGTCGTCGGGCTGGGTTGGTCTGTCCTGGAACGGAATTGGCGTTGTCGGTACGGCGAGATCGATCTGATCGCCAACGACAACGTTGTCCTTGACCCGACGTTGGTCGTCGTCGAGGTCAAGACCAGGGCCAGTCGGGTGTTCGGTGATCCCGCGCAGGCGGTGACTGCCGACAAGCTGTCGCGTCTGCGGCGATTGACACGGATCTGGCTCACCGAGCAGGAGATGTTCTGGCCGAATATCCGATTCGACGTCATCTCGGTGCAACTCGATACGCACTATCCCGATCGCACCGAGTTCGCTGCGGTGCGCCACCACACCGGCGTGTTCGAGTAGGGACGCGCGATGTCGTTGGGGCGTTGTCAGTCGGTTGGCCTGAACGCTTTTGAAGCAGGCGTGATCGAGGTGCAGGCATCTCTGAGCCAGGGGTTGCCGGGGTTTTCGTTGTCGGGCAATGTCGATTCCTCGTTACGTGAGGCACGCGACCGAGTGCGGGCCGCCATCTCGAATTCGGGGGTGAAGTTCCCCGAGAAGAAGGTGACGGTCAACCTGGCGCCTGCTCAGATGCCCAAGAGCGGGTCGGGACACGATCTCGCGCTTGCTGTTTCGATACTCGCCGCGACGGACGCTGTTCCCACAGCGAAGTTGGGTGGGACGATCTTCCTGGGCGAGCTCGCACTCGATGGACGTCTCCGACCGGTGCGCGGCGTGCTGCCGGCCGTGATCGAGGCGCGCAACGCGGGTTTCGCTCGTGCGGTGGTGCCGATCGAGTCGGTCGGTGAGGCGACGCTCGTGCGCGATATCGAGGTCGGCGGTGCGCATTCGCTGTCGGAGGTGTCCTCGTGGCTGCGCGGCGAGTGCGTGCTGGACACGGTGTGTGAGATCAGGGCAATCCCCGCAGATCCGGTCGCCGACATGGCCGATGTGATCGGTCAGAGCGAGGCGCGCCACGTACTCGAAATCGCCGCTGCCGGTGCGCATCACGTCATGATGACCGGCCCACCGGGTATCGGGAAGACGATGCTGGCGAGACGGCTGCCCGGCATACTCCCGCCGCTCGAGGAGGAAGAATCGCTCGAGGTCACCGCACTTCACTCGATCGCGGGCCGATTGCGTCCGGGCCAGCCGTTGATCACCTCACCACCGTTCGTCGCGCCGCACCACAGCACCTCGACGACAGCGCTGATCGGTGGCGGCACCGGTATCGCGCGGCCCGGTGCGGTGTCGCTGGCACATCGGGGAATTCTGTTCCTCGACGAGTGCGCTGAGATGGGGCCCAAAGTGCTTGACTCCCTGCGACAACCACTCGAAGAAGGGGAGGTGCGGATCAGTCGTCGCGACGGGGTGGCCACCTACCCGGCGCGCTTCCAACTGCTCCTCGCCGCCAATCCGTGCGCGTGCGCACCGGTGCACGACGTCGACTGTGTCTGCAGTGCGGTCGTCCGCCGGCGCTACCTGGGGAAGCTTTCCGGACCGCTGATGGACCGTGTCGACCTGCGGGTGCAGATGGAGCCGCCGGGAAACGCCGCACTGATGATGGCGGCGGAGGAGTCGAGCGCCGACATTCGGGCGAGGGTGACCGCTGCGCGTTCCGCCGCGATCGAACGATGGCGCGAGCACGGCTGGCGAACCAACTCCGAGGTGCCCGGTTCGGCACTGCGACAACAGTTTCGGCTATCACCCAAAGCGCTTCGCCCCGTCGACGTGTGCGTTCGGGAGGGGCGCGTGACCACGCGGGGCGTCGATCGAGCTCTGCGAGTCGCGTGGACACTCAACGACCTGCGAGGTGGCGACGTCCCGACCGAAACCGATGTGGCGCAAGCACTGCTGTACCGAGACCGAGGGGGATTCCGATGACCATGTACGCCGATACACGCCACGACGACGAAGTACTGCGCGCGTGGGCCTATCTGAGTGCTGTGGCCGAACCTCCGTGTTCTTCGATTCGACGCCTCGTCGACGACCTCGGAGCAGTGGCCGCAGCCGACGCCATCCGTAGTCGACGGGTGCCGAGCGGTCACGAGGCGGTACTCGGTCCGACGAGCGCTCGGGCAGAGAGTTGCACTCCCGCCAAGGATCTCGACACCGCACGCGCGGTCGATGCTCGCCTGATCACATCCGACGACGCCGAATGGCCCGCCTGGTCGTTGCTCCCGTTGACGCGACTCGATCCGAATGCGCACGGTGACGAGCCGATCGCACTGTGGGTGCGCGGCCCCGCGCGCCTCGACGACATCGCGGCCGCCTCGATCTCATTGGTCGGATCGCGCGCCGCGTCGTCGTACGGGGAGCACGTCACGGGGAAGCTCTCGAGCGAGTTGTGCGCGCAGGGGTGGGCCGTGGTCTCGGGAGGTGCCTATGGCGTCGACGGCGCCGCGCATCGTGCGGCACTCGCGTCGGCGGGCACCACCGTGGCGGTGCTCGCGTGCGGGATCGACCGTGACTATCCAACGGGACACGCTCGGCTGCTTGCCGAGGTCGCGAGCAGCGGAGCTGTGGTCTCGGAGTACGCGCCGGGCACCACGGCTGCACGGCACCGGTTCTTGACAAGGAATCGGTTGGTCGCGGCGCTGTCGTCGGCAACAGTCGTCGTCGAGGCGGGCAAAAGATCCGGGGCTGCGAACACGGCGGCATGGGCACGCGCGATAGACCGCCCGGTCGGCGCGGTTCCGGGGCCCGTCACCTCGGCGACGTCGGTGGGCTGCCATCGCCTGATCGCCGATGGGCTCGGCGTACTCGTGACCGACGCGGCGTCGGTCATCACACTGGCAGTACCCGACGGAGGCGGCGATCCAGGTCGTGGTCGCGAACGCCCCACCGACACACTGACCGACGACGAAAAGCGGGTCCACGACGCGATTCCGGGCCAGGGGAATGCCACGATCACCGAGATCTCGTTCGCCGCGGGCCTCGACGTCGGTATCGTGCGAGCTGCGCTCGCGGGGCTGGAGATCGCGGGTCTGATCGCCGGCGACGGTGCGGGATGGAGACTCGCGATTTAGGTAACCCTAATTCGAGTGGCGTAGGCTGGAACGCATTAGGAGGTTTCATGGCAAAGCGCGTGAATTCGATGACGGTGCTCCGGCGAGAGCAGATCACACCCCACATGGTGAGGCTCTATCTGGGTGGTGACGGCTTCGGTGATTTCGCCGCGGCACTGCCGCCGCGGAACGAACGCGACACCGACATGTACGTGAAGTTGATCTTCATGCCCGACGGTGTCGACTTCCCGGCCGACTTCGATCCGAGGGCGTCCCGGTCGCTACCGCCCGAACAGCAGCCTGTGTTGCGCACCTACACCGTCCGCACCGTCGATGAGGACGCGCGCGAGATCGCGATCGACTTCGTGGTGCACGGTGACGAGGGCATCGCCGGACCCTGGGCCGCGACGGTTGCTCCCGGTTCCGCCGTGCACTTCCTCGGTCCGGGCAGCGGGTACCGGCCGGACAACGACGCCGCATGGCATTTGCTGGCCGCGGACGAAGCCGGCCTGCCCGCGCTGGCCGCAGCCATCGAATCGTTGCCCGAAGGTGCGATCGCGAAAGCGTTCATCGAGGTCGCCGGACCCGAGGACGAGGTCGCGCTCGACGTGCCGTCCGGCGTGGAGATCACCTGGGTCCATCGTGGCGGACCCGCGGGCGAGGTGCCCGACGACCGCGCAGGCGACAACGCCCCGCTGATTGCCGCGGTGCGCGAGACCGAGTGGCTCGACGGTGAACCGCACGTCTTCATCCACGGCGAGGCGCAGGCCGTCATGCACAACCTGCGCGGCTATGTGCGCAAGGAGCGCGGCGTGAGCGCAGCACGCGCGTCGATCTCCGGCTACTGGCGACGTGGTCGCACAGAAGAGGGCTTCCGGCAATGGAAGTCCGATCTGCGTGCCGAGGAGGAGGGCGCGGGCGTCGCCGGTTGAAGAGCGACGGCCGGTCGGGTGGCCGGAAGGCTCTCTCGACTGCGTGCCGGCGGCTGACGTCCGGGGTCGAAGAACCCGACCCAGTGACGATCTGACAACGACGCGCGTGTGCGGTTGCGTACACGCGCGTCGTTCGTTGTCATCGATCGATGACCATGTCCGTGCTCGACGAGTTCGCCGACCATCTGCGACACGAGCGCGGCCGCAGTGAGCACACCATCCGCGCGTACGTGTCGGATGTGCGGGGCCTGATCGCGTTCGCGGGTGCCAGGGGAGTTCCCGTTGGCGACATCGACCTGGCATTGCTGCGGTCCTGGCTTGCCGAACACACTCGACGTGGCGCGGCCCGCACCACCGTCGCGCGTCAGGTCTCGTCGGCAAAGACCTTCTGCGCCTGGGCCTTCAGGGAACAGATCCTCGGCGACGATCCGTCCACCCGGCTGCAGGCGCCCAAGGCTCATCGCGCACTGCCGCCGATTCTCGCGCCCGACGAGGCCGTCGCCGCGATCGCCGCAGCAGGGCGCCCGAGCCCTGCGGCGGATGGCGATGCTGACGGGGGCGATGTCGGCGGGGGTGACACCGACGGGGGCGGTCCCGACGCTCGAGGCGACCTCCGTGAGAGTGACGACCCCATCGCTCTTCGGGACGTCGCGATTCTGGAGTTGTTGTACGCCACGGGGATTCGCGTCGGCGAGTTGTGCGGTCTGAACATCGAGGACATCGACGCTCACCGTCGAGTGGTGCGCGTGATCGGGAAGGGCAACAAAGAGCGAACGGTGCCCTACGGCGCGCCCGCGGCAAAAGCCGTTGCCCGCTGGCTTCGCGACGGTCGACCGTCGTTGGTGGGGCCACGGTCAGGAGAAGCGCTGCTCCTCGGCGCGCGCGGTGGACGCCTCGATCAGCGCATGGCTCGCAGCGTCGTGCACCGAGCCGTCGAGGCCGCGGGCGGACCGTCGATGGGACCACACGGTCTCCGACATTCCGCCGCGACCCACCTCCTCGAAGGCGGCGCCGATCTTCGTGTGGTCCAAGAACTTCTCGGCCACGCGTCGTTGGCGACCACGCAGCTCTATACGCACGTCAGCGTCGAACGTCTGCGTGCGGCCCACCGTCAGGCGCACCCTCGGGCGTGATCCGCGAGGGTCCCGCAAAGCCGTGGCCCGTCAGCCGTCGAGCGGTTTGAGGCGCACCCTCACGGCACCGAGTAGTCCGAGCGGGTCGACGTAGTCGGCGGTCCGCCCCGCGCCGCGTCGTGCGCCCCAGTGCACGCAGGCGGTCGCCGGACATCCGGGATGTCCGGCCAAAGCCGTGCCGATGGCTGTCCCGCGACTCACGCGATCTCCGCGCCGAACCGTGGGACGGACCGGCTCGTACGTGGTGATCAGGCCGTCGGGATGCTGGATCGACACCGTCGACTTGCCGCCGACCTCACCCGCGAACCGGACCACGCCGTCGCCTGCCGCCAGAACCTGCGCTCCGTCGGCGACCGCGAGGTCGACGCCGCGGTGGCCTGCATGCCATCGCTGATCCGGCTCGTCGAATCCGGTGACCACCGTTGGCTTGGGAACGAGCGGGGCGGTGTAGGTGGGCGGACGGGCGGAGGCCAATGACGGAACGCCGATCAGGAGTGCGCTGGTCAGGGCGATGTCGGTGAGGACGACGAGCAGTCGTCGGACAATCGGGAGACGCTCCGGTGGGTCGTCGGAGTGGTAGTGGGTCGGCGTGACGTCGGTGGTCATGTCGACTCTGCGGGTGTCCATGCTGACTCTGACGCACGCGCGAGGCGGAAAGGTCCATCGGCGCGAGAATTTCTCCCGCGGTGGGCTGTGCAGGGGGCGTTTTGGGTTCTGAACTGCGGCGGCGTAAGCTGAGGGGGCATCTCATCTGCGGATGAGGTGACTTCGCGCGCCTGCATCAGGCAATGCACCACGGCGACCACGGTCGCGTGTGAGAGCCGACAAACTCGCGTGGGCGGTCCCGGACACCCGGGTCCGCGCGACGCAGGCGCCAGGATCGTCATCACCCGATGGCGATGTCAACTGCACACAAAGGATAGAAGACTCATGGCTGTCGTAACCATGAAGCAGCTGCTTGACAGCGGCGCACACTTCGGGCATCAGACCCGCCGTTGGAACCCGAAGATGAAGCGTTTCATCTTCACCGACCGCAACGGCATCTACATCATCGATTTGCAGCAGACGCTGACCTACATCGACAAGGCCTACGAGTTCGTCAAGGAGACCGTCGCCCACGGCGGCACCATCCTGTTCGTCGGCACCAAGAAGCAGGCTCAGGAGTCGATCGCTGCTGAGGCCACCCGCGTCGGCATGCCCTACGTGAACCAGCGCTGGCTCGGCGGCATGCTCACCAACTTCCAGACCGTTCACAAGCGTCTGCAGCGTCTCAAGGAACTCGAGACCATGGAGCAGACCGGCGGTTTCGAGGGTCGCACCAAGAAAGAAATCCTGATGCTGACCCGCGAGAAGAACAAGCTCGAGCGGACACTCGGCGGTATCCGGGATATGGCCAAGGTGCCTTCTGCCATTTGGGTGGTGGACACCAACAAGGAGCACATTGCTGTCGGTGAGGCACGCAAGCTCAACATCCCGGTCATCGCGATCCTCGACACCAACTGCGATCCCGACCTCGTCGACTACCCGATCCCGGGTAACGACGACGCGATCCGCAGTGCCGCTCTGCTCACCCGCGTCGTGGCTTCGGCCGTCGCCGAGGGTGTTCAGGCTCGTGCGGGCCAGGCTTCTTCGGACGCCAAGCCCGACGCCGCCGCAGGCGAGCCCCTCGCCGAGTGGGAGCAGGAGCTGCTGACCCAGGCTGCCGCACCGGCAGCCGAGGTTGCTGCCGAGGCTCCCGCCGCGACGGAGCCGCCCGCTACCGCCTGACGCGCGTAGCCGATAGTCACCGGCGGGTGCTCGCAGGATCCCTCCGGATTCTGCGGGCACCTGCACCGTTTAACCCACTTGAAGGAGGCTCGCCAACGATGGCGAACTACACCGCAGCCGATGTGAAGCGTCTCCGTGAGCTCACCGGTTCAGGCATGTTGGACTGCAAGAAGGCCCTCGAGAACAACGACGGCGACTTCGACAAGGCTGTCGAGGAGCTCCGTATCAAGGGTGCCAAGGACGTGGGCAAGCGCGCCGAGCGCTCCACCGCCGAAGGCCTCGTCGCCGCCAAGGGCGGCGCGATGATCGAGCTCAACTCCGAGACCGACTTCGTCGCGAAGAACGCCGAGTTCCAGGCGCTCGCCGACCAGGTTCTCGATTCCGCACTGGTCGCAAAGACCAGCGACATCGAGGAGCTCAAGGCAGCCAAGCTCGGTGACGGCACGGTTGCCGATGCCGTGCAGGCGCTCTCGGCCAAGATCGGCGAGAAGCTCGAACTGCGCCGCGTCGTCTACTACGACGGACCCGTCGCCGTGTACCTGCACAAGCGTGCGTCCGATCTGCCTCCCGCTGTCGGCGTTCTCGTGTCCTACGACGGTGACGGCGAAGCCGCCGCCGAGGCTGCGCGCAATGCCGCACAGCAGGTTGCTGCTCTCAAGGCGCGTTACGCCACTCGCGACGAGGTCCCCGCGGACGTCGTCGAGAACGAGCGTCGTATCGCCGAGGAGACCGCCAAGGCAGAAGGCAAGCCGGAGAAGGCTCTCCCGAAGATCGTCGAAGGCCGTCTGACCGGATTCTTCAAGGACTCGGTCCTCATCGACCAGCCCTTCGTGAAGGACTCCAAGAAGACCGTCAAGAACGTTCTCGACGAGTCGGGCGCCACCGTCAAGGCGTTCACGCGCTTCGAGGTCGGCCAGTCCTAAAGCACTAGCGCCGACTACCGGCGCAGGCACGACCACCAACGCCCGCATCCGAATTCGGATGCGGGCGTTGGTGATTCGGGGACCTCGGTCCGGTCTGTTGATCGACCCTGGGCGGTCAGCCGGCCCTGCGACGCCCGAGCGCGAGCGACAGCACGGCGATGACACAGCCGAGGATCGCGAGGACCCAGAGAGTTGCTCGGAATGCGCCCATGAAACTCTGCGCCGCGACGTGCCTGCCCGCGATCTTGAGTTCGGGTGCCGCCTGCCGTGCGACAGTGGCCGCTACGCCCTGCTGGGCAGATCCCGACGTCGAGCAACCCGGTGCGGGACGTTCGGGATGCGCCGAACTCAGTTGAGCCGACGCGCAGTCGGCGAAACGGTCGGCCACCGCACTGCGGAACATCGGGTCGACGTCGGTGCTCTCGAGTGCTGTTGATAATTCGGCGCGCGCGGCGGGAACCGCCTCGACCGACTGGGCCGACACCTGACCGAAGAAGAAGATGGTAACCACGGCCAGTCCGATCGACGCGCCGATCTGTTGCACCGTCGGTACGCAGCCC
Source organism: Gordonia sp. 852002-50816_SCH5313054-c (assembly GCF_001665925.1). Lineage (NCBI taxonomy): Bacteria > Bacillati > Actinomycetota > Actinomycetes > Mycobacteriales > Gordoniaceae > Gordonia > Gordonia sp. 852002-50816_SCH5313054-c. The sequence goes on from NZ_LZTE01000034.1 coordinate 148,571, forward strand.
GACGCGGAACCGATGTTCTGTTCGTTCGTGTCGGAGAGAATCGCCGTTTGCAGTGGTGCGATGAAAAATCCCGTGCCGATACCGCCGACGACGAGCGGTGCGATGACCGCCGCCACCGACAACGACGCGGACTGTGGTTCCAATTCTGCTGCGAGCCAGGCAAGTCCGGCCGACAGGATCAGGACACCGATACACAGTGTGCGTGCCGGACCGAGTCGACGAACCAAGAGCGGCGAAGCGATAGAACCCGCGGCCGCCCCAATGGCGAACGGCAGCGCGAGCAGGCCCGTGCGTAGCGCCGAGTAGCCGAGCCCGAACTGAGTCGCGACCGACACCGTGAAGAAGAATCCCGCGAAGACGCTGAAGAAGAGCAGCGAGAGCAGCAGCCCGACCGAGAAACGTCGAGACGCGAAGAGGTCGAGTCGAAGCAGGGGAGCACCGCCGTTGCGCAGCAGGCGTCGCTCGACGACGACGAACAACCCCAGCAGGACGACGGCCGCCCCCATCATCGCCCACAGGCGCGGTGGCCAGTTCTGTTCGCGGCCCACCGCCAACGGGTAAAGCAGCAGGAAGAGGCCCGCGGTCGACAGCGCCACACCCACGAGATCGAGCCGCGGCGGGTTGTCGTCGCGCATCTGTGGAAGTCGACGGCCCGCGAGGATGCATGCGACGAGTCCGATCGGGACGTTGACGAAGAAGATCGCTCGCCAGCCCCAGCCGAACAGGTCGCCGGTCACCAGGAGTCCGCCGAGCACCGGGCCCAACATGGCGGCCAGCCCCGCGACCGCGCCGTAGATGCCGAACACGGCACCGTGGCGCGATTTGGGAAACAGCGCCGCGATCAACGCCAGGGTCTGCGCCGACATCAGCGCAGCACTCATACCCTGGGCGCCGCGACAGATGATCAGCTCGAGTGGGCTGCGAGCCAACCCGCACAGCACCGAGGTGACCGTGAACGCGACCATCGCGAAGATGAACATCCGACGTCGCCCGAGCCGGCCACCGAGTGTCGCGGCAGTCAGCAGTGTGCAGGCGAAGGCCAGCGTGTAGACGCTCAGGACGAACAACTGCTCCGACGTCGACGCGCCGAGGTCGACTGTGAGGTCGGGAAGTGCGATGTTGACGATCGTCGTGTCCAGCATCTGCATGAACACGCCGAGCAGACACCCCGCCAGCGCCAGCCATGCGGCACGTGTCGGGGTCTCGGGTGCCGTACTCGACGACACCACCGGGGTGGTGTTGGCAGCCATCCGGCTACGACCGGTCAGTTCGCGGTGGGCAGCTCGGGCTGGTAGTCGCCCTGGTCGGCCACTGCCCGCATGATCTTCTTGACCTTCTCGGTGTAGAGCGCGAGCGAGTCACGGCCCTCCGCGGTGTCGGGGAACAAGAAGGTCATCGACGTCTGGTCGTTGAACCTGTTGACCCACATGAACACCTCTTCGCTACTGCCGCGATTGCCGTAGAGACAGCCGTTGATGGCATCGAAGAGGTCGACTCCGGGCAGTTTGCGGACGTCGATGTAGGAGAACATCGGCACCGTCCATCCCACGGGAATGTCGACGGCGTCGTCGTCGGAGACCAACTGCGCCACTCGATGCAGCGACACGTCGGTCAGATCCTTGCCGGCCGTATAGCTCTGTCCTGCCAGGGCGGCGACGTCGGTGAAGTTCGCACCGGGCGTGACCGCGATCGGCACGGGAATGAGGCTGGTGAACCAACCGACGGAGTTCAGCTCGGCGCCGACTGCGCGTGTGCTCTTCGGTGTCATCGCGAGATACTCTGCGGCGCCGGTGAATTCGCAGTAGGCGATGGCGGCCACCGCGAGGAGTCCCGCGGTCATGTTGGCGCCGTTCTCCTTGCAGATCTTCTCGAATCGCTGTGCGGCGGACTCGTCGAACACGTTCTCCGTCACATGCCCGCTACGTGTGTAGCCTTCGGACTCGGTACCGAGAGGCAGCGGGAAATGCGGTAGCTCGCCACCATTGTTTTGGATCAACTCGACCCACCGACGCACCTCGGGTGAGTCGGTGGTCAGGTCCCGGGACACGCTGCGCTCATGCTCGCAATAACGCAGGTAGCTTCCTATTTCAGGAAGCGGGTTCTTGAGTCCGAATGCCTCGTTGGAATACAGCGTGATCAGCTCGACGCACGTGAGTGCCTGTGAAATACCGTCGGTATTGAGATGGTCGACGGCCGCATACAGGGTGAAACCGCCATCCCATTCGATTGTTCCAAATGTGAAACAGTTCCAGTGAAATGGTCCGGGTGTGATGTCCGAAATGAGGGTCCGGATCTCTTCTGCCGTCCCGATGGTGCCATGGTCGGTGGCCGACAGTTCGACGATCTCGGGCTCGACGACGTGCCGGGCGATCGATCCGTCTTCCTCCGCCGAGAACCAGGAGAGGTAGGTGTCGTGCCTGCGCAGGAACGTGGTGACCGCGCGCTCGAGTGCGCCGCGATCGAGCGGTGTCTGAAAATCGAAGGCTTCCAAGCAAAGTCGGGAGAATCGGAATCCGGCCGACTCGTTGCGCAGCGCGGCGTTGAGGTATTCCTCTTGCTGGTGTGACGCGGGTACCGGATGTACCGGCGCCTTGGATCCCGCGGCGACCGCCTCGGGGGAGAGTGTCCAACTCGTCACCGCGCCCGCGCGTGGCTGCCATTCGTCGATCAGGCCGAACTTGACCATCGATAAAACCTCAATTCACTTTGGTGATGGATGAGTAGGGGCCCCGACTTCCCTTCATCTCACGACGGAAATTGTCACGTCACGCAATATCGAACCGACGGTACCGTAACAAGTGAATTGCCGCAATTGTTGGGACTCGCGATTGAAGTGTGAAAACCGTTGGTCGCCAAGAGAACTGAACTGGGTCAAACGACCAATGCGGCTGTTTCGCGACCGTGGGTATTGGGTCGATAGACCAGCTTCTTGTGTCTTTCTTCAACAGGTGGACAACCGGATATCGCGTACGGCACACTGCCGAATCGGGGCTCCTTCGCTGCTTTTTCGTGATCGCAGATGTCCGGACGGCGAAGGCGGGGTTGTCACGCGCCAGGCGACGTGGAAAGTCAGACGTGGAGCGTGGCGTCGGCCAGCGACGGACATCGAATCTGGCCAGACGGTGGATGTGGGGAGAAGCGAGTGAAGTCAGCAGGTTCGAAGTCCGACGCGGGAGCATGTCGTGACAGGGCCTCGGCGCGCGATCGTTGCGCACGTGGGTCGTCGTGATCGCAGCCGCGGCTTGTGCGCTCGGTGGCGGCGTCGTCGGAGCTCCGGTGGCGATCGCCGAACCGGGCGGTGCACGCATCGTGTCGGAGAATGTCGTCGCACCCACCGAGATCGACATCGAGGTGGCTTCGCCGGCGATGCGTCGGTCGGTGCCGGTGAAAGTGATTCCCGCTCGCAGCGGTTCGTCGGCTCCTACGCTCTATCTCCTCAACGGCGCCGCGGGTGGCGACGACGGGAGCAGTTGGTTCGACCAGACCGACATCCGAACATTTTTTGCGAACGAGGACGTGAATGTGGTCGTGCCGATGGGTGGAGCAGCGAGCTACTTCACCGATTGGCAGCGCACCGACCCCAAGCTCGGTGTGCAGAAGTGGGCCACCTTCCTCACCGCGGAGCTTCCCTCGGTCGTCGACAAGCGATTCGACGGCAACGGTCGTAACGCCATCGCCGGAATCTCCATGGCGGGAACGTCGGTGTTCCAGTTGTCCTTGCACGCGCCGACGCTGTACCGCGCACTCGGGTCGTTCAGCGGCTGCGCACAGACCAGCGATCCGGCGGGCCAGGCGGCGGTGCGGTTGGTCGTCGAAGGCCGCGGTGGCGGCAACACCGTGAACATGTGGGGGCCGCCGTCGGCTCCGGCGTGGCGAGACAACGATCCCTACCTGCACGTCGAGCAGTTCCGAGGCAAGTCTGTCTACGTCTCCAACGGCTCCGGAGTTCCCGGTCGCTACGACACGATCAACGGTCCCGGTATCGATGGCAATGGGCAGAAGCTCGCCGAGCAACTCGCGGTCGGCGCGGTCATCGAGACGGCAACCGATCAGTGCTCGCGCAACCTGGCGCGTCGGATGCGCGAGGTCGGCGTGCCCGCGACATTCCACTTCTATGAGGGCGGCACGCACGCCTGGCCGTACTGGCAGGACGAACTGCACCGGGCATGGCCGCAGTTCAGGGCGGCGCTGAAGCGATGAGCGGGCAGCGGTCGGTCAATTCGGCGTCGGGCTCCGACTCCCAGCCGTCGATGACGATCTCGACGTCGGAAGGTGCGGCCACCTGGCTGGAGTCCAACACGTGGGAGCGCCCGGACTTCTCGGTCGACGAACTCGTCGATGCGAAAGCAGGGAGGACGATCTCCGTCGTGCTGCCCGCACTCAACGAAGAGCGGACTGTCGGCAGCGTCGTCGATGCCATCCTGCCGCTGGTAGGCACGTTGGTCGATGAGCTCGTCGTCGTCGACTCCGGGTCCACCGACGCGACCATCGAGGTCGCGCGGGCGGCGGGAGCCAGGGTGGAAACGCGGGAGTCCGCACTCGAGGGCATCCCGGTCGTCGACGGCAAGGGCGAGGTGCTGTGGCGATCGCTGGCGACGACCACCGGCGACATCGTCGTGTTCGTCGACAGCGACCTGGTCGACCCGGACCCGACGTATGTGCCCAGGCTGGTCGGCCCGCTCCTCACCACGCCCGACCTTCACCTGGTGAAGGGCTACTACCGGCGACCGCTCATGGGTGTCGACGGGGTCGATCCGTCGGGCGGGGGACGGGTGACCGAACTCACCGTGCGACCGCTGATCGCGGCACTGTGTCCGCCGCTGTGCGGGTTGATACAGCCCCTCGCGGGCGAGTACGCGGCAACTCGAGAGCTGCTGACGTCCATTCCGTTCGCTCCCGGTTACGGCGTCGAGATCGGAATCGTGCTCGACACCCTCGCCCGTCACGGCATCGATGCCATCGGTCAGGTCAACCTCGGCCTGCGGATACATCGCAATCGTCCTCTCCACGAACTGGGGCCGATGTCACGCCAGATCGTCGCCACCTTCCTGTCTCGAGTGGGAATCGGAGATTCCGGGAGTCCTCTCGTCGCGTTCGTGATGGAGGGCGACGGCGTACACAGTCCGCGTCGTTCGTATCCGGTTCTCGACGACAGACCTGCGCTGCGGAGCCTGTTCGCCGCTGTTCATCGTCGCTGAGCTGCTCGTTCACCTTCACGTCACTGCCTGATGCCCCGCTGTGCCCGCGTCTGGCGGCCTCGAGTCGCGCACGAACGGGTCTCGATCGGCGACCGCGATCACGAGGACGGCGACGTCCCCATAAGATGAACGAGGCGAACCGACGAGTTGAGGATGTTGATGAGCGAAACCCCTGAGTCCCCGGAATCTGCACGCCCCGGCTACCACCGCGTATTGCTGAAGCTCGGCGGCGAGATGTTCGGGGGTGGTCAGGTCGGTCTCGATCCTGACGTTCTGAGCACAGTCGCAGATCAGATCGCCGAGGTGGTCAATTCGGGCGTTCAGGTCGCAGTGGTCATTGGTGGCGGTAATTTCTTCCGAGGTGCCGAACTCCAGCAGCGCGGCCTCGACCGCGCCCGATCCGACTACATGGGCATGTTGGGCACGGTGATGAACTGCCTCGCCCTGCAGGACTTCCTGGAAAAGCGGGGGATCAGCACCCGCGTGCAGACGGCGATCACGATGGGCCAGGTCGCCGAGCCCTACCTTCCGCTGCGTGCGCAACGACACCTCGAGAAGGGTCGGGTCGTGATCTTCGGGGCAGGCATGGGCATGCCGTACTTCTCGACTGACACGACCGCGGCTCAGCGGGCGCTGGAGATCAAGGCGGAGGTCGTCCTCATGGCGAAGGCCGTCGACGGCGTCTACAGCGACGACCCGCGCACCAACCCGGATGCGACGCTGTATCGCGAGGTCACCCACCGCGAGGTGCTCGACAAGGAGCTCAAGGTCGCCGACGCGACCGCTTTCAGTCTCTGTATGGACAACAAGATGCCGATGCTCGTGTTCAATCTCTTGGAGAAGGGCAACATCGCGCGGGCGGTTGCCGGCGAGCGTATTGGCACACTGGTCAGCACGTAAGCCGACCCACGGGAAACCCCCGACGCGGCCAGCCAGGCACTGACGAGAACCGGCAACAACGACGAGGACCAGGAACCGACATGATTGACGACGCATTGTTCGACGCCGAGGAGAAGATGGAGAAGGCGGTCGGCGTGGCGCGCGAGGACATGGGGTCCATCCGGACCGGTCGCGCGAATCCCTCGATGTTCAACAAGATCCACATCGAGTACTACGGCGCTCTGACCCCCGTCACCCAGGTCGCATCGATCACGACTCCCGAAGCCCGACTGGTCGTCATCAAGCCCTACGAGCCGTCGAGTCTGCGCGACATCGAGACCGCGATCCGCAATTCCGACCTCGGCGTGAACCCGACCAACGACGGAAATCTGATTCGCGTCGCCATCCCGCAGCTGACCGAGGATCGCCGCAAGGAACTCGTCAAGCAGGCGAAGGGCAAGGGTGAGGACGCCAAGGTCGCGATCCGCAACATCCGCCGTAAGACCGTCGACGAGCTCAAGCGCATCCAGAAGGACGGCGAGGCGGGCGAGGACGAGGTGTCGCGCGCCGAGAAGGAGCTCGACAAGACGACCGCAGGCTATGTGCACCAGGTTGACGAGCTGGTCAAGCACAAGGAATCCGAATTGCTCGAGGTGTGACCGAGGAGCCGACGCATCCCATGTCCGACGATTCAGCGACGAATCGCGACGACGGCAGTACCAGCGCAGCGGAGCCGACGAGTTCTGCAGAGGCGGAGCCGAAGAAGTCGCGTGCGGGGCGTGATCTCCCGGCAGCCCTGGGGGTCGGCTTCTCGTTGGGTATCGGGATCATCCTGATCCTGCTGTTCGCGCCGAAACTCTGGTACGTCGTCGTGGCGGTGGCATTCGCGATCGCGACGTGGGAGGTGAGCAAGCGCCTACGCGACGGCGGGTACGACGTTGCGTTGCCGCCGCTACTCGTCGGCGGGCAGGCGATCATCTGGTCGAGCTGGCCATGGGGGACGACCGGCGTCCTGGTCGCGTTTGTGGGCACGCTCCTGGTGATGATGGTGTGGATGTTGTTGGCGCAGGGCATCACTCACGCGCCGGTGAACTATCTCAAGAACCTGTCGGCGAGCGTGCTCGTGCTCGCCTGGTTGCCGCTACTGGCCTCGTTCGGCGCGATGATGGTCGTCCAAGACCACGGCGCCGCCCGCGTCGCCACCCTGATGGTTGTCGTCGTCTGTTCCGACGTCGGCGGTTACGCGGCCGGAGTGCTCTTCGGCAAGCATCCGATGGCACCGGCAATCAGCCCGAAGAAATCGTGGGAGGGCCTCGCCGGCTCGCTCGTGGTCGGCACCGCAGGCGCGATCGGCTGCGTGGTCTTGCTACTCGACAGCCAGTGGTGGATCGGAATGATCCTCGGGCCTGTTCTTGTCGTCTGCGCGACACTCGGCGACCTCGTCGAGTCCCAGATCAAGCGTGACCTCGGCATCAAGGACATGGGCACGCTGTTGCCGGGACACGGCGGGATCATGGATCGTCTCGACTCGCTGCTTCCGTCGGCATTCATCGTGTGGTGTGTACTCACCGCACTGCTCTGACCGTCTCCGCCGCAACGTCGTTTCAGTGGTCCCTGGGGGCCTTTCAGCCCGGGCCTGCGATCGCGAGTAGGTGGTCGCGTGCGAACTTCTCGACGTCGGCGTAGTTCGTCAGTGGTACGCGCACCTCGGGCGTCAGCAGGATGGAGTGCGTGATGCGCACCAGAATTTCGGCGCGCGATGCCAATTCGTCGTCGTCGAGTGCGACATCGGGGGTGCGCAAGATGTCGGCGGTTGCCTCGACGGCGGCGGCCAGGATGAACGATCCGTTGAGCGTCAACTGCTCCAGCACCGACGCGGGCTCGAGTTCGATGAGTCGGTTCCACACCGGGTTGCCGCGCACCGTCGTCACCGTCGTGGCGAATGCGGTCACCACCCTGTCGGCATAGGTCTCCGCGGCGTCGGCCGCGGCGCGTACGTCGGCGAACAGTCGCGACGCCTCGCGGATGAGAACCGCGGTCAAGACCTCGTTGCGCCCGCCGATGCGGCGGTACACGGTGACGCGTCCGACTCCCGCTCGCTTGGCGATGTCGTCGACCGTCGCGCGACGGATTCCGATGTCGGCGAAGACGTCGAGGGCGGCGTCGAGAATCGGGTCGGATGCGGTGTCGACGCCCGCCCCCGTGGTGAACAAACCGGGCACGGACATGGTGTCAGCCTAAACGACCGAGCTATTGAAACACTGAGTCAATTTGTGTTTCACTGTTCGCGTCAGGAAGGTGACGTGACTCACGCAGGCGTCGCCCCGAGTTGGCACGAGGAGGAGGGTTTGTGACGCAAGCACAGCCACAGGCACACCGGGCGCGCACACGCGAGTACGAGCAGGAAGCGTTGGCGATCAATGCTCGTCCGGTTCGATTCGACTGGAGCGGCGTGCCGCTGGAGTACATCCCCGGCGAGCCGTACGCGACGCACTTCTGGAACGTCATGCACCTCGTCCTGCCCGAGGGCGAACGAGCCATGGCCGACGTATTCGCGCAGGCGCTCGCATTCATCGACGACCCACGATTGCGGGAGGAGGTCGTCGGATTCGTCGGTCAGGAGGCCACGCACGCGTCGTCGCACGAGGGATTCCGAAAGTACCTGATCGCCAACGGGGTCGAGATCGGTCCGGTGATGGCGCGCATCGAGTTCGCCGTCGAGAAGATCTTCGGCGACCACGGCATCACCGACGGCCGTGCCAGCAGGGCGTGGCTGTCGGAGCGCCTCGGGATCTACGCGGCTGCAGAGCATTTCACAGCGGTGGTGGGTGAGTGGCTGCTCGACAACACGGCTTTCGACGACATCGGCGTCGACCCGACGATGCTTGACCTGCTTCGGTGGCACGGTGCTGAAGAACTCGAACATCGAAACGTCGCATTCGATGCATTCCAGTATGTCGACGGGGGCTACTTCCGTCGTGCTCGGACTGCACTGATCGCGTCGACAGGTCTTGCCGCACTGTGGTTTTCGACAGCCGCGTACCTCTACCGCAATGACGCAACCATCGCTCGACGCCGCCCGTGGCCCGTGGCGTTCGCACGAGCGGCACGCAGGCACATGATTCCCGGAGTCTCGTTCCTGTTCGAGCAGATCTACCTGTACCTCCGCCCGGGATTCCACCCGTCGACCATGGGCGACATCGACAAAGCCATTCGCTACCTTGCGATCTCGCCCGCGGCGCGAGCGGCAGAGCGGTGAACTACCTTCCGCCGCCCACGACCGACGTCGAGAATCCGACGCCGGTCCTGCGTGAGATCCACCGGTTGGCGCGGGGCTATTCTCGCGTCTTCGCGCAGGCGCGGTTCGCCGAACGCCTTTCGCGGCCGAACCCGGTGCGTCGCGTCGGATTCGACATGCGACTCGACGTGGTCGAGAGTGTCGAGGCCGTCGACGGGGTGCGCCTGATCACCCTCGCCCGACCTGACCGCTCGGCGTTGCCCGCCTGGAGTCCCGGCGCTCACATCGACGTGTTCACCTCGACCGACCGTCAACGCCATTACTCGCTGACCGGCGATCCCGCCGACACCACCACCTATCGAATCGCGGTGCGGCGCATACCCGGCGGGCTCGGCTCAGCGGAGATGCACGTACTGCGAAGTGGTGATCAGCTGCGAATTCGGGGACCGCGCAACGCCTTCAACTTCGCCGCGACGGCGGACTGTCGATTCGTGGCGGGCGGCATCGGCATCACCCCGATCCTGCCGATGGTGCGAGAGGCACATGCGCGCGGCCTCGACTGGCGACTCGTCTACACCGGCCGATCACGGGCGACGATGCCTCTTCTCGACGAGCTGCTCGCACTCGACGGCGACCGGGTACGCGTCCATACCGACGACGTCGACGGCACTCCCGACATCGCCGACATCCTCGGTATCGGCAGCGACAGGGAGGCCGGGCCGATCTACCTGTGCGGACCGTCGAGCATGCTCGACGCGGCACGACGCCTCGTCATGCAGCGAGCTCCCCGCCGCGAACTACACAGCGAAAGATTCAGTCCACCACCGATTGTCGACGGCGAGCCGTTCCGTATCGATTTCGCGTCGGGGGGTTCGGTCGACGTCGCTTCAGACGAGAGCGCCCTCGCGGCGATCCGCCGTGTGCGACCCGACGTGCGCTACTCCTGCCAGCAGGGCTTCTGCGGGGCGTGTCGGGTGCGCGTGCTCGCCGGGGCCGTCGAGCACCACGACCGCGTGCTGATCGGTGACGAACGTGACGATTCGATGATGATCTGCGTCTCGCGCGCAGCAGACGACCACGTTGTCGTCGACCTCTAGGAGGAACCGTAGTGCACTCTTCAGCCCCACAAGACCCAGCCCAACAGCACGACCCAACCCTCCACGACCCGGCCCGACGACACTTTCACGTGGCGATCATCGGCGCGGGGTTCGGTGGCATCGGCGCCGCGATTCGATGCTTGCAGAACGGATTCGACGATCTGGTCGTATTCGAGCGCGCCGCAGATGTCGGGGGAACGTGGGAGGTCAACACGTACCCCGGAGCGCAGTGCGACATCCCGTCGGCGCTGTACTCGTTCTCGTTCGCCCCGAATCCGGACTGGACACGCCTGTACCCACTGCAGCGTGAGATCCAGGCGTACATCGCCCGGTGCGCTGACGATTTCGGGGTTACCCCTCACGTCCGGTGCGGCCATGACGTCAGCGATGCGTCGTGGGATGACCTCGCTCAGGTCTGGCGTCTGACGGTCAACGGATCGGCATTCACCGCTGATGTTCTCGTCGGCGCGACGGGGCCGTTCAGCGAGCCGTCCCGACCCGACATTCCCGGACTCGACGACTTCGACGGCGATGTCTTCCACTCGGCGCAGTGGGATCACGCGTGGTCGCCCGAGGGTAAGCGGGTTGCCGTCATCGGAACCGGCGCGTCCGCAGTGCAATTCGTTCCCCAGTTGCAGCCGCGGGTGGCTCATCTGGCCCTCTTCCAGCGCACGCCCACCTGGATTCTGCCGCACCCTGACCGGCCGATCCCGCAGCGTGTACGTGCAATGTTTGCTCGGGTGCCCGTCACCCAGCGCGCACTGCGCGGAGTCTGTTCAATGGTGCAGGAGATGATGGTGCCCGGATTGGTGAGCCATCCCTCATTGCTGAAACCTGCTGCGGCACTCGGCCGGTGGCATCTCCGCCGGCAGGTGGCAGACGACAAGCTCCGGGCAGCCCTGACGCCGACGTATTCCTTCGGGTGCAAGCGGCCGACCTTCTCCAACAGGTACTACCCGGCGCTGGCCGCACCGAACGCTGCGGTGGTCTCCGACGCGGTAGTCGGTGTGCGACCGACAGGGATCGAGACGGCCGACGGTCGCGTTCATGAGGTCGACACCATCCTCCTCGGTACCGGCTTCAAACTCGCGGCGGGACAGGGCTTCTCGCGCATTCACGGTGCTGACGGCCGCAGCCTGTCGCAGGTGTGGGGCAATGGCGAGATGAAGGCCTACATGGGAACGAGCGTGGCGGGGTTTCCGAACTTCTTCATGATCCTCGGACCCAACTCGGTGGTCTACACCTCGCAGGTGGTCACCATCGAGGCGCAGGTCGACTACCTGGTCGATGCGCTGAAGGCCATGCGCCGGAGGCGAATCCGCAGTTTTGATGTCACACAGTCGGCGCAGGATCGGTTTGTGGACGAGGTCGATAAAGGCCTTGAGGAGTCGGTGTGGAACACCGGTGGCTGCTCGAGCTATTACCTCAGTCCGTCTGGACGAAACTTCACCTTCTGGCCGGGGTACGTCTTCACCTTCAGGCGCGCGATGAAACACGTGAACTGGGATGACTTCGACGTCCGAACGGGCATTCCGACTCGACCTGCGGCGTCGACGACGACGCAGGAGGTAGTAGTCGGATGAGCAGGACGGACATTCGCGGGTCGGTGGTTCTCGTCACCGGGGCGGCACAGGGGATCGGGCTGCGCACCGCGCGCCTCCTCGTCGACTCGGGTGCACACGTCGTGCTGACCGACGTCGACGCTGCCGCACTGGAATCCGCCAGTGCCGATTTCGCCGACGACGCCATCCTCACGGTGGAAGCAGATGTGCGCGAACTGGATTCGATGGCCGCCGCCGTCGACAAGGCGATCGGCAGGTTCGGCCATCTCGATCACGTTGTCGCCAACGCGGGCATCACGCCACCGACGGCAACGCTGCGCGGCGTTGATCCGGTGGCCTTCGACCGCGTCATCGACGTCAACCTGCGCGGCGTGTTCAACACCGTGCGCGCGTGTATGGAGCCGGTGATCGCCGCGCGTGGGCACATGCAGTTGGTTGCCTCGTGCGCTGCGTTCGCTCCCGGGATGGGAGGTTCGGCGTACATGATCACCAAATCGGGGGTGGAACAACTCGGGCGAGCGCTGCGCATAGAACTGTCGGCGTACGGCGCCTCTGCGGGCATCGCGTACTTCGGCATCGTGGAGACGGACATGACGCGGGCGACGCTCGACGACGACCCGATCGGGCGCGAGATCGGCGGGCAACTGCCGTGGCCGCTGAATCGTCGGATCACCGCAGACGACGCCGCGAGAGTCCTCCTCGACGCAATCGCGTCCAGGAGGGGACAGGTGATCGCGCCCCGGCAATGGTGGGTGTACTCGGCGCTTCGAGGACTCATCAATCCGCTGCTCGACGAGAAGCTCACACGCGACGCGTCGATTCATCGGATCGTCAGTCACCTCGACGGCGGCGTCACACCGCGATCGGTGGGTGCGTGAGGGGCACTACTCCGGTGGCGGCTCCGTCGCACTCTTGGCCTTCTTCAATGCACGGTTGAGCTGGAACACGCGTGCGCCTCCCGCCATCGCGACAATCAACGCTCCCGCGATCGCGGCGATCAGCAAGCTGACCCCGACGGGCAGGTTGACCTCCCAGAACAGAACGTCGATCCGCTGCGAGTCGAGGTTCTGGAGGATGAATACCAGCAGCAGGATCGTGATGACCGCCCCGACGACCAGGCCCGTGAACGCTGCGCGAGCGCGCGTGTGCTCGACCTTCTCGATCTTGGTGCGCAACTCCTGCCGTTCGGCGAGTAGGGCCTGATGTTCGGTGGGGTCGACGGTGGGCGTCACGTCGGGTTCGGTCACGTCGTGGTTGGCCCTGCGCTTGTCGCCGTGGTTCATACACCCATGATGACATGCGACAATTGATTCATGACGTCATTGCCGCTCGTGTTCACCGCGCCCAAGAAGGGACTGCCGCCGACGCACTTCGCTGATCTCGATGTCGACGGTCGGCGCGCGGTCATCACCGATCTCGGCCTGCCGAAATTCCGCGCAGACCAGTTGGCGCGGCAGTACTACTCACGTCTCAACGGCGACGTCGAGGAGATGACAGACCTCCCGGCGTCGGCTCGTCCCGCTGTCGCGGAGGCACTGTTCCCGCAGCTGCTCACGCCCGTCCGCCATATCGCCTGCGACGACGGCAGCACACGCAAAACCCTCTGGCGCCTGCACGACGGCACCCTGCTCGAGAGCGTTTTGATGCGCTACAGCGATCGCAACACGCTGTGCATCTCCAGTCAGGCGGGATGCGGAATGGCCTGCCCGTTCTGTGCGACCGGGCAGGGCGGACTCGACCGCAACCTGTCGACCGGTGAGATCGTCGATCAGGTGCGTGTGGCGGCGCGAGCATTGCGCGACGGCGAGTTCGGCGATGCCGGCAGGCTCTCGAACGTGGTCTTCATGGGCATGGGGGAGCCGCTGGCCAACTACAAGCGCGTCGTCTCCGCGGTCAAGCAGATCACGTCGCCGAGTCCGGAGGGGCTGGGAATCTCGGCTCGCTCGGTGACCGTGTCGACCGTCGGTCTGGCGCCCGCGATCCGACGCCTCGCCGACGAGGGTCTCTCAGTGACACTGGCTGTGTCTTTGCACACTCCCGATGACGAACTGCGTGACACGCTGGTGCCCGTCAACAACCGCTGGTCGGTGCAGGAAGTTCTCGACGCCGCCCGGTATTACGCCGACACCACGGGGCGTCGGGTCTCGATCGAGTATGCGTTGATCCGTGACGTGAACGATCAGCCGTGGCGAGCCGACATGTTGGGCAGCAAGCTACACAAGGCACTCGGGTCCTTGGTGCACGTGAACCTGATTCCGCTCAACCCGACGCCCGGCTCGCAGTGGGATGCGAGCCCGAAGGACGTCGAGCGGGAATTCGTTCGACGCGTGCGCGCGCAGGGGGTGTCGTGCACCGTCCGCGACACGCGCGGGCAGGAGATCGCCGCGGCATGCGGCCAGCTCGCTGCCGAGGAGACGAGCGGTTAGCCGCTCAGCTCCACTTCTTCTTCTTGAACATCTTGTAGAGCAGGATGCACGCGAGCGCGACGGCGATGACGATCAGGTAGATGTCCTCGACGTGGCCGACCTGGTTGCCGATCAGCATGAACAGCAGCGCTGCGACGCAGAACCAGCCGGCGGCATACATCGATTTCGTCGCGGTGCCGTGCCAGCCGAATCGTGCCGAAGGCGCATCCTCGGGCTCGTGCCTCCAGCCGGTGTCGATCTGCTTGTGCTGCTCGTGCTCGACCTCGGTGCTTGCCACGGTGGCTCCTCACTGCGAAACGACTGACACTTCTGCCCAACTACAGATGTCCGACGACGATCAGTAGTAGTTCACGATGAGCATAGCGGCCGCGTCGTCGCCCCGTCGCACGGCCACGCGCGATGTAGGAGAGAATGCCGCCATGCTCCCGACGACACGTTCGCTGAACGATTACCGCACAGAGGCATACCCCCGCGACATGATCGGATACGGACGTACCACCCCCGATCCGCAGTGGCCGGGTGACGCGAAAATCGCGGTGCAGTTCGTCCTCAACTACGAAGAGGGCAGCGAGAACAACGTCCTCGAGAACGACCGCGGCAGCGAGACCTTTCTGTCCGAGATGGTTGGCGCGCAGTCATTTCCGAATCGGCACATGAGCATGGAGTCGCTCTACGAGTACGGCTCCCGTGCGGGGGTGTGGCGCATCCTGCGTACGTTCTCTCGACACGAATTGCCGTTGACGATCTTCGCCGTCGCGCAGGCGATGGCGCGCAACCCAGAGGTCGCGGCGGCATTCGTCGAGCGCGGCGACGAAATCGCGTGTCACGGGTATCGCTGGCTGAACTATCAGATGGTCGACGAGCACGTCGAGCGCGAGCACATGCGTGCGGCGATTGAGCTGCTGACCGAGATCACCGGGTCGCGACCGCTCGGTTGGTACACCGGCAGAGACTCGCCGAAGACTCGCGATCTGGTCGTCGAGTACGGGGGGTTCGCCTACGACTCCGACAGTTACGCCGACGATCTGCCGTACTGGGTCAAGGTGCCGAGGCGCACCGACGGGGCGATCGAGGACGTCGACCATCTCGTCGTGCCCTACACGATGGACACCAACGACATGCGGTTCGCGTCGCCCGGCGGCTTTCCCTCGGGGGAACAGTTCTACGCACAGCTGCGTGACGCATTCGACGTGCTCTATCGCGAGGGACTCGAGGGTTCACCGAAGATGCTGTCGGTCGGCCTGCACTGCCGGGTCGTCGGACGTCCGTCACGATTGGCGGCGCTCGAGCGATTCCTCGACCACGTGCAGTCGCACGACGGCGTCTGGATACCTCGACGCATCGAGATCGCCGAACACTGGCGCAAGGTCCACCCGCCTGCCTGAGTTGCCCGGTGAGCGACAATGGTCGGGTGAGCACACGTGTACTGATTCTCGGCTCGACCGGCTCGATCGGGGTTCACGCCCTCGAGGTGATCGCCGAGCATCCCGAGCGATTCGAGGTGGTCGGACTCGGCGCAGGCGGCGGCAACCTCGACCTTCTGGCGCAGCAGGCGCGGTCGACCGGACTGACAGCGGATCGCGTCGCCGTCGCCGACTCGGGCGCGGCGGAAAAACTCGCGGCCGAACTGGGCGACGGAGTCCTCGGCGGGGCGGAGGCGATGTGCAGGCTCGTCGAGAGCGTCGACGCCGATGTGGTGCTCAACGCGATCGTCGGATCGATCGGGCTGCGGCCGAGCCTCGCCACGTTGGAATCCGGCGCTCGGCTGGCGCTCGCGAACAAGGAGTCGCTGGTCGCGGGCGGGTCACTGGTCCTCGACGCCGCGTCGCCGGGGCAGATCGTCCCCGTCGACTCGGAGCACTCGGCCATCGCGCAGTGCCTGCGGGCGGGTACGGCCGAGGAGGTGTCGCGGCTGGTCCTGACCGCATCTGGTGGACCCTTCCGGGGGTGGACTCGCGAGCAACTCGTCGACGTCACGCCCGAGCAGGCGGGTAAACATCCGACCTGGTCGATGGGACCCCTGATCACGCTGAACTCCGCGACGCTGGTCAACAAGGCCCTCGAGGTGATCGAGGCCCACCTGCTGTTCGACGTCGACTACGACCGGATCGACGTGACGGTGCACCCGCAGTCGATCGTGCACTCGATGGTGACCTTCGTCGACGGCGCGACGATCGCCAAGGCATCCCCGCCGTCGATGAAACTGCCGATCGCGCTGGCTCTCGGCTGGCCCGACCGCGTTCCGGGCTCGTCGATTCCCTGTGACTTCTCGACGGCGTCGTCGTGGACGTTCGAACCGGTCGACAACACCGTGTTCCCCGCGATCGAGCTCGCCCGGGAGGCCGGTCGCGCGGGCGGAAGCCTCACCGCGGTGTACAACGCCGCAAACGAGGCGGCCGCCGCCGGGTTCTTCGCTGGACGCATCGGCTTTCCGCGCATCGTCGAGATCATCGCCGATGTGCTCGCCGTCGCAGATGAATGGCGTGCGCAGCCAGGTACTGTGGAGGAGATCCTTGCCGCCGACGCATGGGCACGAGAGCGCGCTGCGCAGTTCGTCGCACACGCTTCCGCGTGATAGGGAGACCAGCCCGTAGAGCTTGCTGCGGGGACGTCGAATTGGAGTTGAGTACGTGAGTTTCGCGATCGGCGTCGTGCTGTTTGCGGTTGCGCTGGTGTTGTCGGTCGCCTGGCACGAATGCGGTCACATGTGGGCCGCGCAGGCCACGGGCATGAAGGTCCGACGTTACTTCGTCGGATTCGGCCCGACGCTGTGGTCGACCAAGCGTGGTGAAACCGAATACGGCATCAAGTTGATTCCCGCTGGCGGTTTCTGCGACATCGCGGGCATGACCCCCTACGACGAACTCGCCGACGACGAGCGTGACCGTGCCATGTACCGCCAGAAACCGTGGAAGCGGTTCGTGGTGCTGCTCGCGGGTCCTGCGCAGAACATCCTGCTCGGCCTGGTGCTCGTGTTCATCGTGGCCATCGCGTTCGGCCTGCCCAAGATCGGTCCCGATGCCAACAACGCACCTGTCTACGTCGACAAAGCGACGTGCGTGGCCCCGAGTACAGACGCCAAGGGCGAGCCGGTGGCCTGTTCGGGACCCAGCCCCGCCGCGGAAGCAGGGCTGCGCTCGGGCGACCAGGTCGTCGCGATCAACGGGCATCGTGTCGACAACAACGCCGACCTGATCATGACCACGTGGAAGACCTCCGGCACCGCCCAGCTCAAGGTCTTGCGCGATGGCAATACCCTGACGCTCGACGTGCCCGTCACCCAGGTGCAGCGGATGCAGAGGGCCGACGACGGGTCGCTCAAGCCGATCACGGTCGGGGCCATCGGTGTGCAGCTCAATACGCCTCCGGAGCCGATCAATCACTACAACGTCGCGACGGCGGTACCGGGAACGTTCTCGTTCACCGGGCAGCTACTCGTCGAGACGTTCAAGGCGTTGGTCTCGCTGCCGTCGAAGGTCAGCGGGCTGTGGGCCGCAGTGACCGGTGGCGAACGCGCAACCGATTCGCCGGTGAGCGTTTACGGCGCGTCGGTGATGGGCGGGCAGACGGTCGAGCGCGGGCAGTGGAGCGTCTTCCTGCTGCTGCTCATCAGCGTCAACCTGTTCCTCGGGCTGTTCAATTTGGTCCCGCTACTACCCTTGGATGGTGGGCACATGGCGATCGTCGGCTACGAGAAGGGCCGCGACACCGTGCGCCGGTGGTTCGGCAAGGCGCCAGGGGGCGTCGTCGACTACTACAAACTGATGCCGATCACCTACGCGGTGGTCATCGTGATGGCGGGGTTCATGGTCCTGACCTTGACCGCCGACATCGTCAACCCGATCAAGATCTTCTGATGCGCGGCCCCGTCAGCCCAGATACGACGGCCGCGAGCGGCCCGGATTCGACGGCCGCGCAGACAACCGAATCCGCTTCGAGGAGTACGAGATGAACGCACCTGCCACGAGTGGGGCCACCGCCATCGGCCTCGGTATGCCCGCGGGTCCTCCGCCGGTACTGGCGCCGCGTCGCAAAACCCGTCAGATCCACGTCGGGTCGGTGGGCGTCGGCAGCGACTACCCGGTGTCGGTGCAGTCGATGACCACCACGAAGACGCACGACATCAACGCGACGTTGCAGCAGATCGCCGAACTGACGGCGTCGGGATGCGACATCGTCCGGGTGGCGTGTCCCCGGCAGGAGGATGCCGAGGCGCTGTCGATCATCGCGAAGAAGTCCAAGATCCCGGTCATCGCCGACATCCACTTCCAGCCGAAGTACATCTTCGCTGCGATCGACGCCGGTTGCGCGGCGGTCCGTGTGAACCCCGGCAACATCAAGGAGTTCGACGGCCGCGTCAAGGAGGTCGCCAAGGCGGCGGGCGACGCAGGCATCCCGATCCGGATCGGCGTGAACGCGGGGTCGTTGGACAAGCGCATCATGCAGAAGTACGGCAAGGCGACGCCCGAGGCGTTGGTCGAGTCGGCGCTGTGGGAGGCGGGGCTGTTCGAGGAGCACGGCTTCGGCGACATCAAGATCTCGGTCAAGCACAACGACCCGGTCATCATGGTCGAGGCATACCGGCAGCTGGCCGCGCAGTGTGACTATCCGCTGCACCTCGGTGTGACCGAGGCGGGTCCGGCATTCCAGGGGACGATCAAGTCGTCGGTGGCTTTTGGTTCGCTGCTCAGTCAGGGCATCGGCGACACCATCCGGGTGTCGTTGTCGGCACCGCCCGCCGAGGAGATCAAGGTGGGCGACGCGATCCTGCAGTCGCTCAATTTGCGCCCACGCAAGCTCGAAATCGTGTCGTGCCCCTCGTGCGGGCGCGCGCAGGTCGACGTCTACAAGTTGGCCGACGCCGTGACCGCCGGGCTCGAGGGTATGGAGGTTCCGCTGCGTGTTGCCGTGATGGGCTGCGTCGTGAACGGTCCCGGAGAGGCTCGCGAAGCCGACCTCGGCGTCGCCTCGGGCAACGGCAAGGGCCAGATTTTCGTCAAGGGCGAGGTCATCAAAACGGTGCCCGAAGCCGAAATCGTGGAGACGCTGATCGAAGAAGCGCTGCGGATTGCGGAGGAATCGGGAGAAACTGGTGATGGAGCGGTGGGATCACCCACCGTGACTGTTTCCTGACGACAGTCCGCACCCCGGGTTCGTTGACACGTGGTGTCGGTAAGTCGTCGGAAGAGGTACCAGGGTCGATGGAGGAATGACGTGCTGAGGCTGTTGGGCGACAAACCGCTCGGCGCACGCGACGCCCCCGTGGTGGCGCGCGTCCTCAATGCCGACCCGGTCGCCTGTTGCATGGTTGCGGCCCGTTTCGAGACGCACGGTATCGACCCGCGGCTGCTGGGCGGCGAACTGTGGACGGCCGACGATCCCGCCACGTCACTGTGCTTCTCCGGCGCCAATCTCATCCCGCTGATCGGTACGAGCGCCGACATGAATTACTTTGCCGAGCGCGCCCTGTCGAGTTCGCGAGTCTGTTCGTCGATCGTCGGCGACTCTGATCACGTCCTCGCCATGTGGGATCGGCTGTGCCCCGCATGGGGTCCTGCTCGTGAGGTCCGCCCGGCGCAGCCGCTGCTCGCGCTGTCGGGACCGCCGCTTGTCGCACCCGATCCGGGCGTGCGACTGGTGACGCTCGACGATCTCGACGTCTATCTGCCCGCTGCCGTCGAGATGTTCATCGGCGAGGTCGGGGTCGACCCCTGTGCGGGCGATGGTGGCCGCTCGTATCGTCGACGTCTGGCCGCGTTGATCTCGGCGCAGCGAGTGTTCGCACGATTCGACGGCGCCGCGGTGGTGTTCAAAGCCGAGATCGGTTCTCTCTCACGCCGAGTCGGCCAGATCCAGGGCGTCTGGGTCGATCCGACGCGGCGCGGACAGGGATTCGGTGCGGGTGGCACTGCCGCGGTCGCCGCGGCGGTGCAGGCACAGGGCAGGATCCCGAGTCTGTATGTGAACAGCTTCAACCTTCCCGCACGGTCGGTCTATCAGCGGATCGGATTCACCGAGGTGGGCACCTTCGCGACCGTCCTCGTCGACTAGGGCGAGCCTCCCCGGCGGGTGGTCTTCGCGGGCTTATCATCGGCTACCGATGGTGCTTCTGAGACGTCACGTCACTTCCCTGATTCCCGTGGCGATCAGTGCTGCGCTCATCGTCGGGGCCACTGCGTGCACCTCGGCTGACGACGGTCCGCGTCAGGCCGCACAGCACTTTCTCGCGGAGTTCGGCAAACGAGATGTCGACGCCGCCGCGGCGCTGACCGACAATCCCAATCAGGCTTCGCAGGGACTCGAGGGCGCGTGGTCGGGGTTGGGTGCCACGTCAATGACCGCGGAGGCCGGTCGTGCCGACATCAACGGCGACACGGCCGACATCGACGTCACCTATCGCTGGAAGTTGCCCCGCGGCCGCGAATGGAGCTATCCGGCGACGGTCAAGATGGGGCGGAGCGATTCCGGCTGGTCGGTCCGCTGGACGTCGACCGATGTGCACCCGGATCTCGGTGCGAATCAACGCTTGTCGATGCGAATCGTCGAGGCGCCGCGGGCGACGGTCAACGAGGCCGACGGCTCGCAGGTGATGGTCAACGGAACGGTCGTCGGGGTCAACTTCGACGCGAAGAAGGCGGCGGAGGAGGGGTCGGTCGCCGATTCGGTGACCCGACTTGCTGCGGCACTCAACGCGACCGGTATGTCGCTCGACGCGCAGAAGATTGCCGAGGATTCCACCGCCACGGACGGCGAGTATCCGATCACGCGTCTCAGCCAAGCCCAGTTCGACCGTCTGCGTGATCAATTGGCGATTCCCGGCGTCGTCACCAACGAGCAGGCCGAGCTGGTCGCCAAGGACCCGGATTTCGCACCCGCGCTGCTGTCTCAGGTCAAGAAGGTCGTCGACAGTGAGGTCGACGGACACGTCGGGTGGCGCGTCGTGACAGTCAACCCCAACGGACTCGACGCGGACGTCCTCACCGACCATGCGGCAACGCCTGCGCCGTCGATCTCGTTGAGTCTGTCGCGAGCCGTCCAAGAGGCTGCACAGCGAGCAGTCAACGCCACCAATCGTTTTCAGATCGCGATGGTCGTGGTCCAACCGTCGACCGGACGCATCCTGGGAGTGGCGCAGAACCAGTCGGCAGATGCGAGCGGACCGATTGCCACCACCGGCCTGTACCCGCCCGGTTCGACGTTCAAGATGGTCACCGCGGCCACGGCGATCAGACGTGATCTGGCGCAACCGGATTCGCTCGTGCCGTGTCCCGGTGAAATCGAGATCGGGCCGCGAACCATCCCGAACTACGACAGATTCTCGCTCGGCACCGTGTCGATGCTGAAAGCCTTTGCGTCGTCGTGTAACACGACGTTCGCCCATCTCGCCAGCATGATGGGGCCGTCGGATCTTGCCAACACTGCAGCGGCGATGGGCGTGGGGGAGCAGTACGAGATCCCTGGCCTCGACGCGGTGTCGGGGTCTGTTCCGATCGCCAACGAGCTCGTGGCCCGCAGCGAGGACGGGTTCGGTCAGGGCAAGGTGCTGGTCAGCCCTCTCGGGTTGAGCCTGGTGGCGGCGACCGTCGCCAACGACGGCAAACGTCCTGTCCCGCAACTCATCCTCGGCAAGCCCACCACGGTGACCGGTCCGACGCCCGCGCTGGAACCCGGCGTCGTGGACAAGCTCCGCCCCATGATGCGTGCGGTCGTCACCGAGGGAACCGGCACGACGATCGCCGAGCAGGGCGAGATCTACGGCAAGACCGGTGAGGCCGAATTCGACGGCGGATCGCACGCCTGGTTCGCGGGCTACCGCGGCGACCTCGCCTTCGCGACGCTCGTCGTCCGCGGCGCCGACTCGAACAACGCCGTCGCGGTTACGCGCGACTTCTTCAACTTCCTGCCGCCGGGCTACGCGACAGCGACCCGCCCCTAGCCGCGCTACCCACTCGGCACGCTCGAACGCCCAGTCGGCACGCTGGAGCGCCCAGTCGGCACGCTCGAGCGCCCAGTCGGCACGCTCGAGCGCCCAGTCGGCACGCTCGAGCGGCCCAGTCGACGCTGCGCGGCCCGTCGAGTGTGCGCTTCTGAGCGTCGACTGTGCGCCTCTGAACGTCGACTGTGCGCTTCTGAGCGTCGAGTGGGTAGTTCGTGCTCAGCGTCGTCGCGGGATGATCACCGGTTGGCCGGTCTCGGGGTGGTCCCAGATCTCGACGGGGTGGTCGTAGGTCTCCGATAGTCGGTCCGCGGTCATCACCTCGCGCACCGAGCCGACGGCCAGCAGGTGGCCCTCCTTCATCAGGGCGACGCGGTCGGCGTAGGCGGCGGCGAGCGAAAGGTCGTGGACCACAAGCAGAATGGCTGCGCCGTTGTCGCGGTGGTTGCGCAAGATGTCAAGGACGCCCTCTTGGTGGTGGATGTCGAGGGCCGCGGTCGGTTCGTCGAGAAGCATGATCGGGGTCGACTGCGCGAGTGCGCGACCCAGCGAGACGCGTGCCTGCTGGCCTCCAGAGAGTTGTCCGAATGGGCGCTCGGCGATCTCGTCGAGGTGGCACAGCCGCATCGACTCGGCGATGATCTGCGGTGACTCGGCGGCCTGCGGAGTGCGCAGCCACGGATACCGACCCATCTCGACGACCTCGGTGACCGTGAACGGAGTATCCGGACGATTCTGCTGGGTCACCAGCGAGCGTGCCCGCGCCAGATCCCGTGCGTGCATTCCGGAAATGTCGACGCCGCCGACAGTCACACGGCCCGCCTGCGGAGTTCGTAGACCCGCCATCACCGACAGCAGCGTCGACTTTCCGCATCCGTTGGGGCCGACCAGCACGACGAGTTCGCCGGGTGCGACCTCCAGCGTGACGTCGCGGACCACGGTTCGCCCGCCGAGTTCGACGTCGATGTGCTCTCCGAGCAGCCCGTCCGTTGTCGGGGTGTCAGCGCTCACCAGCCGGCTCCGGCGTTTCGACTGCGGCGTAGGAGCAGGAAGAAGACCGGTCCGCCGACGATCGAGGTGAACAGGCCGAGCGGCAGGCTCGCGGGAGGCATGACGGTCCGTGCCGCGAGATCGGCGGCGGCGAGCACCAGTGCGCCGCCGATGACGCTGGTCGGCAACAGGATCGAATGTCGGGGTCCGACGATGAGCCGCATGAGGTGCGGCACGATCAGTCCGACGAACATCACGATGCCGGTGAACGCGACGGCTGCCGCGGTGAGGATGGCCACCAGGACGATGACCTGCCGACGCACCACCTCGACGTTCACGCCCAGCGACGCAGCCTGCACCTCGCCGAGAGCGAGCAGATCGAGCTTGTGCACCAACAGAAACGACGCCGCGACGGCCGCCACGACTAGCGGCAGCGCCACCCACACCGGTCCCCAGCCGATGCCTTCGAGTGAACCGAGTTGCCAGAACACGATCTGCTCGCGGGCTGTCGTCGACGCGATGAATGTGAGGTAGGCGATGATGCCGAGAGCGAAGGCGTTGACGGCGATCCCGGTGAGCACCAACATGATCGGCGACGACGAGCCTTCGCGCAGCGAGAGCACGTACACCGCTGCGGAGGTGGCGAGCGCGAAGACGAACGCGACAGCGGCGAGCGCCCACCCGTTCACTCCGACGCCGCCGACGACGATCATCAGCGCAGCGCCGACGGCGGCACCCGACGACACTCCGACGACGCCGGGTTCGGCGAGGGGATTGGCCAGGACGCCCTGCATGAGACACCCGCCCGCACCGAGCGCGGCGCCGACGATGAGGCCCATGACAATCCGGGGGAAGCGAACGTTCCACAGTGTGTACTCACCGATGTCGGCCGGAAGCGGTCCGATCGACAGGTGGAGGTGGTGTGCGAGGCTGCCGAGGACTTCGACAGGCGACACGCTGACCTGCCCGACGGCCGCCGAGGTGATCACCACCAGAACGGTCAACACCAGGAGTGCCACGATCACGACGACGCCGGATACGCGGCCGCCGTGGGTGGTGAGGTGTCGCGATCGCGACGGTGAGGTCTGCAGGGTCATACGTAGATGGCCCGGGCGAGTGCGCCGAGCACCTTCCCTGTGTCGGGTCCGAACGAGAGCATCTCGGTCTCGTCCATCTGGACCACACGACGCGCTTTGCCCGCACTGGTCTGCGAGACACCGGGGAGCGCGAGGACGCCGTCGAGCCCGCCGACCGAGTCGGCGCCCTGGGTCATCACGAGGATCACATCGGGATTCGCGCTGAGCAGGGCTTCCGTGGTGACCTGGGTGAACCCGGGCTTGAGCCCCGACGCGGTTCCGGCGTCGGTGCCGCCGAGCGCTGCGATGAGATCATCGGCCCCCGATTGCGGTCCGGACATGAGCACCAGTCGTGGGCCGCGGATGTAGAGAAACGCCATGCGCGGATTGCCCGACGGATTGGGCACCGCTGCTCGGGCGTCGGTGATCTCCTTCTCGGTCCGTGTCACGAGTTGCTCGCCGGCCTGCCGAACACCGAGGGCTGCGGCAACGTCGCGGATGAGGGCCGGAGTGGTGGCAATCGTTCGAGTGGAGGTGAACGCCACCACCGGGATACCGGAGTTACGAATCTGATCGACGGCGCCGGGCGGCGTCGTGTCCTCGTCGACGAGCACCACCGTGGGGTTCAGCGCGAGCACCGCCTCGGCGCTGAGCGTGTGTCCGTTGGTCGTGACGAGGGGGAGCTTCGACGCTGACGGGAAGGTCGTCGACCTATCGCGGCCGACCACCCGAGAACCCAGACCAAGTGAGAACACGGTGTTGGAAAGCGTTCCGTTGCGATCGATCGCGATGATGCGGCTGGTGTCGGTGACCGTCACCGTGCCGTGTCCGACGGAGTCGACCGTCGCGGGCAGCGTGATGGTCGGTGTCGCGGTGACCGGCACGACGTCGGGGTCGGGAAGTGTCGCCGTCGACGGTCCGTTGCGCAGGTGTGCGGTCGCGGAAACCGAACTGCTCGTCGACTGTTGGATGGGTGCGGTGCTACAGCCCGCGACGAGCGCGACCAGCGCTCCCAGCAACACCGCGAGCACCCGTGAAGACCTCAATCGCCCGCGACCTCCCGCTTTCCCCGACATGCCATCTGTGCCACCTGGAGCAATGCGTCGGCTTAGTCTCACCTTAGTCGTCGCATCGGCTGCGACGTCCGAGGGATCTGGCTCTCATCCGGCTCTGGCCGTAGCAGATTGCTACACTGGGTTGAGGTTCGTGGTCAGGAGGAGTCATGACGAACGTTGCCGACAAGGTAACTCGATTCTCGTCGGAGCTTGTCGACGCCGCGGCGTCGGAGGGCCGACGCGAACAGCGCTCTGCGCGACAGCAACTCGAGCACTGGGTGCGGGTCGGTCGTGAGGTGTCCGACCAGCGGCAGGTCGCCCGACGTCGTGTCGAAGCCGCGCTCGCCGGACGGCTCCCGCTCGGTGATCTGTCGATCGAGGAGGGGGCGGTGTTCAACGCAGAGATCGCCGCATCCCTCGAAGAGTCGCTCGCCACAGGCAATCACGTCGCCGATCGTGCGGCTCGTGGTCTCGCGACGGTGGCACTCGACGACCAGGGACGCGTCGTGAAGCATCTGCCTGACGGTACGCAGATCGTTCTGTGAAGCGGCTCGACCTCGTCGTCGGGTCCAACGGTTCTGGTAAGACGACGTTCGTCGAGCAGCGCCTCGCGCCGCTACTGCCCGGCAGCGTATTCGTCAACGCCGACGTGATCGCCCGCGATCGCTGGCCCGAGGCTCCCGAGGCGCACTCCTACGAGGCAGCCCGCATCGCCTCGACGATCCGCGAGACGCTGATCGAGCAGGGCGAGTCCTTCGTCGCCGAGACCGTGTTCTCCCACCCGTCGAAGCTGCACCTGATCACCCGCGCGCGACGATCGGGCTACGTCGTGGTCCTCCACGTCGTGCTCGTACCCGTCGAACTCTCCGTGGCGCGTGTCGCCGAACGGGTCGTCGAAGGCGGGCATTTCGTGCCGGAGGACAAGATCCGCGGCAGGTATGCGCGTCTGTGGGCTCTGGTGTCCGCCGCGATCGGCATGGTCGATCACGCGACCGTGTACGACAACTCGGCTCCCGACGTCACGCGGATCGTCGCACGCTTCGTCGACGGCGACCACGCGGGCACGGCGCAGTGGCCGTCGTGGGCGCCCCACGAACTGATCGAGATCACGGAGCCTAGTCTGGAGGTATGACCGTGCGCACTGCTCTTCGACCAGGAAAGCCGACACCCATCCGTCAGGTGCCCGACTCCATTGAGCGCCCCGAATATGTGTGGAAGCCGACCGTCAACGAGGGCCACGAGCCGTGGGTGCAGAGCCCCGAGGTCATCGAGAAGGTGCGCGTGGCGTCGAAGATCGCCGCCAACGCGCTCGCCGAGGCCGGTAAGGCCGTGGCTCCCGGTGTGACCACCGACGAGCTCGACCGTATTGCACACGAGTACATGACCGACCACGGTGCATACCCATCGACGTTGGGCTACAAAGACTTTCCCAAGTCATGCTGCACGTCGCTCAACGAGGTCATCTGTCACGGAATCCCCGATTCGACGGTCATCGAAGACGGCGACATCGTGAACATCGACGTGACCGCATACATCGACGGCGCGCACGGTGACACCAATGCGACGTTCCTGGCGGGCGATGTCTCGCAGGAGGTGCGGGATCTGGTGGAGCGCACCAGGATCGCCACCGAACGAGCGATCAAGGCGGTCAAGCCAGGTCGCGAGCTCAACGTCATCGGACGGGTGATCGAGGCGTACGCGAACAGGTTCGGCTACACCGTGGTTCGCGATTTCACCGGGCATGGGATCGGCGAGACCTTCCACAACGGGCTCGTCGTGCTGCACTACGACCAGCCCAACGTCGAGACCGTGATCGAACCCGGCATGGTGTTCACGATCGAACCGATGATCAACCTCGGCGGGCTGCCCTGGGAGATGTGGGACGACGGCTGGACCGTTGTCACCGCAGACAAGAAGTGGACCGCGCAGTTCGAGCACACACTCGTCGTCACCGACGACGGCGCCGAGGTTCTGACGATCCCCGACGCGTAGCGATCACGCGCTGCGTGCCCCGCCTTCGACGTGGATGGTCTCCCCGGACACGAATCCCGCGGTGAGCAGCCATTCGGCAGCGTCGACGATGTCGTCGACGGCGCCGACGCGCCCGGAGAGGTTGCCGCCCGCGACACCGTCGAAGAACGCGCTTCGGTCGGCCTCGGGCATGGCGTCCCAGGTTCCGGAGTCGATGATTCCGGGCGAGATCGCGTTCACGCGAATGGGTTTCAGTTCGTTGGCCAGATGGCTGACCGCGAACGAGACCGCCCCGTTCGTGATGCCCATGACCGAGTAGCCCGGCGAAGGCTTCCACGCGGCGACGCCCGAGAACAGGGTGATCGATCCGCTCGGTGGCAGCTTCGGTGCGAAGTGCTTGGCCAGCAGCATCGGCCCGATCACTTTGGCGTCGAACGCCTTGACTGTCGCATCGTGGTCGAGTTCGGCAACGGGCACATTGTGGTGTGCCGCAGCGGTACTCACGATGTGGTCGACGGCCCCGAGTTCGGCAGCGGCCGCGGCGATCGACTGTTCGTCGGTGACGTCTATCGCGATCCCGCGCCCGTCACGGAGTCCGGCAGCCGCCTTCTCCGCGGAATCGATGTCGCGCGCGCCGATGATCACCGACGCTCCCGCGGCGTCGGCTCGGCGTGCGATCGCCAGTCCGAGGTTCTTGGCACCGCCGACGACGAGGACGGTGGTTCCGGACAGGTGTGCGCTCATGGCGTGGTCCCTTCAGATCGGTAAGCTGAACACCGACCACGGTATGGATTTGATACCGGTATCTTCAACGAAATCGTCGACGACCAGCGCAGATCGAGGCGTCTAGCGGTGCCGGGAGCGCGAACTGCGGTGAGAGGAAAGAGATGGCCAAGGCGTACGACGTGATGGCGGCGACGTGTCCGAGTCGGGTTGTGCTGCACCGGATCGGGGCGCGGTGGACGGTGTTCGTCATCACCGCGCTCTCCGACGGCCCGATGCGCTTCAGCGCGCTCAAGGCGCATATCGAGGGCATCACCCCGAAGGTGTTGACGGAGACGCTGCGGGCCCTGCACTATGACGGACTCGTCGACCGCCTCGACCTCGGTGGCCAGCCGCCGCACGTGGAGTACCAACTCACCGATCTCGGTCGGTCATTGTTGGTGCCGCTGGCCGCGGTGCGGGCGTGGGCGGAGGATCATGTACCCGACGTCGAGGACGCGCATCGACGCTTCGACGACGGCGATCTCGCTCCGACGCGTGCCGACGGAGCACCCCGATAGGGTGAGCCGGTGACGGACTTACGCGGAGCGCTCCTCGTCGGGGGTACGAGTTCTGACGCGGGTAAGAGCCTCGTCGTCGCCGGATTGTGTCGGGCACTCGTGCGCGAGGGTGTGCGGGTCGCGCCGTTCAAGGCGCAGAACATGTCCAACAATTCGGTCGTCACGCTCGATGGCGGTGAGATCGGTCGTGCGCAGGCGTTACAGGCCACAGCGTGCGGACTCCCGCCGTCGACACGATTCAACCCGGTGCTGCTGAAACCGGGCAGTGACCGACGTTCGCACGTCGTGGTCCGCGGCAGGCCTGCCGGCGATGTGGGTGCGCGGGACTACCTCACCCGCCGTGCGGAGCTGCGCGAGGTGGTCGCCGACGAACTCGCCTCTCTGCGTGCAGAATTCGACGTCGTCATCTGCGAAGGCGCAGGATCGGTCGCCGAGATCAACCTCCGCGCCTCCGACATCGCCAACATGGGTCTCGCGCGATCGGCAGACCTTCCGGTGATCCTCGTCTCCGATATCGACCGCGGCGGATCGCTCGCGCACCTGTTCGGCACCACCGCGATCCTCGAACCTGCCGACCAGGCGTTGGTCGCCGGGTACGTCATCAACAAGTTCCGTGGCGACCAGACGATCCTCGACCCGGGCCTGCACACCCTCGGCGCGCTGACCGGTCGCCCGACCCTCGGCGTGCTCCCGTATGTCGACGACCTGTGGATCGACGCCGAGGACTCGCTGGCCGCGCCGGTGGGGCGCCGTGTCGGCCCGCCGGAAGCCGCCGGTGCGTTCAGAACAGGCCAGGGCGCGTCCGAGCGGCTGTCGGTGGCAGCCATCCGGTTGCCACGTATCTCGAACTCCACCGACGTCGAGGCACTCGCCTGCGAGCCGGGTGTCGATGTCACCTGGGTCGCCGACCCGGCGTCGGTACGCGCCGCAGACCTGGTCGTCGTGCCGGGAACCCGCGCAACCGTGGCCGATCTCGCGTGGCTTCGTGAACGCGGCCTCGACGTCGCGTTGACCGAACGCGCGGCGCGGCACGGCGCGATCCTCGGTATCTGCGGCGGCTTCCAGATGTTGGGCAGACGGATCGTCGACTCGGTCGAATCCTCTGGTGGGGCCGTTGTCGACGGTCTCGGTCTGCTCGACGTCGACGTGCGATTCGAGCCGGAGAAGGTGCTGCGCACGACGACCGGCGTCGTCGACGGCGTCGAGGTCGCCGGGTACGAGATCCACCACGGTAGGGTCGTCGACTCGTCGGAAGCGTCGTGGATAGACGACGACGAGCAGGGTCCGGAGGGTGCCCGCCGGGACGCGATATGGGGCACGCACTGGCACGGACTGCTGGCGTCGAACGAGTTCAGGCGCCGTTACCTGCGTGAGGTCGCTGCCGTCGCGGGTAAACACTTTGAACCGGCAGGCGACACAGACGTCGCCGCGATCCGGGGCAGGCAACTCGATCTGATGGCAGACCTGGTGACAGCACACCTCGACATGGCCGCGATCTGCGACATCATCGGCAGCGGCGCACCGCGACGGGCGCCGACGATAGCCCACTACCTGGGCGAGAACCGGTGAGTGGTTGCCGACGCATCGGTGAGTAGTGAGATTTGCAACCTGTGACCCGGCTCAACCCGCTGATTCAGCGGCGATCCCGCCGCTAGGGTTGGTGGAGTGGAAACTGAGCGGCGCGAGATCACAGTCGGCGACCTGACCTTCGACGTTCGCGTCGGCGGTCCTGACCGCGGCCCCTGGGTGCTGCTGTTGCACGGGTTCCCGGTGAACAGCTCCTGCTACGACGACGTCGCCAACCGCCTGCACGAGTCCGGCCTGCGCACCATCCAGGTCGACCAGCGCGGCTACAGCCCGGGGGCGCGTCCCGAGGGGGTCGAGGCCTACCGGCTCGAGGCACTCGTCGACGACGCACTCGGCGTACTCGATGCGCTCGACGTGCCGTACGCGATTCTCGTCGGTCACGACTGGGGTGGAATCGTCGCCTGGCACCTCGCAGGTAAGCACCCCGACCGGTTCACCGGCCTGGTTGTGGCGAGCACGGGCCATCCGTCGGCGATGCGTGATGCGATCAAAGACCCGGACGCCGTCGACGATCAGCGCGAGAAGTCGGCGTACATCAAGGATTTCATCGCCGAGGGTGCCGAGGAGATGCTCCTGGCGCGCGACGGGGTGCTGCTGCGTCGCGCAGGTGTGACGGCCGAGGAATTGGCTCCGCTGCGCGAACCGGGGGCGTTGACGGCAGGACTCAACTGGTACCGCGCCAACTTCACCGGCGACGTCGCCGCGACCCTCTCGTGCCCACCGATCGAAATCCCCACCACCCTGGTGTGGAGCGACGGCGACACCGCGCTCGGTCGGGCGCAGGCCGAGGGGAGTGGGCGCTACGTCTACGGCGACTACCGGTTCTGTGAACTGTCCGGCATCGACCACTGGATTCCGCAGAAGGCCGCGAAGGAGTTGGCCAGCGAGATAGCGCTGCGCTCAGCGGTGTTCTGACAAACCTCGCTGCGCTCGGTGGTGTTCTGAGCGGGACGCTGCGCGCCAGGTGCGGGTCAGAACTCCAACCCGAGCAGAGCGTTCTCCAGAACCTCCGGCATGGCCGGGTGAATCCAGTACTGCCCGCGCGCCATCTCTTCGACGCCGAGGCCGAAGCTCATCGCCTGGATTGCAGGCTGAATCAGCGTCGGTGCCTGCGGGCCGATGATGTGGACTCCGAGTAGTCGGTGGGTCTCCCGGTCGGCGATGACCTTGCATGCGCCGGTCGTGTCCTCCATCGCCCAGCCGTAAGCGACGTCGCCGAACTCCTGCACCTTGACCGCGATGTTGTGGCCGCCGTCGCGCGCTTCGAACTCGGTCAAGCCCACCGCAGCGACCTGCGGGTGGGTGAACACCGCAGCGGGCACGACGTCGTGCTGGAAGGTGTCGAGATCTGTTGCGTCCCAACCCTTGAGCAGATTGTCGGCCACCACCCGCTCCTCGTGATTGGCCACGTGCTTGAGCTGGAACGGCGAACTCACGTCGCCGAGTGCCCACACTCCACGCGCACCGGTGCGGCCGTGGGAATCCACCTCGACGCGGCCGTCGTCGGTCAGGTCGAGGCCGATCGTGTCGATGCCGAGGCGGTCTCCGTTGGATACGCGCCCGGTCGCCACGAGAAGGACGTCGGCTTCGACGATCTCGTCGTCGCCGAGGGTGAGTCGGATCCCGCCGTCTGCAAGATTCTCGGCGGAGACCAGGTCGCGCTCGAGCCGAACGTCCCACTTGCCGCTCGCGATGTCGGTGAACCGCGTCGACAACTCGGTGTCGAGCTTGCGGAGCAGCCGCGGACCGCGCGCCAGAATCGTGACCTGTGTGCCGAGTGAGCCGAAGACGTGTGCGAATTCGGCTGCGATGTAACCACTTCCGAGGATGATCATGCGGCGCGGAAGGTCGGGGAGTCGCATCACGTCGTTGTTGGTGTGATAGGTCACGCCCGATTCGGCGATCCCTGCCGGTATCACCGGGCGCGAACCCGCTGCGATAACAACCTCGCGGGCGAGCACCAGAGCGTCGGCGGTGACGAGCCGGTAGAGCCCGTCGTCGTCGCGTCCGTCGAATTCGACGTGGGAGGCGTAGACGGTGATGTTCTCGCATTCGAGTTCGCGGTACTGCAGGCCGCCGGTCGAGATGGGATCGATCCGGCCGAACACCCTGTCGCGAATCGCGGGCCAGTCGACGCCGTCGACCCGGGAATGAACGCCGAAACGGTCACCGTCGGAGGCGATGTCGGCGACCTCGGCCGGATAGACGAACATCTTCGTCGGGATGCAGCCGACATTCAGGCAGGTCCCGCCGTAGATGCCCTCTTCGAAGATGGCGATCTGCTTGTCGGCGAAGCGGTCGTCGGGAATCGAGTTGCCGCTGCCGCTTCCGATGATCGCGAGATCGACTGTCTGCGTAGCGGATCGGGTGTCGGAAGTTGCGGTCATGATGCGCTCCTCGCTGGCGACGGGTCGACGACGGTGTCGAGCCACCGATCGACCTCGGAGTATGCCTGTGTGCGCGCCGACTCGACGGACAGGAATACGTCGTGGCGTGCACCGGCGATGGGCGCGATCGTGACGTGACCGCCAAGACTGCCGCTCCACCGCGCGATCTGCGTGACGTCGAGTACGACATCGGCCGCGTCGACCGCAGGCGAGTAACTCTTGGCGAACTTCGTTGCGTCCGAGCGCAACACGAGTGTCGGTACGCCCACATCGATGCCGTGATGGAGGTGGCGCTGGCCCGAGCGGACCGCGTTGAGGAATCCGAACGTGACCGGAAAGCCGCCGAGTGGCTTCTTCGTGAGGTCGTAGGCCCACTCTCCGTGGGAGTCGACATGCAGGCTCTCGCCGTAGGCCGCGGAGAGTTCGCGGGTGAGCGTCTCGAAGGGGCGCACGGCCGCAAGGCCTTTGACGACCATCGTCACCGGATACGAGCGCAGCACGGGCTTGCCCTGCAGGTCGAGCCACGGGCTGTTGAGCAGCAGCCCCGACACGCGCGCGTGGCGCTCCGGCGATGCGGTGCGTAGACGATCGAGCCACAGCGGGGTGATCAATCCACCCGTCGAGTGGGCGGCGATCAGTACCGGTGTGTCGGCGGTGAAGTCGTCGGCGATGGCATCGAGTGCGAGCCCGAGCTCGAGATCGTAGGCAGCCAGGTCGCGGACGAAGTGGGGCGTCTGCCCGTCGAGCAGCGAACGTCCACATTTGCGTAGATCCAGCGCGTAGAACGCGTACCCGCGGTCGTGGAAGTGATCGGCGAGGGGCTCGTGAAAGAAGTAGTCGGTGAATCCGTGGACGTAGAGCACCGCGCCATTGGTTGCGGCCGCCGGTGCGGTGGGTTTGCGAACCAGGGTTGCGGTGATCGGGTCCTCGCCATCCGGGTCGGGGCCGAGGTCGAAGGTCCGTACCTCGTAGTGGTCGAGGAAGCCGTCGGGTTGCCAACCGGAATCGCGGTCGGTGGGATCATCTTGCACCGAGGAGGTCGACTGCTGACTAGTCGACTCTGGGGACACAGTCACGATTTCCACTGTAAAGGCGCATCCGAGGTAGGCACGCAAGTGTCATCCGGCCCACACTTGGCGGAGGCGATTCGGGCGGCTACACACTCATGGGGAACAATGGTCGACGTGGACGAAGATTCGTCCTCCGCAACACAAGACAGTGTTGTCGAGTGGAGTCTGAAGTGGGGTCCGAGTTGTCTGAATCGGTGATCAAGACGGACGTTGCGCTCGTGGGTGCAGGCATCATGAGTGCCACCCTTGGTGCGCTGCTGCGGCAGGTGCAGCCTGATTGGACCATCAGCCTCTTCGAACGGCTCGATGCCGCGGCCGCGGAGAGCAGTGACCCGTGGAACAACGCGGGCACCGGCCATTCGGCGTTGTGCGAGCTCAACTACACACCGAAGACTGCGGATGGTGGCGTCGACACCACCAAGGCGATCGCCATCAATGAGCAGTTCCAGGTCTCTCGACAGTTCTGGGCCTACGCGGTCGACAACGACATCATCTCCCGCCCCTCGGAGTTCATCAATCCGATTCCGCACGTCAGCTTCACCCACGGTGACGCGGGCGTCGACTATCTCCGTAAGCGCTACGACGCGCTCTCGAAAGAAGTTCTCTTCGAGGGCATGGAGTACATCACCGATCCGAGCGAATTCAGTGCGCGCCTCCCGCTGATGTCGCAGGGACGTGACTTCTCCGACCCGGTCGCGTTGAACTGGTTCACCGAGGGCACCGACGTCGACTTCGGTTCGCTCACCCAGAAGCTCCTCAATTTCGTGGGCAAGGGTGGCGACATCTACTTCGGTCACTCCGTGACCAACCTGGACAAGCAGTCCGACGGAAGCTGGATCGTCAAGGTGCGCAACGTCCGTACCGGCGAGAAGTGGACCGTCCACGCCAAGTTCGTGTTCGTCGGCGCGGGCGGCGGTGCGCTGCACCTGCTGCAGAAGTCCGGCATCAAGGAAGCCAAGGGCTTCGGCGGATTCCCGGTCTCGGGCGAGTTCTTCCGCTGCAACAACCCCGAGCTCATCGAGGAGCACCACGCCAAGGTGTACGGCCAGGCTGCCGTCGGCGCGCCGCCGATGTCGGTGCCACACCTCGACACCCGTGTCATCAATCATCGCCAGGGCCTGCTGTTCGGTCCGTACGCCGGATGGTCGCCGAAGTTCCTCAAGAGCGGCAAGATGACGGACCTGCTGAGCACGGTCAAGCCCGGAAACGTGCTGCCCATGCTCTCCATCGCACCGCAGGAGTTCGGTCTGCTCAAGTACCTCATCGGCGAACTCGCCGCGAGTCCCGCCGACCGCGTCGACACCCTGCGTGAGTTCGTTCCCCGCGCCTTGGGCGAGGATTGGGAGCTCATCACCGCGGGTCAGCGCGTGCAGGTCATCCGTAAGAACAAAGACGGTGTCGGCGGAAAGCTCGAGTTCGGCACGGCGGTCGTCGCCGCCGGAGACGGCACACTCGCAGGCCTCCTCGGAGCGTCGCCCGGTGCGTCGACGGCAGTTCCGGCGATGCTCTCGGTTCTCGAACAGTGCTTCCCGGCCGACTTCGAGCGCTGGACGCCGAAGCTGACCGAGATGATTCCGTCGTTCGGTAAGAAGCTCTCCGACAACGCCGACCTGTTCCACCAGGTCTGGGATTGGACCAGCAACAGTCTCGAACTGCGTCGCAACACCGTCGACGCTCCGGCCGACGCCGACGTCGAGCCCGCGCCGGCAGGCTGAGTTGTGACGTGCGTGCTGTCGGTGTGATAGTCACGACACCATGACCTCTGGGCAGCTTCATCGCAGCTTCACAGCCGACCTCGACGTCGAGACGCTGTACAACATCCTGCGATTGCGGGTGGATGTGTTCGTCGTCGAGCAGTCCTGTCCGTACCCGGAGCTCGACGGTCGGGATCTCGAACCCGCCACCCGCCAGCTCTGGGTGTCCGACGACGAGGGGCGTGTGGTCGCGACGTTGCGGCTCCTCGAGGATTCCGGGGCGCCTGGTGACGGCGAGATGTATCGGATCGGGCGCGTGTGCACCGACCGGTCTCGCAGAGGCGAGGGCATGACCGCGCGTCTCATCGAGACAGCGCTCGCCGAGGTCGGTGAGCATCCGTGCCGTATCGAGGCGCAGAGCTATCTCATCGACATGTACGCGAAGTTCGGTTTCGTCGTCGACAGCGAGGAGTACCTCGAGGACGGCATCCCGCACGTCTCGATGATCCGACCTGCCAGAAGCACGCGCTCATGAGCGGCAGGCACGCTGTCGCCGCTCCGGCGAGCACCGCCGCCACACCCGCCCGGTATCCGTTCAGCGCGGTTGTCGGGCAGGAGCGGCTGAAGTTGGCGTTGATCCTGTGTGCGGTGTCGCCGGGTATCGGCGGTGTGCTGATCCGCGGCGAGAAGGGGACAGCGAAATCGACCATCGTGCGCGGACTCGGACCACTGATCGCCCATGAGGGCACGGCACACGAGGGTGTCAGCGCGTCGTCGGCGGGCAGAGTCGTCGAACTCCCCATCGGTGCCACCGAGGATCGCGTCGTCGGCTCGTTGGATCTGACGGCCGTACTGCGCGACGGCGAGGCGGTGTTCACGCCTGGCCTGCTTGCCCGTGCCGACGGGGGAGTGCTCTACATCGACGAGGTCAATCTCCTCGCCGACCACCTCGTCGACGTGCTGCTCGACGCCGCGGCCAGTGGGCGGGTGACCATCGAGCGCGACGGCGTCTCACATACCCAGGCCGCCGACTTCGTGCTCGTCGGAACGATGAATCCCGAAGAGGGAGAACTACGTCCGCAGCTGCTCGACCGTTTCGGGCTGGCCGTCGACGTCACCGCGGCGCGCGAGGTCGACGACCGCGTCGAGGTCATTCGACGCCGGATGGACTTCGACGCAGATCCCGATCGCTTCGTCGAACGCTATGCCGACGACGAACGGGCACTCTCGGACCGGATCGCCGCCGCTCGCGCAACCGTGGGAGACGTCGAGATCAGCGAGCGAGAACTACGACGCATCGCAGGCATCTGCGCACACCTCGACGTCGACGGGCTACGCGGCGATATCGTCGTCGCCCGCACCGCGGCCGCACACGCGGCACTGCGCGGAGCCACGTCGGTGACCGAGGAAGATGTGCGCGTCGGCGTCGAACTCGCTCTGCCACACCGTCGACGACGAGATCCCTTCGACGAGTCGGGCATGTCCGAGCAGCAACTCGACGACGCGCTTTCGGCAGGCGACGACGCCGCGGGCCCTCCGGAAGAGCCGGAGCCGGACCCGGACGGGCCCGACGGTGCTCCCGCGCCCGAGCAACGCGACGAGTCTTCCGCTGACTTCAATCCTGCTGACTCCGATCCCACTGTCCCGCAACCGGATTCCAGCGACGAGCCTGTCGAGCAGGACGTCTCCGGACAGTCGCAGCAACCGCCGCGCGGGCAGATGTTCGGAACCGCGGCGTCGAGTTCCGGTGTGCGCATGCGGCGCCTGCGGGCCGACGGGGTCGGTGACGGCGATCCGGGTAAGCGGTCACGCGCACGAAGCCGTCGCGGGCACACCGTGTCCGACACCGACTTCGCGCCGGGAGGTCTGGTCCACCTCTTCGGGACAGTGCTGCGCGCCGCACGGCGTTCGGTGGCCACCACTGAGATATCGACGACGCCCGAGCGGCTATCGGTTGCACCGGTCGATCTGCGTGGGGCACAACGCATCGGGCAGGAGGGCAACCTGGTGGTGTTCGTCGTCGACCTCAGCGGGTCGATGACGGCACGCAGGCGACTGAGCGCCGTGAGCCGCTTATGCGTTGACCTCCTGCGCGATTCGTACACACGGCGCGATCGGGTCGCGGTGATCGTCGCGCGCGGATCGCGTGCAGAACTCGCTGTGCCACCGACGAAATCGGTCGATATCGCCGTGCGGCGACTCGCCGACATCAGAACCGGTGGCCGAACCCCGTTGGCGGAGGGACTGATCGAGGCGCAACGGGTCATCGAGCGCGCCCGACGAGCCGATCCCCGACGTCGACCGCTGCTCGTGGTGCTGACCGACGGTCGGGCTACCGCGGGA
The DNA here is from genome assembly GCF_001665925.1 of Gordonia sp. 852002-50816_SCH5313054-c. Taxonomy (NCBI): domain Bacteria; kingdom Bacillati; phylum Actinomycetota; class Actinomycetes; order Mycobacteriales; family Gordoniaceae; genus Gordonia; species Gordonia sp. 852002-50816_SCH5313054-c. Next base: position 186,363 of record NZ_LZTE01000034.1, read on the forward strand.
CCAGACGCCGCCGGGCGCGCATCGGTTGCGGCGCAGCGTATTCGGCGCAATGGCATCGACAGCGTCGTCGTCGACTGCGAGCAGGGCGTGGTTCGACTCGGACTCGCCGCGGATCTTGCCGTGCGCCTCGGGGCGCAGACGATGCGAATGGACGAGCTGTCGGTGGCGGCGTTGTCGGCCCCCGCGACCGACCGGCGTCAGTCGCGCACGTCGGCCGCCTGATCCGAGTCCGCGCGAGAATAGGGAGAGTTACTGTGCCGCAGGGTGTTCCGCAGACGGTCCCCGACGACGGGTTGACCACCCGGCAGCGTCGACAGCAGCCGGTACTGGCCGTGCACACCGGTGACGGCAAAGGAAAGTCGACGGCGGCGTTCGGGATGGCGATGCGCGCATGGAATGCGGGTTTGCGCGTGGCGGTCTTCCAGTTCGTCAAGAGCGCGAAATGGCGTGTGGGAGAAGAGTCGGCGATGGCCGCGCTCGGCGAGATCCACACCGAACAGGGCATCGGCGGGCCCGTCGAGTGGCACAAGATGGGCCAGGGATGGTCGTGGCTGCGCGCCAATGCCGACGTCGCCGACGATCACGCCGCAGCGGCGCGTGCGGGGTGGGCCGAGATCGCCCGTCGTCTCGCCGACGAGCAGCACGACTTCTACGTGCTCGACGAGTTCACCTACCCCCTCGACTGGGGATGGATCGACACCGACGACGTGGTGCGGACACTCGTCGACCGACCCGGCCGCCAACACGTGGTCATTACCGGACGTCGTGCTCCCGAGGCACTCATCGACGCCGCCGACCTGGTGACTGAGATGCGCAAGGTCGCGCATCCGATGGACGCGGGACGCAAGGGCCAGAAGGGAATCGAGTGGTGAGCCGCGTGGCGAGGGCGACATGACGTCGATCCCCACAGTCGTCGTGGCCGCGCCGTCGTCGGGTAGCGGCAAGACCACCGTGAGCACCGGGCTGATCGGTGCGCTACGCCGCGCCGGGCACCGGGTTGCGCCGTTCAAAGTCGGCCCCGACTACATCGATCCCGGCTATCACGCGGTCGCCGCGGGCCGTGTCGGTCGCAACCTCGACCCCAACCTGGTCGGAGCCGACCTGATCGGGCCGCTGTTCGCGGCCGGTAGTCTCGACGCCGACATCGCGGTGGTGGAAGGCGTCATGGGGCTCTTCGACGGCAGGATCACCGCCGACGACGTCGCCGACGCGGACCCGATCGGCACGGGCTCCACCGCGCACGTCGCAGCACTGCTGAACGCGCCGGTCGTTCTTGTCGTCGACGCCGCGGGTCACAGTCAGTCGCTCGCGGCGCTGCTGCACGGCTTCGTCGGCTACGAACCGTCGGTGCGGATCGCGGGTGTCGTGCTCAATCGGGTTGGTTCCCCGCGACACGAGGCGGTGCTGCGACAGGCGTGTGCGCGAGTCGGGATGCCCGTGCTCGGGGTGCTGCGTCGCGACTCGCGCCTTCAGGTGCCCTCTCGCCACCTGGGGCTGATTCCCGCCGCGGAGAGGTCGGTCGAGGCCGTCGAAGCTGTCGACGCGATGTCGGAAATGGTCGGCGCAGCACTGGATCTCGAGGCGATCGTCGCGCTCGCGGAATCGGGGGGCGCCACGCTGTCGGAGCCGTGGTCGGCGGCCGACGCCATCGTAGACGCGGGAATGGGCGCGCAATCCGCACGTCCCCACTCTGCTCGTCCCAACTCTGGTAGCCCTGTCGTCGCGATCGCTGCGGGTGCTGCGTTCACCTTCGGGTACGCCGAGCACGCGGAGCTGTTACGCGCGGCCGGTGCGGAGGTCGTCGAGTTCGATCCGTTGGTCGACCGCCTGCCCGAGCGCGCAGCGGGACTCGTCGTCGGAGGGGGATTCCCCGAGGAACACGCAGACAAGCTGGCGGCCAATCATGAACTGCGAGAAGACATCGCGACGCTGAACCGCGCGGGTGGTCCCATCCACGGGGAGTGCGCAGGCCTGCTGTACCTCACGCGAGAGCTCGACGGGCATCGCATGACCGGGGTGATCGATGCGGTCGGTCGGTTCGGTCCCTCGCTCACCCTCGGATATCGCGATGCCGTGGCGGTCACAGATTCGGTGCTCTATCGGCCGGGCGAACGAGTCACCGGGCACGAGTTCCACCGCAGCGTCGTCGAACTCGATACGGGGGCGCCTGCGTGGGCGTGGCGTGACCATCATGGCGCATCAGGAATGCACGGCGTGGCGACGTCGAATGTCCACGCGTCGTATCTGCACGTGCACCCGGCGGCGGTGCCGACATCGATTGCGCGGTTCGTGCGCGCGTGCGAGCCGAAGGAGACGTGATGGCGGAGAGCAAGGTTGCGCAGGTGCTCGACATCCTGCGTGAGCACGGCGTCGACGATCCGGCGATCCTGCGTGATCTCCTCGAGGCGGTGCTTGTCGTCGGGCAGGGACTCGACCTCGACGAAGCCCTCCAGCGGATCGTCGAAGTCGCTGTCGGAGTCGTCGATGCTCGCTACGGCGCGCTGGGTGTGCGCGGTCCCGACGGTGGGCTGTCGGAGTTCGTGTACACGGGGATCACTCCGGACGAGCGGTCTGCGATGGGGTCGCTGCCGGTCGGCAAGGGAGTGCTGGGGGTCCTGATCAACGACCCCCACATCCTGCGCATTCCGGACCTGGCGAAACACCCTGCGTCGGTGGGCTTTCCGGCGAACCATCCGCCGATGACGACATTCCTCGGTGCTCCGATCATCATCCGTGGCTCCAACTTCGGCCGCATCTACCTGACCGAGAAGCGTGGCGCCGACGAGTTCTCGCCGCTCGACGAAGCGCTGATCGCGGTGCTCGCGGTGGCCGCCGGGATCGCCGTCGACAATGCCCAGTTGTTCGAGAGCTCACGCACGAGGCAGCGGTGGATGCAGGTGCTGGTGCGCCGCGGCTCCGAGCCGCTCTCGGGAATCGCGTTGGAGGACACGCTGTCTCGGATGTGTACCGACGTGGCCGATCTGGTCGGCGCCTCCGACGTCCTCATCTTGAGCGACGAAACCGACAGCGGAGACGACATCGTGCTCAGCGGACACACGGGCGGGCCGATCGAGTTCGATCCCGCGGAGTTCTCGGCGCCGACGGGGACGGGGATGTCGATCGTGCCGATCGCCGATCTCTCGCCCGCCCTCGGCCGGCGGGGCGCTCGCTGGGCGACGGTGCAGCCGCTCGCGCGCGCCTCGGGGGCTTTCGGGTGGATCGTGATCACACATGTCGACGAGCCGGTGTGGGAGGCCGAGGAGGCCTCGGGCCTGGCCGGCGTCTCCGAAGTGGCGTCGTTGGCGATGGTGTACGCGGAGCAGCAGCAGGTCGCCCGCGACCTCGAGGTGCTCTCCGACCGTCACAGAATTGCCCGCGACCTGCACGACCACGTAATTCAGCGACTGTTCGCGATCGGCATGTCGATCCAGACGATGCTCGCGGCCGGCGGGAGCGGTGCGTCGGTACGATTCGACGACGCCGCGCGCGCCGAGCGGCTCGAACAGGTGATGACCGACCTCGACCGCACGATCGCGCAGATCCGCACCTCGATCTTCGACCTGCAGACCGTCCCCGGGCATCACGACACCGCGACGTTGCGGCGCCGCGTCCTCGACATCGTGTCCGAACTCTCGGTCCACGCGCCGATCGCGCCGAGTGTGCAATTCGACGGCCCGGTCGACACCGTTGTCCCCGACGCGCTGGGGCCACACATCGACGCCGTGCTGCGCGAGGGACTGTCGAATGCGCTGCGCCACGCGCACGCCGAGCACATCTCGGTGTCGGTGAGCGCCGACGACGTGCTGTCGGTCGAGATCACCGACGACGGGGTGGGTATCAGTACCGACGTCACCTACCGCGGTCTGGAGAACCTCACTCGCCGCGCAGAGGAATGCGACGGCACCTTCACCGTCGTCACCAATCCTCGTGTGGCGCCCGGCCGTTCGTCGGGGACGACGCTGACCTGGTCGGTGCCGCTCACCTAGCGGCTCAGGCCTTGCCGTCGCGGATCTTGGTGGCCATCACCGCGACCTGGGTGCGTCGCTGCATGTCGAGCTTGGCGAGGATACGTGAGACGTAATTCTTGATCGTCTTCTCCGCCAGGAACATTCGCTGAGCGATCTGGCGGTTCGTCAGCCCGTCGCCGATGAGGTTGAACACCTCGCGTTCCTGATGGGTGAGCTCCGCGAGAGGGTCGGACGGCTTGTTCTTGCCGTCGCGCAGCTTGGCGAGCAGTGCGGCGGTCGAACGGTCGTCGAGCAGCGAGCCGCCCCGTCCGACGGTGCGTACGGCCGCGATGAGGTTATGGCCGAGGATCTGCTTGAGCACGAAGCCGGACGCACCCGCGAGTACCGCGGCGAGGAGTGCGTCGTCGTCGGCGTAACTGGTGAGCATGAGGCATCGGATCTCGGGTTCGGCGGCACGCACGTCGCGGCACAATTCGACGCCGTTGCCGTCGGGGAGCCGGACGTCGAGGACCGCGACGTCGGGCTTGGCGGCGAGGATGCCCACGCGGCCCTCGCCGACCGACGCGGCCTCGCCGACCACCTCGATGTCGTCGGCCGTGCTGAGCAGGTCACGGAGACCTCGACGCACCAACTCGTGGTCGTCGACGAGGAAGACGCGCACCCTCGACTCGTCCGGCGCGGTGTCCGACGCCGTGGGATCTGACGCCGCGGGGGCCGGCTGACCTTCGGAATGCATGTACCGAAATTACCGCAGGTCGAAGTTGAGTTCGCGACGTCGGTCCCCATCCACTCGGGACTTTGGTCTCACTCACGCCCCCTGCGTCACACGCGAGAGTGAATATCTGTCGGTGGAGGTCGGTGGTCGGGCCGAGCGGAACCGGACGACGCACCGCTACGCGCGGCGTCGACGACGAGAGCGAGGAGAGACAGTGACGAGCCTCATCGGGCCAGGAATCAGCGACACCGGAATGACCGGTTCGGATCTCCTGCGGGAGTTGCTTCCCGTGTGCGAGACCGAGGTCGAGCGGCACATGAAGATGACCAAGGACTGGCATCCACACGACTACGTGCCCTGGGACGAGGGGCGTAACTTCGCTGCTCTCGGCGGCGTGGACTGGGATCCGGAGCAGTCGCAGCTCTCCGATGTCGCGAAGGCCGCGATGATCACCAACCTGCTCACCGAGGACAACCTGCCGTCGTATCACCGGGTGATCGCGGAGAACTTCTCCCTCGACGACGCCTGGGGCTTCTGGGTGGGGCGCTGGACCGCCGAGGAGATGCGTCACTCGACGGTGATGCGCGACTACCTCGTCGTGACCCGCGGCGTCGACCCGGTGGAACTCGAAGAGACCCGCATGGCGCACATGACGTCGGGTTTCAATCCGCTGCCCGAGGACGACGGCCAGCGTGACCACAGCTTCGACATGCTCTTCGCGGTCAGCTACGTCAGCTTCCAGGAACTCGCGACGCGCGTGAGCCACCGCAACACCGGCAAGGCATGCGGCGACCCGATCGCCGACCGCATGCTGCAGCGGGTCGCCGCCGACGAGAACCTGCACATGCTCTTCTACCGCAACGTCGTTGCGGGCGCCCTCGACCTGGTTCCCGATCAGGCGATGTGCGCCATCTACAGCATCGTGTCGAACTTCCAGATGCCCGGCGCGACGATGCCCAACTTCCGGCGCAATGCGGTGCTGATCGCCAAGGGCGGCATCTACGATCTGCCGCAACATCTTTCGGAGGTCGTCATGCCGGTCCTGCGCAAGTGGCGGATCTTCGAACGCGACGACTTCGGGCCGCTCGGTGAGATGTACCGGGAGAAACTGGCCGACTACCTCGAAGAGATGAACGTCAAGGTCGAGAAGTTCGAGCGCGCCCGCGAACGCGCACTCGAACGCGAGGCGAAGAAGGCGAGGGCAGGAGCGTGACCGTGATCGACAACAGGCTGGCACTGACGATCTCGCCCGCGGACGACGCCGGGGCACGGGATTGTGACGGGTGTTGCGGCGCGTGCGAGCGTGAGACCCCCGACCAGCGCGATGTCCCCGAAGGCTTCGACGAGGCGATCATGATGGCCGAGGCCGCCACGTTGCACAACCCGACCCGGTGGAATGAGATCCGCACCCACGCACCGGATTCCGCTGCAGGGGAGTACTGCTCGTCGATCCTCCTCGGCGCGTTGTTGCAGTCCGCGGCGCACCGGCTCGGGGTGCCCGCCGCCGACGTGTGGTCTTACGTCCGACGCGTCGGTGAGCTGCCGCTCTGAGTTGGTGAACCCGTGAATCGGTGATCCTCGACGATCGCGAGGGTGCGGTCCGCCTCTTGCGGGCCGACCCGTCGCGATCCGGACGCACGCGCGTCTCGTCGGTAGGATCAGCACCCATGTCAGACGATGCGTCCGCGGTACCCGGTGGCGATAAAGACAGTGGCAATAACGACAAGAGTGGCGACAACGTCCACTATCTCGCCGGGCTCGATCTGCACGGACGAAAGGTGGTTGTCGTCGGTGGTGGGTCGGTTGCGCAGCGTCGACTTCCGAATCTTGTGGCCGCCGGCGCGCGGGTAGAGGTCGTCGCGATTGATCCGACGCCCGCCGTCGAGTCGTTTCCCGGGGTCGTCGTGCACAAGCGTGCGTATGTCGACGGCGATCTCGACGGGGCGTGGTACGCGATGGCGTGTACCGACGATCCCGATGTGAACGCAGCGGTCGTCGCCGAGGCGGAGCGTCGACACACGTTCTGTGTGCGGGCCGACGAAGCGCGGTGGGGCAGTGCTGTCACCCCGGCGTCGGGGCGACACCGCGACGTGCAGTTCGGGGTGCTGGCGAGCGGCGACCACAGGTTGTCGGCGGCCTTGCGCGCCGCGATCTCGCGGGCACTGGCCGACGGCTCACTCGACGTCGACGAGCAGCCGCACCCGCCGGGGGTCGCGCTCGTCGGAGGTGGCCCGGGCGACCCCGACCTCATCACCGTGCGCGGACTCAAACTGCTGATGGCGGCCGACGTCGTCGTCGCGGATCGGTTGGCGCCGCCTGAGCTGTTGGCCTCGCTCGGTCCGCAGGTGGAGATCATCGATGCCGCCAAGGTGCCCTACGGGCGGGCGATGAAGCAGGAGGCCATCAACGACGTCCTCACTTCGAAAGCTAAGGAGGGCAAGTTCGTCGTGCGGTTCAAGGGTGGCGATCCGTATGTCTACGGTCGCGGCTTCGAGGAGCTGCAGGCATGCGTGGCCGCAGGGGTTCCGGTGACCGTGGTCCCCGGCATCACCAGCCCCATCTCCGTGCCGAGTTCTGCCGGCATCCCGGTCACGCATCGAGGCGTCACCCATGAGGTCGTGATCGCCTCGGGGCACGTCCGGCCCGGACACCCCGATTCGCTCATCGACTGGTCGGTGCTCGCACAGCTACGCGGAACGCTGGTGCTGATGATGGCCGTCGAACGTGTCGACGTCTTCGCCGACGCGCTCCTGGCAGGCGGCAAGCCCGGCGACACCCCGGTCGCGATGATCGAGAACGGATCGCTGCCGACCCAACGCCTCATCCGCACCGACCTCGCCCACGCCGGCGAGACCGCCGCGCGCGAAGGACTCAAGCCGCCCGCGATCGTCGTGATCGGCGCCGTCGCGGGATTCGACGATGCCGATGCCGTCGCGGCGTTCGGTGATCTCGACAGAGCTCGATCAGCGGGGGACGAGGCTCGATCAGCGGGGGACGAGGCTCGATCAGCGCGACGGTAGGGTGCCGGGCCGTCGACTGGGCGCTGCGTCGAGCCGAGTGGGCATACAACCTATCCGCCAACGAGAATTGGCACATACGCGCAGGGGCGCGGTAGCGTCGAAGCCTATGTCGTCGTCACCTGGGCAAGCACACCGGCTGGATTTCGCGGCCGGGGCGTCGGACACCAATCAGTACCGGCCGGTGTTCGGACTCGCGATCCTTGTGCTGTCCGGAATGCAGCTGCTGATGGTGCTCGACGGTACCGTCGCTGCGCTGGCGCTTCCGAAGATCCGCGAGTCGCTGCAACTCTCAGAGTCCGGCGCGAACTGGATCATCAGCAGCTACGTCCTGGCTTTCGGCGGGTTGATGCTCCTCGGTGGTCGACTCGGCGACACCTTCGGGCGCAAGCGCATGTTCGTGATCGGCGTCGCGGCCTTCACCGTGACCTCACTGCTGTGTGGCCTGGCCTGGGACGAGACGAGCCTGATCGTCGGACGTGCCCTGCAGGGTGCTTCGGCGGCCGTCGCAGCGCCGACCGCGATGGCCCTGGTAGCCACAACGTTCGCGCCGGGTAAACCGCGCAGTCAGGCGTTCGCGATCTACGCGGCGATGACCGGTATCGGTTCTGTCGCGGGTCTGATCCTCGGTGGTGTGCTGACCCAGGTCTCCTGGCGTCTTGTGTTCCTGATCAACGTTCCGATCGGCCTGCTCGTCGCTGTCGGCGCGTACTTCGTCCTGCGCGAATCCCAGGGTGTGCGATTGTCCCTCGACCTACCGGGAGCCGTGCTCGCGACGCTGGGATGCTCGCTGCTGGTGCTCGCGGTGAACGAGGGTCCGAGCGGTTGGGGCCGTCCGATCGTCATCGGCTCGTTCATTCTCGGCGGTCTTGCTCTTGTTGCGTTCGTCATAGTCGAGCGACGTGCCAGCAACCCGATCTTGCCGTTCGTTCTCTTCGACAACACGAGTCGCGTGGCCGCGCTGGTCGCCATCTTCTTCGCCAGCATGATCATGATGTGTATGGCGGTCTTCATCTCGCTGTACCTCCAGGGAATCCTGAAGTACAGCCCCGTTCAGAGTGGTCTCGCGGTCGTGCCGTTCGCGTTCGGCCTCGGGATCGCCGCTGCGATCGCGTCGAAGCTCGCGCTGCATGTCCAGCCGCGGTGGCTGGTGCTCTGCGGCGGCGCAATCATTCTGGCCGGTTGCCTGTACGCGGCGTCGATCGCGTCGAAGGCCCCCGCGTACTTCCCGAGCATCCTCATCCCTGTCGTGGTGATCGGCGTGGGTGTCGGTTTCGCTGTCATCCCGCTGACGCTCTCGGTTGTCGCGGGCGTCGGGCCGAATGAGATCGGGCCGCTCACAGCGCTCGCGCAGGTCGCCCAGAACCTCGGCGGTGCGATCGGGTTGGTCGCGGTCGGCGCGCTCGTGACGTCCCGCGCGTTGTCGCTCGGCGGCACCACTGCGCCCGTGGAAACGATGAACGCCACGCAACTCGCCGCGCAGGCCAACGGCTACGGATTGGCCTTCGCGTGCTGCGCGGGCATCGCGGTGATTGCCGCGGTCGTCGTGTTGTTCATGCGGTTCACCCCCGAGCAGGTGGCCGAGGGGCAGGCCGCGCAAGAAGCCGCGGACGCCGGACTCGACGCGGACATCGCGCAGAACACCCGCGACCACTGATCAGGTCTCAGGTGGAGTCCCAGAGACGCTGGTAGAAGCTCATTCGCTCCTCGTCGAAGTCGACGCCGTACGCCTCGACGAGCGGTCGTTCCCATCCGGGCCCGTAGTCCCACTCCGTACTCATGGCTGCGACGGCGATGTCGGCCCAGCGATCTGCGACGCCGAGACTGCCCAGATCGACGTACGCCGTCACCTGTCCGGGGTCTGACAGCAGGAAGTTGGGACAGCACGCGTCGCCGTGACACACGACCGCGCGGTCGATCGTGGGGGCATCTGTGGCCTCGAGTTGGACGTCGATGCCGCGCGACCGTGCGTCGGAAATGCGTTCGGCGGGCGACCACGTCCACGGACACGCGTCGGTGGGCAACGTGTCGTGTAGGCGGCGAAGACCTCGACCGACCGCTGGGACGGTGATCTCGGGGTGTTCGAGCCACGGTGTGAACACCGCCGAATCCCCCGGCGCTGCGGCCGTGAGCATCCACTCGGCGCTCTCGTCGTATCCGGCGTCGAGCACGGTGGGACACGCGACGAACCGCGCCGCCCACAAGAGTCGGTGAGCTTCGGCGCTCAGGGAGACCTCGTCTGTCGGTGGCTGCCATTTCAGGTACCGGGCGGACGGGCCTTCGCCGAGCTGATAGGTGACGCCACCGACATCGTTGAGCCAGACCGGCGTGATCGGATCGCCGCCGGAATGCGACAAGACGACGTCGGGAATTTCGTGCGCGGGGACGGCAGAGGTCATGGGGGTCGGTGTCAGTCGGTCAGGACGACGATCTCGTCGGGTCGGGGGATCTCCACGCGCTGCCCGGCGTCTGACAGCACGGCGGCGAGGGTGTTGATGTCACGGGCGTTTCGGCGCGTCCGTACCAGTTCGCGGGCCATCAACCCCTTGTAGTGCTTGTTGAAGTGGCTCACCACTTTTCGGGTGCCGTCGGGCGCCTCTGTCATCACCGTGGCGGTCACCGCGCCAGAGACGGGGCCCAACTGCTGGTAGATCCCGGAGCGCAGGTCGACGACGAAATCGTCCACGGCGTCGAGCGCGTTCGAGAGAGCTGGTTTCCACGCCGAGGTGAGTGTGCCGAAGCCGGGCAGTGTGGATCCGCCCGAGAGGCGGTACGCGGGAATCCGGTCGCCGGCCCGGATGACCCCGAACAGCGCCGACCCGATCGCGAGGCGGTCTGCCGCCTTCGTCTTGCCCGCGCGGGTCAGTGATCGGTGGTCGAGGGCGTCGTAGAGCACGCCGGTGTAGCGCTCGATGGCAGGGCGGGTGGGGGAGAGCCAGAGGTCGGCGTTGCGGTCGACCTCGGCGAGTTGTGTCTTGCCGAGGCCGAGTGCCTTGACGCTCGCGTCGAGATCACCAGCGAGGTCGACGACGGCGTCGGCGATCTGTTTGCGGACCGGATTGAGTTCGGTGAACGAGAGTGCGTCGAGGTCGAGTGGGGCGCCGGAACCCCCGTCGGACTTGGTTTCCGAGGGCGGGAGGATGACGAGCACGTCGAACACTGTATCCGGCCATGCGGACGGGACCGAAAACCGTGTGCGGTGGCCGACTAGACTGATCGACCGTGATCACACGGATGTCGACGCTGTTCCTGCGTACGCTGCGCGATGACCCGGCAGACGCCGAGGTTCCCAGCCACAAGCTGCTTGTTCGCGCTGGATATGTTCGGCGTGTCGCGCCGGGCGTGTACAGCTGGCTCCCCCTGGGACTGCGTGTGCTCAGGGCGGTCGAGAACATCGTGCGCGAGGAGATGAACTCGATTGGTGCGCAGGAGATCCTGCTGCCCGCGCTGCTACCGCGTGAACCGTACGAGACGACTGCCCGCTGGACCGAGTACGGCGACAACCTGTTTCGTGTGAAGGACCGCAAGGGCACCGACATGCTCCTCGGTCCGACGCACGAGGAGATCTTCGCGCAACTGGTCAAGAGTGAGTACTCGTCGTACAAGGATCTGCCGGTCATCCTCTATCAGATCCAGACCAAGTACCGCGACGAGGAACGTCCGCGCGCAGGCATCCTGCGTGGACGCGAATTCGTCATGAAGGACTCGTACTCGTTCGACCTCGACGACGACGGACTCAAGGCCTCCTACATCGCGCACCGTGACGCCTACCAGCGCATCTTCGCGCGGCTCGCGGTGCGATACGTCATCGTCGCCGCGACGTCCGGCGCGATGGGCGGCAGTGCCTCGGAGGAGTTCCTCGCCGAGAGCGAGGTCGGCGAGGACACGTTCGTGCGATGCGTGGAGTCGGGCTACGCGGCCAATGTGGAAGCCGTCGTCACTCCTGCGCCCGAATCGATTCCGTTCGACGGGCTCGCAGCCGCGCAGGTTCACGAGACCCCCGACACCACGACGATCGAGACGCTCGTGGCCTGGGCCAACGAGACCCTCGACGGGACGTTCGACGCCGCGGACACACTCAAGAACGTGATGGTCAAGGTCCGCGAACCCGGAGGCGAGTGGGAGTTGCTCGGCATCGGCGTTCCGGGTAATCGCGAGGTCGACTTCAAGCGGCTCGAGGCGTCGTTGGAGCCTGCCGAAGTCGAGCTGCTCACCGAGGCCGACTTCACGGCCAACGCGTTCCTGGTGAAGGGCTACATCGGGCCAAAAGCGCTGCAGGAGAACGGCGTTCGCTATCTCGTCGATCCGCGCGTCGTCGACGGCACTGCGTGGATCACGGGTGCCGACCAGCCCAACCGGCACGTCGTCGGACTCGTCGCCGGGCGCGACTTCACGCCGGACGGGACGATCGAGGCCGCCGAAATCCTCGACGGCGACCTCTCGCCGGACGGCAAGGGGCCGCTGGTGGCCGCGAAGGGCATCGAGATCGGTCACATCTTCCAGCTGGGGCAGAAGTACACCAACGCCTTCGAGGTGGATGTTCTCGGCGAAAGCGGAAAGCCGGTCCGCCTGACCATGGGGTCCTACGGCGTCGGCGTGTCACGCCTCGTCGCGGTGATTGCCGAGCAGCAGCACGACGACAAGGGATTGCGCTGGCCGGCAGAGGTCGCGCCCTACGACGTGCACCTGGTGATCGCCAACAAGGACGAGGCCGCGATCGGCGGCGCGACGTCGCTGGCCGAGGAACTCGACGCCGAGGGTCTCGACGTACTGCTCGACGACCGCAAGTCGTCGCCCGGCGTCAAGTTCAAGGACGCCGAACTGCTCGGCATGCCCATCGTCGTCGTGGTGGGCCGCGGCTACGCCAACGGCGTCGTCGAGGTCCGCGACCGCTTCACCGGCGAGAGCGCTGAGGTGCCGGTCGACAACGCGGTATCGGCGATCGTCGCTGCGGTGCGCGGGTAGCTTCCCGCGGCGGGCCCCTCGGACCTATTGCGGCTGGGGGTCTATTACGGCCGCTCGGACTACTGCGGCTGGCCCGGGAACGCGACGGTCACCGGCCGTTCGCCGAGCGCGGCACGCCAGGTGGCTGCTCGCTGCGCGCAGTCGGTGAGTTGGTCGACGGCGAGGCGGCGCGCTGATTCGGAGTCGGCTCGCTCGAGCGCGGAGCGATACGCCGTGGCGCAGTCATTTTCGGCAGCCAGCGCGGCGCGGGCGGCACTGGTGGGGTCGGTGACCTGCACCGGCAAGGTGTACCCGGGGGCCATGTCGGGTGGCGTCGCGCCCCCTGCCAAGATGGCGGCGTTCAGGGCGTCTCGCGCGGCGCGGTGGGCGGCGGTGTAGTCGGCGACAGTGGTGCGTCGAGTCGCGGACACGAAGGCCGTCGTGACTCCGTATGTGAAGATCGCGGCATTCTCGGCCTGCGTCGCCGCGGCCAGAGCGTCGGTCGTGGCGGTCATGCGAGCTGCACCTCCACGAGTGTTGCGATCGAAGCGCTGACCGACCCGGCCAGTCCTGCCGAGTAGCCCTTCAGTGAGATCGCGGCGTCGTGTGCTGTGCGGGTCGACGCACGCAGCGCCGAGCGCAGCTCGTCGAGCGTGCCCGCTGTCGACGACGACTCCGGTGTGGACGTCGACGACGCACCCGCACCGGTCGAGCCTGGGGTCGCGGATGCCGACGGTGCGGCAGACAACTGGTTGGCCGTGTCGGAGTCGAGGCGTTGGACTTCCTGCGAGAGTGCGGTCGCGTGGGCGTCGCGCTGCTCGGCGATCACTCCGAGCGCCGCGCTGTAGGTCGGAAGGCGAGGGGCGAGGGAACGTGCTGCCGCAGCGTCGGAGCGGGCGGCCTTGGCCAGGGGGAGCAGGGCGGTTGCGGTGATCTCATTGGGCGTCGGGCCGCTGTCGCATGCGCTCGATGCGCCGATCACGAGTGCTCCGGCACCGAGCGCGAGGCCGCCTCGCAAGACGGTGCGACGATCCACGGCGTCGAGTACATCGGTGGCTGCTGGCTTCACCCGACACATGATGCCAGCCCGACACACGGGCGCCGCATGGGCCGCGAGCGGTCCGGCGGCTTGAAGTAGCCTGCCGAGTCCGAGGCCGGTCGCAAGGTGGTCGGGAGAGGGTCGAATATCGACTAGAATGGGGTGCCGTCGGATGCGGCAGAGCAATCGTCTCAAAAGCCAACCGATGGCTACGGACGCAACTGACGACCGCAACTGAACACGCTGCGCGGCAAGCGAAGACGAGGAGTGAGGGGAGCAATGAGCATCGATACACGACAACTCCGCACACTCGTCGACACCTTTGTCGCCGACCGTGGATTCGACGTCGAAGACGTCTCGGTCACCCAGGGTGCGGACGGCGGCGCTGTCGTCGTGATCGTCGATCGGGACGGGGGAGGTTCTCTCGACGAGCTCGCCGACCTCAGTCGCGAACTGTCGGACGCGCTCGACGCCGATCCCGCCTACTCCGACATCGACACGCTCGAGGTCACCTCACCCGGCGTCGACAGGCCGCTCACGACCGAACGCCAGTGGCGTCGCGCTGCCGGACGCAAGGTGCTCATCGATCTCGTGGACGACGACGGGCCTGCCCGTGTCGCCGGCAGGGTCGGACCGCTACACGACGGCCAGGTCGACATCGTGAGCAACGACCGTGGGCGTTTCCGGGTCCGCGCCGTCGAGCTCGACGCGGTCACACGCGCCGTGGTCGACGTCGACTTCTCGCGGCCGGGAGTCGCCGAACTGCGATTGTGCGGCCTCGACGACGAACAGATCGCGCAACGTCGCGACACCGTCACCTCGTAGCGACTCGACAACGCAGCCGACGACACAACCCGGGGCGACGAAAACTGACTTCAGAACCGAACGACACAGCCGAAAAATTCCATAGCAGCCGACAAGTGAATAGGAGCGCCCAATGAACATCGACATCAATGCACTGCGCATGATCGAGGCCGACAAGGGAATCTCGATCGACACCGTCATCACCGCCATCGAGACCGCGTTGCTCACCGCATACCGCCACACCGACGGGTTCGCGCCGCACGCGCGCATCGACGTCAATCGCAAGAGCGGGGCGGTCCGGGTGATGGCCCAGGAGGTCGACGAGGACGGCACCGTCGTCCACGAGTACGACGACACCCCCGAGGGATTCGGCCGGATCGCGGCCACCACCGCCCGCCAGGTCATCCTCCAGCGTCTGCGTGACGCGGAGAACGAGAAGAACTTCGGCGATTTCGTCACCCACGAGGGCGAGATCGTCGGCGGCGTCGTCCAGCAGGACGCCCGCGCCAACGCACGCGGCATGATCGTCGTGCAGATCGGTAGCGACGCCAACAGTGCGGAGGGAGTCATCCCGCCCGCTGAGCAGGTGCCAGGGGAGAGCTACAAACACGGTGAGCGCATCAAGTGCTACGTCGTCGGGGTCTCGCGGGGCCCGCGTGGGCCGCAGATCACGCTGTCGCGAACGCATCCGAACCTGGTCCGCAAACTGTTCGCCCTCGAGGTCCCCGAGATCGAGGACGGATCGGTCGAGATCGTCGCCGTGGCGCGCGAGGCGGGTCACCGCTCCAAGATCGCCGTGCACACCGGTGTCAGCGGACTCAACGCCAAGGGCGCGTGCATCGGTCCGATGGGGCAGCGCGTGCGCAACGTGATGAGCGAGTTGTCCGGCGAGAAGGTCGACATCATCGACTACGACACCGATCCCGCCGTGTTCGTCGGCAACGCACTGTCGCCTGCGAAGGTCGTCTCGGTGGAGGTCGTCGACGCCGCACAGAAAGCCGCGCGTGTCGTGGTGCCCGACTATCAGCTCTCGCTCGCGATCGGTAAGGAAGGTCAGAACGCTCGCCTGGCCGCTCGACTGACGGGTTGGCGAATCGACATCCGTTCCGACGCCGACGACGCTCCCGGTGCACCCGCCGGACAGGCGGGCGGGCCGGGCACCGGACGCGCGTCATGAGGTCCGGTTGTCCAGTTCGGTGCTCGGCGCGCTAGACTGATCGATGGTCACGCGAATGCGGCCGGCCGCCCCCTGTGGACACGCTTCCGATGGTGGTGACCGGTCCGGTCCGCGGAACGATTCTTCCGAGAGTCATTCTCCGCAAGGTCCGATCCGTATGTGTCTGGGATGTCGGCAACGAGCCGGCATCGCAGATCTGGTCCGTGTCGTCGTCACCGGCGCGAGCGGCCCGAGGATCGCGGTCGACACCGCGAAGACCATGCCTGGGCGAGGTGCTTGGCTGCATCCGATGGCGGACTGCGTGTCCGCCGCGGTTCGACGCCATGCGTTTGCCCGGGCGCTGAGGAGTCCGGGACTGGTCGTAGACCAGTCCGACCTCAAAGAAGTGCTGTACACCCGCTCGGGAGACAGCACGGACGAGAGCGGCCCTAACGGGCCAGAACAGGTAGCAGAAGACATGAGCACACCGTGAAGTCACCACGATGAGCACGTATCGGACGTAATCCGAGGCCGTGGCGGGCAAGCCGCTCGGCCTCCAAGTGAGGAGAGCAGTGGCAGGCAAAGCCCGCGTGCATGAACTGGCCAAGGAACTTGGCGTGACGAGCAAGCAAGTGCTCGAACGTCTCAAAGAACAGGGCGAGTTCGTCAAATCCGCGTCGTCGACCGTCGAGGCCCCCGTGGCCCGCCGACTCCGCGAATCCTTCCCCGCAGCTAACGGGGGAGCAACCAAGAACGACTCCACGAAGTCGGCAGCACCCAAGCCGGGTGCCGCGGCTCGTGACAACTCTGCTGCGCCCAAGCCCGGCGCAGCTCGCCCCGGCCCCAAGCCGGGGGCTCCGAAACCTGCACCAGCACCGACGCCTGCTGCCGCACAGTCGGCACCGGCGCCCGCGCCTGCAGCCACCCCGGCACCTGCCGCCGCGCCCACCCCGGCGCCGGCACAGAAGCCGACGCCCGCGGCAGCTCAGGCTTCCGCGCCGGCGCCGACGAGTCCACGTCCCGGGCCCAAGCCCGGTCCGCGTGCGCCTCGCGTCGGAAACAATCCGTATTCGTCTGCTCCCGCACCAGCTCCGCGCCCGGCGGCACCACGTCCCGGACCCGGCCAGGGCGGACCCCGCCCGGGTGGCGGACGTCCGACACAGGGCCGACCAGGTCAGGGTGCAGGACGCCCCGGTCCCGGCGGCGCCGGAGCACGTCCCGCACCGGGTCAGGGCGGACCTCGCCCGAACCCGGGCAACATGCCCCCTCGCCCGAACCCGGGTGCCATGCCCAGTCGTGCGGCACGTCCCGACGCAGGCCGACCAGGCCGCGGCGGCGGACCAGGCGGTCGCGGTGGCGGCGGTGGCGGAGGCTATCGCGGTGGCGGCGGAGGCGCGCCCGGCGGAGCACCGGGAGGTCCTCCCGGAGGTTTCCGCGGACGCCCCGGTGGCGGCGGTCGCGGTCGTGGTGGCGCAGCCGGTGCGTTCGGACGTCCGGGTGGTGCACCCCGCAAGGGTCGCAAGTCCAAGCGTCAGAAGCGGCAAGAGTACGACTCGATGCAGGCTCCGGCCGTCGGTGGCGTCAGGCTGCCGCGCGGCAACGGTGAGACGATCCGTCTCGCCCGCGGCGCCTCGCTGTCCGACTTCGCCGACAAGATCGACGCCAACCCGGCATCGCTGGTCCAGGCGCTGTTCAACCTCGGCGAGATGGTCACGGCGACCGAGTCGGTCAACGACGAGACGCTGGAGCTGCTCGGCTCCGAGATGAACTACAACGTCCAGGTCGTCAGCCCGGAGGACGAAGACCGCGAGCTCCTCGAGAGCTTCGATCTCTCCTACGGTGAGGACGAGGGCGGCGAAGAGGATCTCGAACAGCGTCCGCCGGTGGTCACCGTCATGGGTCACGTCGACCACGGCAAGACCCGCCTGCTCGACACCATCCGTAAGGAGAACGTGCGCGAGGGCGAGGCCGGTGGCATCACCCAGCACATCGGTGCCTACCAGGTGAATACGCACCTCAACGGCGACGATCGACTGATCACGTTCATCGATACCCCGGGTCACGAGGCGTTCACCGCCATGCGTGCCCGCGGTGCCAAGTCGACCGACATCGCGATCCTCGTGGTCGCCGCCGACGACGGCGTCATGCCGCAGACGGTGGAGGCCGTGAACCACGCGCAGGCAGCAGATGTGCCGATCGTGGTCGCGGTCAACAAGATCGACAAGGAAGGCGCCGATCCGTCGAAGATCCGCGGCCAGCTCACCGAATACGGGCTGATCCCCGAGGAGTACGGCGGCGACACGATGTTCGTCGACATCTCGGCCAAGCAGGGCACCAACATCGAGCAGTTGCTCGAAGCGGTGCTGCTGACTGCCGACGCGTCGCTCGATCTGCGTGCCAACCCCGACATGGACGCTCAGGGTGTCGCCATCGAGGCGCACCTCGACCGCGGTCGCGGACCTGTGGCGACAGTGCTGGTCCAGCGCGGAACGCTGCGAGTCGGCGACTCCGTGGTGGCAGGCGATGCCTACGGTCGTGTGCGACGCATGGTCGACGAGCACGGCGACGACGTCAACGAGGCTCTGCCTTCGCGACCCGTCCAGGTCATCGGCTTCACGTCGGTGCCGGGTGCAGGTGACAACCTGCTCGTCGTCGAAGAAGATCGCACCGCCCGGCAGATCGCCGACCGGCGCAACGCGCGCAAGCGCAATGCGTTGGCCGCACGTAGCCGCAAGCGGATCAGCCTCGAGGACCTCGATTCGGCGCTGAAGGAAACCAGCCAGCTGAACCTGATCCTCAAGGGCGACAACGCAGGTACCGTCGAAGCGCTCGAAGAGGCGCTGCTCGGTATCGACATGGGCGATGAGGTGTCGCTGCGCGTCATCGACCGTGGTGTCGGTGGCGTGACGGAGACCAACGTCAACCTGGCTGCGGCGTCGGATGCGATCATCATCGGCTTCAACGTCCGTGCGGAGGGCAAGGCCACAGAGCTCGCCAACCGCGAGGGCGTCGACATCCGGTACTACTCGGTGATCTACCAGGCCATCGACGAGATCGAGAGCGCGCTCAAGGGCATGCTCAAGCCGATCTACGAAGAGGTGGAACTCGGCCGCGCCGAGATCCGCGCCATCTTCAAGAGCTCGAAGGTCGGCAACATCGCCGGTTGCCTGGTGCAGTCCGGTCTCATCCGCCGCAACGCGAAGGCTCGTCTGCTGCGCGACAACGTGGTGGTCGCCGAGAATCTCACGATCTCGTCGCTGCGACGCGAGAAGGACGACGTCACCGAGGTTCGCGAAGGCTACGAATGTGGTCTCACGCTGACGTACAGCGACATCAAGGTCGACGACGTCATCGAGAGCTACGAGTTGCAGGAGAAGCCGCGCGACTGACGCGCGGATCGTCGAACACGCTCCCCTTCCGGGGCCTGAGGGCACTAGGTGCTCGACGGCCCCGGAAGGGGAGTACGTTCCTCATTCACAGTGCGTGGTTCGATTCTCAGTGGTTCGATTCTCGCTGGTTCGATTCTGGAGGAAGGACATCCCATGGCTGACCCGGCACGGGCACAGCGAATGGCCAAGCGGATCTCGTCGATCGTGGCGTCGTCGATCGCCCACGACATCAAGGACCCGCGGCTGGCCCACGTCACGATCACCGATACCAAGGTGACCAACGACCTGCACGACGCGACGGTCTTCTACACCGTCATGGGCGAATCGATCGACGCCGAACCCGACTACGAGGCCGCTGCCGCGGGACTCGCCAAGGCGACCGGGATTCTCCGCTCGAAGGTCGGCGCCGGAACAGGCGTGCGCTTCACCCCGACATTGAGTTTTGTCCTCGACACCGTTCCCGACGCCGCGCGGCACATGGAAGAACTCGTGGCACGCGCACGTGCCAACGACGAGCTCGTCGCGCGTCAGGCGAAGGAAGCGCAACCCGCCGGTGACGCGGATCCGTATCGAAGCAAGGACGAAGACAGCGAGGACGGTTCACGCGGGTGACCACTGCCTCCACTGCGGCGATCGCAGATGCCCTCGGTGGGGCATCGGCGGTGACGATTCTCTGCCATGTGCGACCCGACGCAGACACCATCGGTAGTGGACTCGCGCTGGGGCTGGCGTTGAAGACACGCGGCCTCGACGTCGAGGTGTCCTATCCCGGTCCCGAGAGCCTGCCCGTTGCCCTGCGCGACCTGCCGGGGGCGCGGGATCTGCTCGTCGAACCCGATGTACTCAAAGGCCACGACGTGACGGTGTCGGTCGACGCCGCCGGACCTGATCGGCTCGGCGAACTGGCCGCAGTCTTCGAGCGTGCGGTCACATCGGTCGTCGTCGATCATCACATGTCCAACGGGGGTTTCGGTGACCTCGACTTCGTCGACCCCGACGCCGACTGCACCGCGGTGCTCGTCCTGCGACTCATCGACGAACTCGACGTTCCGCTGAACGCCGACATCGCGACGTGCCTGTACGCGGGTCTCGCGACAGATACGGGATCGTTCAAATGGGCGCGCCCCGACTCGTTTCGGGTCGCGGCGCGACTGCTCGACAGCGGAGTCGACGGTCGACGGTGGAGTCGGGCGCTGTTCGACACCCACCCCTTCTCGTGGCTGTCCATGGTGGCCGGGGTGTTGGCTTCGGCGACGTTCGTCCCGGAAGCAGCCGACGGTGCGGGACTCGTCTACGCCGTCGTCGATCACGACGCGATGGTCGGCATGAGCTGGGAAGAGTCCGAGAGCATCATCGATATCGTGCGAACCACGGCAGGCGCCGAGATCGCGGCGGTGTTCAAGGAGATCGAACCGACGAGTTGGACGGTCTCGTTGCGGTCGAAGGCCTCGGTCGATCTGGTTCCGATCGCACGCGCGCTCGGCGGCGGCGGACATCGACACGCCTCCGGGTACAGCGATACCGGGAGCGCGTCTGAGGTCGTCGACCGGCTGGTGGGGTTGCTCTGACCGAGCCCGCCCGACAGGCCGACGCCCAGGCGAGCGCCCCGGACACGGGGATACGCCGCATCGCCGTGTTGTCGGTGTCGGCGCTCGCGGTGCTGACCGCGCCGCCGCTGTATCTACTCCTCGACCTCGCCGTCGTGGGACGCCTCGGCGGCGACGAACTGGCCGCGCTCGGCGTCGGCGCTCTGGTGCTCTCCGTGATCAGCACCCAGCTCACCTTTCTCTCGTACGGGACAACCGCGCGGTCGGCTCGGCGCTTCGGCGCGGGCGATCGCGTGGGCGCGGTGGGAGAGGGCGTGCAGGCGACGTGGCTCGCGCTCGGCGTCGGTGCGGTGATCGTCGCCGTGATCTATCCGCTCGCGCCGTGGGTGATGCGACTCATAGTCGGCACGTCGGGTCCGGATTCGAGTCACGTTGCGGCGGAAGCGACGTCGTGGTTGCGAATCGCATGCTTCGGCGTGCCGCTCATTCTTGTGTCGATGGCGGGCAACGGCTGGATGCGTGGCGTCCAGGAGACCCGTCGACCGGTCGTGTACGTCGTGATCGGGTTGTCGATCGGGGCGGTTCTGCTGGTTGGGCTGGTTCACGGGCTGTGGTTCTTCCCGCGGCTCGGCTTGCAGGGAAGTGCAGTTGCCAACGTCGTCGGACAGTCGATCACCGGTCTGCTGTTCGCGGTGCGACTCCTCCGTGAGGTGCTTCCCGACGGCGGGCGGCGCGCGCTACGTCCTCGATGGGCCGTGATCAGAGCGCAACTCGTGATGGCGCGCGACCTCGTTGCGCGCAGCCTCTCGTTCCAGGTGTGCTTCCTCTCGGCGGCTGCCGTTGCCGCACGTTTCGGGGTGGCCGCTGTCGCTGCTCATCAGTTGACACTTCAACTGTGGGAGTTCATGTCGCTGTTCCTCGACTCGGTGGCCATCGCGGCCCAGGCGTTGGTCGGTGCCGCGCTCGGGGCGGGTGCGGTCACGGCGGCGCAGAACGTGGCCCGCCGGGTGACCGTCGTCTCGGTGGTGGCTGCGTCGGCAATGGCAGGCGTCTTTGCCCTCGGCGCCGGTGTGCTGCCGCGGCTGTTCACCAGCGATGCCCGTGTGCTTGACGCCATCGGCACGCCCTGGTGGTTCTTTGTCGCCATGCTGCCGATCGCGGGTGTCGTGTTCGCGCTCGACGGCGTGCTCCTGGGCAGCGGTGACGCTGCCTACCTGAGGACTGCGACGTTGGTGGCAGCGCTCGTCGGATTCTTACCGCTGATCTGGCTGTCGTTGGCGTTCGACTGGGGGTTGGCCGGCATCTGGACCGGCCTCGTGGTGTTCATGGTGATTCGCATGCTGACCGTCGTGTGGCGGATTCGGTCGGGCCGGTGGCAGCGGGTCGGACACGAGCGCGGTTGATCGACGGCACCAATGTCGATGCGTCGCGCGGCGTCCACTCAGTAGCCGGGCTGTGGGTACGCAGGTCGCGGTCTGCTCTGAGTGCGTCCGCGTCGGATGGCGAGGCCGATTCCGTCGCAGGCCCAGACACTGAGGATGCCGAGCACACAAAAGCCTATGAATACGACGCCGTCGAGAAGCGACGCAGTTATGTACGACTTCGGATAGTGGATTGCCTGCTCGATCCATCCCCCCGCCGCGCTGAGCGCGAGCGCCGGGATGATGCCGATCAACGCGAAGGCAGTTCTTCTGCGTGCGAGTGACCACCCCACCACGACGCCAAGAATGACGAGTCCGTTATTGGCGCTGTACCACCATTCGAATTCGGCGTAGGTCCAGCCCGAGTAGAGGCGTGGGCCGGAGATAGCCCACAGTGCGTCGAGTACACGTTGCAATCCCAGGAGCACCAAGGCGGCGCCGGGACCGAGGATTCGTTGCGGAGTGGATCGGGCCCACACGGCGAGGACGCCCATGTATAGCAGGGCTGCCAACGTCCAGACGCTGAATCTCCACCAATCGTGCAACCCGAACTCACTCAGAGCGATTTGGAGCGCGCAGCTCACAACAAAGAAGAATCCGCCGATCGCTGCGCTGACCAGGGCTTGTGCCCACCACGGGCCGCGGTCGCCGAGAGGTGTGCGGGCGGGGCGGCGTGGCGGGTACATCGGGTACGGGGGCTGGTAGGAATGACCAGGTGGTTGTGCAATAGGCGGCTGGGGTTGGCTCGGATACACGTGCGCATCCTGACACAAGGTGGAACGCAACATCGAGTGGGTCACCGGTGATTCATTCGGTTGAAAACAGTGGCGCCGCGGCCATCTGGCACGATGGATCCTCGTGGCTACACTCTGGGCGATCAGCGATCTTCACGTCGCGCACCGCGGCAACGAGAGCATCGTCGACCAGATTCGACCGTCGGCTCCCGACGACTGGCTGATCGTCGCGGGCGACGTGTCCGAACGTACCGACGACATCATCGACACCCTGCGTCGACTCAAGGCTCGATTCGACACGGTGATCTGGGTGCCGGGCAACCACGAGCTCTACACCACCGCCAAGGACCCGCTGCAGATCTTCGGTGTCGCGCGCTACGACTACCTCGTCCAGGCGTGCCGCGACATCGGGGTGGTCACGCCGGAAGACATCTACCCGCTGTTCGACGCGGGCGATGGCAGCGAACCCGTCCGCGTCGTGCCGATGTTTCTGCTCTACGACTACACGTTCCGCCCGGAGGGCACCTCGACGGCGCTGCAGGCGCTCGCTGTCGCACGGGAACGCAACGTGGTGGCGACAGACGAGTTCTTGCTGTCCGCCGAGCCGTACCCGACCCGGGACGCGTGGGGGAGGGCGCGCATCGAGTCGACGCGCAAGCGTCTCGAGGCACTCGACCCGGCAGAGAAGACCATCCTGATCAATCACTGGCCGCTGCGGCGCGAACCGACCGACGCGCTGTTCTACCCCGAATTCGCACTGTGGTGCGGCAGTGAACTCACCGCCGACTGGCACACGCGGTTCAACGCCACATGCAGCGTCTACGGACATCTGCACATCCCGCGCACCACCTGGTACGACGACGTGCGGTTCGAGGAGGTGTCGGTCGGATACCCGCGCGAGTGGAAGCGACGCGGCCTACCCGAACCGCTGCTACGTCAGATCGCACCCGATCCCGGTGTGCGCGAACAGGATCTACCCGATCACGGCGCGCGCTTCAACCTGCCGCCGGATTACGCCGAGCGTGCCCGCGAGTTCGCCGAACGCGTGGCGCAGCGTCGAGCACAGCGAAGCTCGGGTCAGACGAGCTCAGGTCAGGAGGGCGACAAGTGATCGAACGACTCCTCCCACCTGGCGTCGCCTCCGCCGAATCCTTCGGCGACCCACCGGGTCTCGAGCCGATGCCCGCCGAGGAATCGCTGATCTCGCGCGCCGTCGAGAAGCGTCGTCGTGAATTCATCACGGCGCGTCACTGCGCCCGTCAGGCGCTCGGACAGCTCGGGATCGAGCCGACGCCGATCATGCGCGGCGACAAGGGAATGCCGTTGTGGCCGAACCAGATCGTGGGCAGCCTGACGCACTGCGACGGATATCGTGCCGCCATCGTCGCGTACGCGATGGGCGTCAGGACACTGGGAATCGACGCCGAGCCGCACGACGTGCTGCCCGACGGCGTGCTCGAGCACACCAGCATTCCTGCCGAACGTAACGTCATCGCACAGCGGCCGTCGGGGCTGCACTGGGATCGACTTCTGTTCTGCGCCAAGGAGACAACCTACAAGGCATGGTTTCCGCTGACCCAACGCTGGCTCGGCTTCGAGGATGCCCACATCACGTTCGAGCAGACCGCGGAGAATATGGGGACCTTCCGCTCCCGAATCCTGATCGACGGCTCGGTCATCGACGGGGGAACACCGATCACCGAGTTCTCCGGGCGCTGGCTGGTCGACGACGGCTACATCACCACGACGATCGTGATGAGCTGACGTGGCCGACTCATCGATCGAGAACGCCGGATTGGTCATCGTCGACAAGAATGAGGGCATCACGAGTCACGACGTCGTCTCTCGTTGCCGAAAGCTGTTCAACACCAGACGAGTTGGCCATGCGGGCACACTCGACCCGATGGCGACCGGAGTGCTCGTGGTCGGCGTCGAGCGGGCGACAAAACTGCTCGGATTGCTCGCACTGACCACCAAGTCGTACACCGCGACCATCCGCCTGGGCGCCGCAACCGACAGCGACGACCGTATGGGCGAGGTCATCTCGAGCGCCGACGCGTCGTCGATCACCGACGAGCAGATCGCGGCAACGGTCGCGACACTCACCGGCGACATCGAGCAGGTGCCTGCCAAGGTCAGCGCGATCAAGGTCGACGGCAGGCGCGCGCACGCGCTGGCACGGACCGGCGAGGAGTTCGAGCTCGCCGCGAGGCCGGTCACCGTCTCGCGATTCGACGTGTTGGCTCGACGCGACGAGGGGGAGTTCGTCGACCTCGACGTCGTCGTCGACTGTTCCGCAGGAACCTACATCCGCTCTCTCGCACGCGATCTCGGCGCGGCACTCGGAGTCGGGGGACACCTGACCGCGCTGCGTCGAACCGCGGTCGGCCCGTTCACATTGGAACACGCACGGACCCTCGAGCAGTTGGCTGAGCGTCCCGAGCTCAGTCTCACGATCGACGAGGCCGCCCTGATCTCCTTCCCGCACCGCGATATCGACGACGACGAGGCCGAATCCATTAGTCAGGGACGGTGGTTGACGCCGATCGGGCGCAAGGGCATCTACGTGGTTGTCGACCCCGCCGGGCAGGCCATCGCGCTGGTGCAGGAAAAGGGGCGTCGGGCGAGTTCTGTGATGGTCGTGCGGCCGGCAACGCTGCGATAGCGACGCGTGGCTTGACGCGCTCCTGACAGTGCGTCGTGTTCAGTGCTCGGCGACGAGGAAGATCGCGCGAGCGGCGATGTCGCCGAGCACGATCGGCTCGGCGCCGTCGATCGAGATCGAGATCGTGCCGGCGAACGGGCGTTTCTCGGAGACGTGGACCACGCAGTCCAGAGCGACTCCGAGTTGGTCGAAGTAGCGGAGCACCTCGGGATCGGTATCGGAGATTCGTGCGATTCTGCCGCCCTCACCCGTGTCGAGATCGGCGAGTGAGAACGCCTCCGGTGCGGGTATCGAGCCGTCGACACGCGGGATGGGGTCGCCGTGCGGGTCGCGGTCCGGATGACCGAGTTTCGTGTCGAGGCGCGCCATGAAGCGGTCGGACATCGCGTGCTCGAGGACCTCGGCCTCGTCGTGCACCTCATCCCACCCGTAGCCGAGTTCGCGGACGAGGAATGTCTCGATCAAACGGTGGCGTCGCACCATCAGCACCGCGGCCGCCCGACCCTCGTCGGTGAGGGTGACTGCGCCGTACCGCTCGTGTGAGACGAGGCCCTGATCGGCGAGTTTGCGGATGGCCTCCGACGCCGTCGACGCCGATACGCCCATCTTGTCGGCGAGCATCTTGGTGGTCACCTTGACCTCGGCCCACTCCTGGCTGGTCCAGATGACCTTGAGGTAGTCCTGGGTGACCGTCGACAACTCGGCCACGGACGTATCGGGACCGGCAGCTCGGGTTTGAGGCATGAAACGAGCTTAGCCCCGCCTACCTACGCCGAAGCTCCGTGGCCGACCCAACCCGGCGCCATCGCGGCATGGACAACTGTCATTGGTGTGGTGGCATGCCGCGATTCACTGTGTGGACGTGCGTGATTCACGATGCGCGTTCGGATCGGCATCGGGCGGGCGCGGGTGCTGGTTCACCGGCGTCGGTCGCCGTAGGCTTGTCGGCGTGTTGCGATGGCGAGGTCTGGACGAGGTGCCCGCGGATTGGGGCAGGTGTGTGGTCACCATCGGTGTGTTCGACGGCGTCCACCGGGGGCACGCGCAGTTGATCCACGCCGCGACCTCCGCGGCGGCCGAGCGTGGCATCCCGTCGGTGTTGATGACGTTCGACCCGCACCCCGCCGAGGTGGTCCGCCCCGGAACGCACCCACCACAGTTGACGACGCTGACTCGTCGGGCCGAGTTGGCCGAGGAGTTGGGAATCGACGTCTTCTGCGTGATGCCGTTCACCCCCGAGCTGGCGTCGCGTTCTCCGAAGGACTTCGCGCACAACGTTCTCGTCGAGAGCCTGCATGCCGCCGAAGTGGTGGTCGGTGCCAATTTCACCTTCGGGAAGAAGGCCGCGGGCAACGTCGAGAAGCTCACAGAGCTCGGTCAGCGCTTCGGGTTCGAGGTGCAGGCCATCTCGCTGTTCGGCGAGCACGCGGTGACCTACTCGTCGACCTACATCCGCTCGTGCGTTGCTGCGGGCGACGTCGAGCGCGCGGCAGAAGCCCTCGGACGGCCCCACCGCGTCGAGGGAGTGGTGGTTCGCGGTGACGGACGTGGACGCGAATTGGGTTATCCCACAGCCAATGTCGCACCGCCGATGTACGCGGCCATTCCGGCTGACGGGGTGTACGCCGCGTGGTTCACGGTTCTTGGACCCGGACCGGTTGTGGGCCAGGTGATTCCGGGGGAGAGCTACCAGGCGGCTGTGTCGGTGGGTACCAACCCGACGTTCTCCGGGCGTACGCGGACTGTCGAGGCATTCGTCCTCGACACCACGGCCGACCTCTACGGTCAGCACGTCGCCGTCGACTTCGTCGACAGAATCCGCGGCATGGAGAACTTCGACAGCATCGACGATCTGCTGACCGCGATGAGCGGAGACGTCGACAAGACCCGAGGCATTCTCGCCGCGACCCAGAGCGGCTCGTAGGACCCAGGGCGCTTTGGCGCGATTTGGGCTGGGACCTGCGCGGTTGGTAGCCTGACATGTCGGTGCCGCTGCAGTCCGCGGTGGCGCACCGAATCAGCGTTGACGATCCCGGGTGGGATTGCCGCTGGTCACAGATGACGCGGGACTGAAACAACAGGAGTATCTCCATGGCATTGACTGCCGAGCAGAAGAAAGAAATCCTCACCGAGTACGGCCTCCACGAGACCGACACCGGCTCGCCCGAGGCTCAGGTCGCGCTGCTGACCAAGCGCATCACCGACCTCACCGAGCACCTCAAGGAGCACAAGCACGATCACCACAGCCGTCGTGGTCTGCTGCTGCTCGTCGGCCGTCGTCGCCGCCTGCTCAAGTACGTCGCCAAGGTCGACATCGCACGCTACCGCTCGCTGATCGAGCGCCTCGGCCTGCGTCGCTGAGCGACCCCGAGCTGCGGTCGCTGAGCGACCCTGGGTTCCGTCGCTGAGCGACACACGAACTGAACGGACCGGTCATCTCCCACGTGGAGGTGGCCGGTTCGTCGTTTCCCGGCCTCGTCGTTTCCTGGTCTCAGGGGCAGCGATGATAGGCTGATAAGCGGAACGTTGCAGATTTGTGTGCTCACACACATGTCGCAGAGTCAGATCGGTCCTCGGTAGTGGCCGCCGGAATCGCCAGATGATTCCGGCCGCTTCGATCGAAGGCCGTCTGAGCACCCACGGGTCGCACTAGGGCGGCCCTGGCATGCAGTGGCCATTTCGCGCGATGTTCTGGGCCGGTAGTGGCGCTACGCGCGCCCCGGTGCGCGAGTTCATTCGCGCAGTTCATCGGGAGCGCACGTCAGTCTGTCGCTCCTGGTCCCAATCCGCATATTCGGGTCGCTATGGGCGGCCACCACCACGGTCGCGTCGAATGCGACCGGCACGAAGGGATTCATAGCCCACATGACAGATGTCACCACCACTGAGGTCGTCGAGGAGTTCGACGACGCGATCACCGAGGCAACGGCCGTCATCGACAACGGCAGCTTCGGCACCCGCACCATCCGGTTCGAGACCGGACGTCTCGCCCTGCAGGCAGCCGGTTCGGTAACCGCCTACCTCGATGACGAGACCATGCTGCTGTCGACGACAGCGGCGTCGAAGCATCCCAAGGAGCACTTCGACTTCTTCCCCCTCACCGTCGACGTCGAAGAGCGTATGTACGCCGCGGGACGCATTCCCGGGTCGTTCTTCCGCCGTGAGGGCCGTCCGTCGACCGATGCCATCCTGACCTGCCGTCTGATCGACCGTCCGCTTCGTCCGTCGTTCGTCGACGGCCTGCGCAACGAGATCCAGGTCGTCGTCACCGTCCTGAGCCTCGACCCCAAGGATCTGTACGACGTCGTCGCGATCAACGCGGCATCGGCGTCGACCCAGCTCGCGGGCCTGCCGTTCTCCGGTCCTGTCGGTGGCGTGCGTGTCGCGCTCATCCCGACCGAGGAGAACAAGGCCGGCCAGTGGGTGGCGTTCCCGACCGTCGAGCAGCTCGAAGGCGCAGTCTTCGACATGGTCGTCGCCGGCCGCATCGTCGGAGAAGGCGATGACGCCGACGTCGCGATCATGATGGTCGAGGCCGAGGCAACCGACAACGTCATCGACATCGTGGCAGGCGGCGCGCAGGCGCCGACCGAGGCCATCGTCGCCGAGGGCCTCGAGGCTGCCAAGCCGTTCATCGCTCGTCTCTGTGAGGCGCAGAAGTCGCTCGCAGCGGCCGCTGCCAAGGAGACCGCTGAGTTCCCGCTCTTCCCGGCCTACGAGTCCGAGGTCTACGACGCCGTCTCGGCTGCTGCCACCGAGCGTCTCTCGCAGATCCTCACCATCCCGGGCAAGCAGGAGCGCGACGAGAAGACCGACGAACTCAAGGCCGACATCCTCGCCTCGCTCGGCGAGCAGTTCGAGGGTCGTGAGAAGGAGATCGGTGCGGCATACCGCTCGGTCACCAAGAAGCTCGTGCGTCAGCGCATCCTGACCGACCACTTCCGTATCGACGGTCGTGGCATCACCGATATCCGGTCGCTCTCGGCCGAGGTCGCCGTGATCCCGCGCGCCCACGGTTCGGCACTGTTCGAGCGCGGCGAGACCCAGATCCTCGGTGTCACCACACTCGACATGGTCAAGATGGCGCAGCAGATCGACTCGCTCGGACCCGAGACGTCGAAGCGCTACATGCACCACTACAACTTCCCGCCGTACTCGACCGGTGAGACCGGTCGCGTCGGATCGCCCAAGCGTCGCGAGATCGGCCACGGCGCGCTCGCCGAGCGTGCCCTCGTGCCGGTGATCCCGAGCGTCGAGGACTTCCCGTACGCGATTCGTCAGGTGTCGGAAGCGTTGAGCTCCAACGGTTCCACCTCGATGGGTTCGGTCTGTGCGTCGACCATGTCGCTGCTCAATGCCGGTGTGCCGCTGCGCGCTCCGGTCGCGGGTATCGCGATGGGCCTCGTGTCCGACACTGTCGACGGCGAGACCCGCTACGTCGCGCTCACCGACATCCTCGGTGCCGAAGATGCCTTCGGCGACATGGACTTCAAAGTCGCGGGCACCAAGGACTTCGTCACGGCGCTTCAGCTCGACACCAAGCTCGACGGCATCCCGTCGAAGGTGCTGGCCGGCGCATTGAGCCAGGCCAAGGACGCGCGCCTGACCATCCTTGACGTCATGGCCGAGGCCATCGACGAGCCCGACGAGATGAGCCCGTACGCCCCGCGGATCACCACCATCAAGATCCCGATGGACAAGATCGGCGAGCTGATCGGCCCCAAGGGCAAGACGATCAACGGCATCACCGAGGACACCGGCGCCAACATCTCGATCGAGGACGACGGCACCGTGTTCATCGGTGCTGCCGACGGCGTCTCGGCGCAGGCCGCGATCGACAAGGTCAACGCTATCGCCAACCCGCAGCTGCCCAAGGTGGGCGAGCGCTTCCTTGGCACCGCGGTGAAGACCACCGCCTTCGGCGCGTTCGTGTCGCTGCTGCCGGGCCGCGACGGTCTGGTGCACATCAGCAAGCTCGGTAAGGGCAAGCGCATCAACAAGGTTGAGGATGTCGTGAAGGTCGGCGACAAGCTTCAGGTCGAGATCGCCGACATCGACGAGCGCGGCAAGATCAGCCTCGTCCCGGTCGACGACAGCGACAAGTCCGGCAGCGATGCGGAGCAGTCCGAAGACAAGGCTTCGGCAGACGCCTGATCTGCTGACGCCGCGGCGCTCGCCGCGAGAACTCGACGGCCCGTCGTCCACAATGGAGTGGACGACGGGCCGCCGTCGTCGGTGACGACATGGTGACGAGGATGTTCGGTGAGGGGAGTGGCGATGGCGGAAGATGAGCGGGGCGGTGAGGCTGCCGGAGTCGTCGCGGACAAGCTCACCGTCGCACACCGGCGTGAGCCCGCCGGATCGGTCGACCACACCGTCGAGAGCCTCATCCGCTCAGCCCCGGTTGTCGGCACGGCCGACATGTCGGTGCGGGAAGCGGCGCAACTGATGACCGAGCGCAATCGCGACCACGTGCTGATCCCGTTGCGCGACGGCGGTTTCGGAGTGCTCACCGACGCGATCCTCCGTGAGCGAGTTGTCGCGGCGGGCGCATCGCTCGATACCCCGGTGACCGCGCTGACGCAGCGTCGCGCAACCGTGGTCGCGCCGCACGTCGCGGCCACCGACGCGCTCACCACGATCCTTGAGAACGACCTGACGGCACTGCCCGTCGTCGACGCAGGCGGAGTGGTGCACGGCGTTGTCGCGCCGTCGGACTTCGTGGCGGCACCCGGAGGGCCGAGTGTTGCTCTGCGCGAGCAGATCTCACGTGCGCGCGACGTCGTCGAATTGCAGGAGCGTGCGTCTCGGGTGCCGTACCTGATCGCCGACCTGGTCCGTCGCGAGCAACCAGCACACTCGGTTACCACGATGGCGTCTCTTGTCGTCGATGCAGTGGTCCGTCGTGCACTCGAACTCGTCCTGGCCTCACATCCGGAGTTGGACCCGACCAAGTTGACGTGGATGTCGTTGGGCAGCAACGCTCGTCGGGAGACCGTGTTGAGTTCCGACATCGACTCGGCCGTCTCGTTCTCCGACGACGTCAGCGACGAGCAGGTGCAGGCTTATCGGGTGGCCTTCGGAGAGGTCGACGCTGTGCTCCGCGGAGCGGGCATGGCCGTCGATGACAACGGCGCGATCGCCTCGATGCCGTTGTTCTCGCGCACTCACGCGCGGTGGCGCGCTGCCGCGGAACGGTGGCTCGCCGAGCCGTTGGAGAACAAGGGCATGATTCTCACGTCGTTGTTGATCGACGCCCGCCCCATCTGGGGCGATGAAGGGCTCCCGGCGGTCGGCGAGGTGTTCGCCGACCTTCGACGACACCGAGGAACGCTGAATCTCCTGCTGGCAGAAGCTCTTGCCACCAGAGCGAAGATGCGGTCGATGCGTGATGTTCTGACTCGTCGCGGCGATGACTTCGACATCAAGCAACATGCGATCGGTCCCCTGGTGAACTTCGCCCGCTGGGCGGCGTTGTCGGTGGGGTCGCCGCAACTCGACACACGCGGTCGGTTACGCGCCGCGTCGGGAACCGAGTTGTTGTCCGACGACCAGGCCGACACCTTGATCGAGGTCTTCGAGATCTTGCAGCGAATCCGCCTCAATTACCAAGTCGCACAGTTTGATCGGGGTGAGGAGGTGAGTGACGTGCTGGACATGAAACGGTTGTCTCCGCTCGACCGCAGCATGGTCGCGCAGGCCGTACGCGAGATCGCCGGGGTGCAGCGCCGGGCCGCCAACCGCGCGCACTATCTGCCGGTAGGTTCGGCGTAATGAATTCTGTGAGAAGGGGTCGCGCGCGGTGTGTTTGATTCTGTTCGCCGTCGACGCCGCCCCGGGATACGAGTTTCTCCTGGCCGCCAATCGTGACGAGATCTACTCGCGACCGACCGACGGCATTCACCGGTGGGCCGACGCCCCGATCATCGGTGGTCGTGATCTGACGGCCGGCGGCACGTGGATGGGTGTGTCGACGACGTCGCCACGACGCATGGCGGCGGTGACGAATGTGCGCATCGGCGAGCCGAAAGTGCTGCCGGACAAACGATCACGCGGCGACCTGCCCGTCGACTTCCTCGTCGGTGAGGCCACCCCGCGGGAAGCGGCGGAGCATCTTTTGCGACACGCCGACGAATACGCGCCGGTCAACCTGCTGGTGGCCGACGGCGTCGACGTCTGGTGGGCGACGAATGCGCCCGTGCCCGAGGCGAGGGCCGTGGCGCCCGGCTGGCACGGATTGTCGAATGGCGTGCTCGACAGCGACTGGCCCAAGGTGACCGATGGTGTTCGACGGTTCCAGCACGTCGCGGCCGAGCCGGGCGCGCTGCCGGACGACTACCTTGCGATGCTCGACGATCGGCGCCTGGCCGACCCCGCGCGACTGCCGGACACGGGCATCGACCCCGAGCGTGAACACGAGCTCTCAGCGATGTTCGTCGACATGGACGGCTACGGCACCCGCGCCTCGTCGGTGCTGCGCATGGGACGCGACGGCCGCGGCGACCTGACCGAACGTCGTTTCCACGAGGGAAAGGCCGCCGCGACCACGGTGCTGTCCTGGTGATCTCCGCAGTGACTGGTCGCCGCCGGCTGGTTTCCGCTATCGACACGGGTCGTCGTGCTGCACCCCGAGTGTGCGCATCGCAGCCGCCGTCCGGTTATGTTGCTCAGGTGATTCGCGCTGCAGTCGACGTTCTACCCATTGCACTCGGCCTACTGATGGCGTCGGCGCCAATGGTGATGGTCAGCATGGCGCTGGTGATCAGACGGTCGGTGGGGGCTGGTTGGAGCTTTCTGCTCGGTTGGATTCTCGGGCTCGTAATCGTCTGCGGGGTGGTGGTCGCTGTCGCCGACCTGGTGTCCCTCGCCGGTGAGACGGGGACCGTCGGCGGCGTGGTCGGCGTCGTTGTGGGCGTCATCCTCCTCGGCCTCGGCGTGTGGAAGTGGTATGGCGAGTGGCGGAACCCGAACAAGGGCGACGTGCCGTCGTGGTACGAGTCGATCGAGCGTATGCGCGGGTCAACGGTCTTTGCCTTCGGTATCGGTATGGCGGCGCTGAACCCCAAAACCTCTTCCTCGCTGTCGCGGCCAGTGTCGCCGTCGCCGAGGCGACGGACAACATCGGCGCTCAGGCCGTCGGAATCGTCGTGTTCGTCGTCGTCGGCAGTATCGGAGTGGCCGCACCCACCGTGGCAACGCAGTTGGCAGGGGACCGCGCGGGAGCGACGCTGGCGCGGGTCGACGAGGTGATCACGCGGTACAACGCAGTGATCGTCGGTGCCGTGCTCATCATCCTGGGCGCCGTCGTGACGACCAACGGGATCGATGCCCTGCTCGCGTCCTGAGTTGCAGGCACGCACGACAACCGCCGGGCCCGAGGCGATCTCGGGTCCGGCGGTTTCGCGATGGAGGTCGTGGTCAGCTGGTGGCGAACGGATTCTGCTCGGCGGGGATGTCGAGCGCTGCGCCGACCTCGGCATTGAACAACGTGCCCGCGTGGGTGCTCAGGCCGCCTGCGAGTGCGGCATTGTCTGCCAAGGCCTTCTCCCAGCCCTTGTCGGCGAGCTGCAGCACGTAGGGGAGCGTGGCACCGGTGAGTGCCTGCGTCGACGTACGGGCAACGGTGCCGGGCATATTCGCGACGCAGTAGAACACGGTGTCATGCACGGTGAAGGTCGGGTCGTCGTGGGTGGTGGGACGCGAATCCTCGAAGCAGCCGCCCTGATCGATGGCGATGTCGACGAGCACCGCACCCGACTTCATCTGCGCGACAAGGCTGTTGGGGACGAGCACAGGCGCCTTCGCGCCAGGGACGAGGACCGCGCCGATCACCAGGTCGGCCTGCTTGACCGCGTCGGCGAGTGCCAGCGACGTCGAGTAGCGGGTGTGGACGCGGCCGCCGAAGCGTGCGTCGACCGCGCGCAGTTTGGCGATGTCGAGGTCGAAGACGGTGACCTGTGCGCCCATGCCCATGGCGATGGTCGCGGCGTTGACGCCGCTGACGCCGGCACCGATGACGACGACGTCGGCGGGCTCGGTACCGGGGACGCCGCCCATCAGCACGCCGCGGCCGCCTTCGGAACGCATGAGGTGGTAGGCGCCCACCTGAGGAGCGAGTCGGCCTGCGACCTCGCTCATCGGGGCGAGCAGGGGAAGCGAACCGTCGGCGGCGCGGACCGTCTCGTAGGCGATCGACGTGGTGCCAGACGCGAGCAGCGCGTCGGTGCACGGGCGGCTGGCCGCAAGGTGCAGGTAGGTGAAGATCGTCTGGCCCTCGCGCATGAGTCCGTATTCGGCCTCGATGGGCTCTTTGACCTTGAGGAGCAGGTCGGCCTGCTCCCAGACCGCGGCGGCGGTGTCGAGGATCTGTGCGCCGGCGGCCTTGAAGTCGGTGTCGTCGATGGCGGAACCGAGGCCTGCACCTGCCTCGATGATCACGTCGTGGCCGCGTTTGGTCAGCTCGGCGACGCCTGCAGGCGTGATGGCGACGCGGTATTCGTTGTTCTTGATTTCGGTGGGGATGCCGATACGCATCGGGTGCTCCTCGGAAGTGTTGGGGTGTGGTCATGTGCTGCGCGGCGGAGGCGCTGCTCTGCGCTGAACACCTTCAAGCGTGAAGGAACGTCGAATGGTGCACAATATTGATGAGGAAAGTTCTGTAGATTGCGGTTCAAGGTGAAGAATCGTCAGATCGAGGAGTTGTGATGGCCGCCACGCCGAAGGATGTTCGGGCAGTCGAGCTCGACGCGACCGATCGTGAACTACTGCGCGTCCTGCAACTCGATGCGCGTATCCCCAACAGTGAGCTTGCGGCACGAGTGGGGATCGCGGCGTCGACAGCACACGGACGCCTCCGACGGCTCGTCGACGCCGGTGTGATCCGCGGATTCTTCGCCGACGTCGATCCGGCCGCGGTCGGACGGCCATTGCGGGCAATGGTCGCCGTGAGCTTGCAGTCGGATGCGCGTGGGCAGATCCGCCAGTTCGTCGGCGAGATCGCACAGCGAGATGAAGTGATCGACGTCTTCTTTCTCGCGGGTGCCGACGACTACCTGCTGCACGTCGCGACCGCCGACACCGAGGCATTGCGCACGTTCGTCGAGATGCTCAATGCCAGACGCGAAGTCGCAGGTACCACGACGTCGCTGGTCTTCGACCACCAGCGCGGCGATGCGCCGATCTACTGAGGGTCGGCACGAAAGTGCCGCCCACTAGACTCGGACAGGAATGTTCGACCGAGCACGCGAGGAGAGGGAGCACCGATGAGTGACGAGATCAGAGTGGGCGTGTTCGGCAGTGGGGGCAAGGTCGGGCAGGCCATGGTCGACGCTGTCGAGGCCGCCGAGGATCTCGTCTTCACCACGGGCGTCGACAAGGGCGACGATCCCGCTGCCTTCGTCGACACGGACACCTCCGTCGTCATCGACTTCACGCATCCGAGCGTGGTCATGGACAACCTGAAGTTCTTGATAGAGAACGGAATTCACGCGGTCGTCGGTACGACCGGGTTCACCGCGGAACGTCTTGCGCAGGTGCGCGAGTGGTTGTCCGATGCGCCGGGCGTCGGAGTGCTGATCGCACCCAACTTTGCGATCGGAGCCGTCCTGTCGATGCGTTTCGCGCAGCAGGCGGCGCGCTTCTTCGACTCCGTTGAGGTCATCGAGCTGCACCATCCGCATAAGGCCGACGCGCCGTCCGGCACCGCGTATCGCACGGCGGCGCTGATCGCTGAGTCGCGTGCCCAGGCGGGCGTCGGGCCGAGCCCCGATGCCACGACCGAGGAACTCCCCGGCGCGCGGGGAGCAGTTGTCGACGGCGTGCGCGTGCACTCCGTCCGACTCGCCGGTCTCGTCGCGCACCAGGAGGTCCTCCTCGGTACACAGGGCGAGACACTGACCATCCGTCACGACTCGATCGATCGCAGTTCGTTCGCGCCGGGCGTGCTACTCGGCGTTCGCCAGATCGGCACCCGCCCGGGCCTGACCGTCGGACTCGACGAACTGATGGACCTGTAACTGCCGATGTCTGCCGAGCCGAACAAGAAGCACAAGAAGGATCCGACGCAGCGCGACGCCCGCCCGATCGTGTGGATGATCGGGTTTCTCGTTGTCGCCATGATCGTCTACTTCGTGCTGCTCGGCAGGACCGGTGTGCAACTCATCGCGCACGGCGGCGTCGTGGCGGTGGGGCTCGGCATCGGTGTGTTGATCCTGCCGTTCCTCGGTGCGTGGCTGATCTGGTCGACGCTGCGTGCGGGTATCGAACATCAGAAACTGGCGCGGATCATGGCGCAGGAGGGGCGTGAACTCAACGTCTCCGACCTGCCGCGTCGAGCGTCGGGTCGCATCGAACGCGAGGCCGCGGACGAACTCTTCGCACAGGTCAAGCAGGAGTGGGAAGCGAACCCCTCCGATTGGCACAACACGTATCGGATCGCGCGCGCCTACGACTACGCGGGAGATCGCTCCCGAGCCAGAGAGATGATGAAGCGTGCTGTGGCCCAGTTCCATGGACGTGACGAGCGGCCCAGCACATGAGTGACGCTGTCCGTGCGCTGCTGGATGCGGAGCAGCTCTGGGTTGACGCGCTCGCGCAGGTCGGTCCGGCTGCGCTCGATCGCCGCAGTGGCGCCGATGGCTGGACCAACCGCGACCTCATCAATCACGTCACCGGCGGTGGCCATCGATACGCGATGCTGCTCGCGGGTGCGAGTGCCGGCGATGTCGAGACGACCAGGGACTCCGACTACATCGTCGACGATCCGGTTGGTGAGTTCTGGTGCTACGAAACCATGCTGCGCGAGTCCGCAGCGGCCGCTGACCTCAGCGCTGCCGTGGATCATCGGGCCGGGCAGCGCTCGGGTGACGACCTGCTGATCATGCGCGCCATGGATCTCGCGCTGCACACCCACGACCTCTGCGTCGGTATCGGAATCAGGTGGGAGCCGTCGGACGATCTCGTCGAGTACCTTCTCAGCGACGCGTCGCCTCTCATTGAAGAACTCAGGGGCTTGGGCCTTTTCGGCGCTGCTCTCGAGTGCGCCGACACCGACTCGGCGAGCGCGGCCGATCGGCTCCTGGCGTTTTCCGGACGGGCACGATGACCTCGGGGAGCAGATCATGAGTCGCCTGCTGATCATCCATCACACGCCGTCGCCGCATTGCCAGGCGATGTTCGAGGCGGTGGTGTCCGGCGCGACCGACCCCGAGATCGAGGGGGTCGACGTCGTGCGCCGGGCCGCGCTGTCGGTATCGACGAGCGACTTCCTCGACGCCGACGGCTACGTCCTTGGCAGCCCGGCGAACCTCGGGTCGATCTCGGGCGCACTCAAGCACGCCTTCGACTGCTCCTACTACCAGATCCTCGACTCGACGCGCGGTCGCCCGTTCGGCCTCTACCTTCACGGCAACGAGGGAACGGAAGGCGCGGTGAACGCTGTCGACCGGATCACCGCGGGGCTTGGTTGGGAGAAGGCCGCGGAGTACGTGATCGCGTCGAACAAGCCGGACAAGGCGGTCCTCGAGGCGTGCTGGGAGTTGGGCGCGACCGTGGCCGCGGGTCTCTCGGACTAGGCTCCCCGGGCAGATCGACATCACAGACGCGGCTCGAATTGGCAAACGCGGCCGGTACACCAGCCGCGTCTGCCGACTCGAGCCGCGTGTGGAACGTCGAGTTTCGACAAGCGGCACCACCGCCCAGTTTGTGCCGACTTTGCCGTGATCTACGACGAATCTGCGCAACTGCTGGAAGACTTGCGCAGTCAATCGTCGGTGAGTGCGGAGGGCGTCAATCGTGAGAGGTTCAGGCTCGTCGTGGCAGGCAGTGGCTTCGTGGCAGGCAGTGGCTTCGTGACGGGAGTACCGGCGTGATCGCCACCGCCGTTGGAGATGTGTTGCCGATCGCGGTGACGGTCGCGATCAGTCCGGTCGCGATCATCTCGGGTGTCGTGCTCCTGTTGTCCGAACACGGCCGCGCCAAAGCGGTTCTCTTTGCTGTGGGGTGGATCATCAGTCTGCTCGTCGTGACGGGCATCGCGGTCGCGGTGACGGACGTGGCAGAAGAGGATTCACCCGCCGCCACGGATGACGGAGTCAAGATCTTCACCCTGATTCTCGGGGTGATCTTCCTTGGACTCGCAGTGGTTGCCTGGCGAAAGCGACCCGCACCAGGTGAGCCGGCGAGCGAAGCGAAACTGCTGGCCAGGGTGACGGCGATGTCGGGGCTGTCGGTGTTGGGGCTCGGACTCATCGAGGCGGTGGCAATCGTGAAGAACGTGCCACTCAGTTTCGGCGCGGGGGCGCGCATAGCCGAGGACACCGGGAACCGGTCAGAGGCGTGGATAGTGCTGGTGATCTTTGTCCTCATCGCCAGTCTCGGCATCCTGCTTCCGCTGCTCATTGCGATAGTGGGAGGTCACCGGCTCGATCCGGCGCTGAACAACTTCAGGGAGTGGCTCGAGGCAAACATCTCGCCGATCACCATCATTACGTGTCTCGTCGTCGGCGTGTACTTCATCGGCAAAGGTCTCGCAGTGTTCTCATGAGGGCGGTTCTCACGAGGGCTGGTCATTCCGCGGACTGGTCATTCCGTGGGTTGCGCTTCGTCGACGGTGTCGGTCAGTTCGGCGATGATCTGCGCCTGCCGGACCAGGAACAAACGTTCGTCGAGCTTCTTGCGACGCATCCAGGTGGTGACCTCGGTATTGCACTTGCTGGCGTTGCACGAGCGGCAGCACGGCACCACGTTGCTCAGGGTGTAGCGACCACCACGGGAGATCGCCAACATGCAATCGCGTTGTAGCGCAACACCATCGGCGTGGCAGTACGCGCATCCGCCCCACGCCTCCTGAAGTGCTTCCCACTGGAGTGGAGTCAGGTCGTGTGACTTCGACGCGACTCGTGACCTGCGACGTCGTGCGTAGCGGTTGGCGCGGGTACGCGGGCGGGGAGGCACGCGTCGAGCCTAGTCTGTTGTCACCACACATCACACGAGCCACACGCAACCCACAAGGGGTGTCGCAGGGGCAGGGGGCAGGTGCGGCGGCCCTAGACTGGCAGTCGTGAGTACGGCCATCCGCGACCTCAGCTCGACAGAGACGATTCCGACGCCATATGAAGACCTGCTGCGTCTGGTGATGGACACCGGCACGCCCAAGGCCGATCGCACCGGGACCGGAACGCGCAGTCTGTTCGGGCATCAGCTCCGCTACGACCTCGCTCAGGGTTTCCCACTGATCACCACCAAGAAGGTGCATCTGAAGTCGATCATCTACGAATTGCTGTGGTTTCTGCGCGGCGACTCGAACGTGCGATGGCTTCAGGACAGGGGCGTGACGATCTGGGACGAGTGGGCCGACGAGAACGGCGAACTCGGCCCTGTCTACGGCGTCCAATGGAGAAGCTGGCCGACGCCGTCGGGCGAGCACATCGACCAGATTTCCGCGGCGCTCGAGATGCTCAAGACCAATCCCGACTCGCGACGCAACATCGTGTCCGCGTGGAACGTGGGGGAGATCCCTCAGATGGCGCTACCGCCGTGTCACGCGTTCTTCCAGTTCTATGTGGCCGACGGCAAGCTGTCGTGTCAGCTCTATCAGCGCAGTGCTGATCTGTTCCTCGGAGTGCCGTTCAACATCGCGTCGTACGCGTTGCTCACGCACATGATGGCGCAGCAAGCTGGTCTCGACGTCGGGGAGTTCGTCTGGACCGGCGGCGACTGCCACATCTACGACAACCACGTCGACCAGGTCAACCGGCAACTCTCGCGTGAGCCGTATCCGTATCCGACGCTTCGGCTGACTCCGCGCGAGTCGATCTTCGACTACGAGTTCGACGACGTCGAGATCGTCGACTATCAGTCACACCCAGGCATCAAGGCGCCGGTCGCGGTCTGATTCGAGAAGTCTCCGTTCGTGTCCTCCGAACGGAGGGTTTCTTGCGGCCTGATTTTCAGTACCGATGGTATCGAAGTGTGATGTGTGTTACATCACGACGTGCCGAGCGGAGATCTGATGGGCCTAACCGCACTCTGCCGGTCTCGTTGATCGGGCGCACCGTGCGACCAACGGGCTGACTATCGAAGTCGGGTCGGGAGCGGTAGGCCCGATCGGTTGGTAACTACATATGGGATCGATTCTGCGTGTCTGCGCCGCGACGGCGTCGGCGATCGGTGGCGTCATCGGAGCTGTCTGGGCGGCTGCCGCCATGACGGTGGCGAACGCGGCGACCGTCACGGCACTCATCATGGGTGGTACCTGGAATCCGTTGGTGGACTTCGGTCCTCAAGCGCAAACCGACGAGTTCGTCGACACCTATCTCAATCTCATCGCGTCGAACTACCTCGCGCAGGCCAGTGGTGTGAACGCGGCCGACCTCAACAAGGTCGCCGTGTACACGCCGGAGGAGTTCGCGCCGTTCACCGCGGGCGACCTGAGTTCGATCGTTCGGTCGCGCTCGGAGTGGCGAATCTGAGCGCCTGCATATCGGGTGCCACTGCGTGTCCGCGCAATCTCTCGTTCGGCACGCCCGCAGCGGGCGATCAGCTCGTCGTGTTCAGATACTCGCAGAGCACCAGGATCGCGGCGATCACCAAGCGATCGCTGATCGACTACTACTCGAGCGTCGGCTGGGCGTCGGCCCCCGACGTCTCTTTCGTTCTGGCCGCAGACGTGAACAGGCCCAACGGGGGAATCCTCGCGAGGTTCGCTGGATTGTCGATTCCGTTCCTCGGCATCAGCATGGACGGCGCGGCGCCGACAAACAGTTGCGTCGACGGCCAATGCTATTTCCGCACAACCGATATCAGCTTCCAGTACGACGGCTT
Organism: Gordonia sp. 852002-50816_SCH5313054-c; assembly: GCF_001665925.1. NCBI lineage: Bacteria > Bacillati > Actinomycetota > Actinomycetes > Mycobacteriales > Gordoniaceae > Gordonia > Gordonia sp. 852002-50816_SCH5313054-c. Next base: position 227,584 of record NZ_LZTE01000034.1, read on the forward strand.
CTCGGACTTCCCGTCACACCCTCTCAACGTGATCGCCGACCTGAACGCGGTTCTCGGCATCGCCTATCAGCACGGCCTCTATCCATTTGAATCACCGTTGGGCGCACCGGGAACCGTCGATCAGGGCGAGTACGGCGACACGCACTACTACATGATTCCGGCAGAGGTCCTGCCGATCCTCGTTCCACTGGTGGGCGTGCTACCCGCGACGTGGATCACCGCACTGGACATGCCACTGCGGACCATCATCGAGATGGGTTACAACCGAGAGCTCAGCCCCGGGGAACCGCTTGCGGCGCAGTGGTTCCGGTTCTCGCCGGTGCGTGACGCCATCACCGTCGCGATCGCGCTTGCGACAGGGATCGACGACGCCGTCGCGCAGAAGACCGGAGATCCGTCCAACCGGCCGCTCGGCACAACGGCAATCAGCGGACCGTTCGGGGTGCCGGAGTTCAGCTTCCGTGACTGGTTCGACGCCGCCCAGCCCGGCAGTTCAGCGGGTTCCTCGCGCGGTTTGAGCGTCGAGTTGTCGGCGACTTCTGCCGCCGCTGACACACCGACGGCTCCCGCCGTGGCCGGGGCGCGATCCGCGGTGGTGAACGATCCGATCTCGACGCCGTCCGGTCAGCGCGGAACAGATGCGATGGCGCCGCAGGGCGTCGAATCCGGCGGGGCGTCGGCGAAGGCGACACCACCGACTGATCAGTCGGATTCGGACCCATCCGCAGCCTCGACGACGCCCCCGCAGGTGACGAAGCCCAATGCCCAACCGCAGGTGCACCCGGAGGGCGAAGCGAAACGCCCCGCGACGGTAGGTGACCCGGCAGGCGGTGGCAGTCGACCGGGCGACGACGCGCCGGGTGCCGCCGCCACGGGAACGACACAGTCTGGTGGTGTCACGGATGCCGGGAACAGTGCAGGACAGGATGATTCGACGAAGGGTGACCGGGACGGGTCCGCGCTGGGAGAGCCTGTCGGACCCCGGCGGTAGTCTCTGTCCATGGCCACTGGCATCACACTCATCTGGGCGCAGGATCGTGTCGGCGCCATCGGGCGTCAGAACACGATCCCGTGGCGCGTCCCCGAGGACATGCGCCGGTTCCGCGAACTGACAGGCACCGACCCGGTCGTGATGGGACGAAAGACGTGGGAGTCGCTGCCCGAGCGATTCCGCCCGCTGCCGGAACGTCGCAACGTCGTGGTCACCCGGAACATTGAGTACGTCGCGCCAGGGGCAGAGATCGCGGGCTCGCTGCGCGAAGCGCTGGATCGGATCGTCGGCGCCGTCACGGTGATGGGTGGCGGCGCGATCTACGAGGCCGCGATGGAACACGCCACGCGCTTGCACGTCACCGAGATCGATCTGCTTGTCGAGGGAGCCGACGCGTTTGCGCCCGAGATCGACCCGCACGGATGGGAGGTCGCGGAGGCCACGTCGTGGGAGACGTCGTCTGGCGGGCTTCGCTATCGCTTCGTCGACTACTCGCGTCACCGCACGGCGTCGGATGTGCGTCGAGGAGCTTGATCATCTCCGCGATGGCACCTCCCGAGCTCTCGGCCGCGCAGGCGGCCCGAATCGCCCTCACCGCACAGGGATTCGGTCCTCGACCTTCCGCGGGAACCGTGACGCGCAGGCAGGTGTCGCGGATCGTCGAACGCACGCGACTGATCCAGATGGATTCGGTGAACATCGCGGTGCGAGCGCATTATCTGCCGTTGTTCTCGCGGCTCGGCTCCTACGACCGAACCCTGCTCGACCGCGCCGCGTGGCATCCCGGGCGGGCCACCCGGATGCTCGTCGAATATTGGGCGCACGAGGCCGCACTGATCCCGGTCGACGACTGGCCGTTGTTCGGCTGGCGGATGGAGGAGTATCGGGACGGACGGTATCGCCACACGCGAGAACTCATGCGCGACAACCGGGTTCTCGCGGCGGATATCCGGGCGCTCATCGGCGAGATCGGACCGTCGACGCCGCGTCTGATCGAGAGTCATCTCGGGATCGAGCGCGAACCCAGCGCACCCGGCGGCTGGTGGAACCGCGGCGATGTGAAGCATCTGTGTGAGGCGATGTTCGCCTCCGGTGAATTGTCGGCTGTGCGAGACGCGAACTTCGGACGCCACTACGACCTCACCGACCGCGTCGTCGGCGAGGTCGCACAGCGTCGCATCGAGAGGGTCGATGCGCACAGGCAGTTGGTGACCAATGCTGCTGCGGCGCTTGGCGTCGCGACAGTCGCCGACCTCGCCGACTACTACCGGCTCAAGCCTGCCGAGGTTCGCGATGTCGTCGCTGAGTTGGTGGAAGACGCAGCGCTGCAACAGGTGTCGGTGCGTGGCTGGAAAGACGCCGCGTTTATGCACGCCGACACCGTGATTCCGCGTCGCATCGCCGCTGCGGACGGGCGGTCGACGCTGCTCTCGCCCTTTGATCCGCTGGTCTTCTTTCGTCCGCGCGCCGAACGGCTCTTCGGTTTCCGGTATCGCATCGAGATCTACGTCCCCGAGCACAAGCGCGTACACGGCTACTACGTGCATCCCTATCTACTCGGCGACGAGATCGTCGCCCGCGTCGATCTCAAGGCCGACCGCGCCGCGGGTGTGCTTCGGGTGCCTGCGGCTCACCTCGAGGAGGGGCGTGACGCAGGCATGGTCGCCGAGCGTCTCGCGACCGACCTCGCGACGACCGCGCAGTGGCTCGGACTCGACGGCGTCGAGGTCGGTTCCCGTGGCGATCTGGCTGCCACGTTGGCTCATGCCACCGTCGGGGCTTCGGCATGACATGCTGTTTCCGGCTTTGAGTCAATCCAGCAGGCATTCACCACATCGAAGAGTTCACGAGAGGTACCGATGACGGTCACGCACGACGGGCGCACCTACCAACTGGTCATGTTCGACCTCGACGACACCCTGGCACCGTCGAAGAGCCCCATGGACGACTCCATGGTCGAGGTCTTCGGCCGACTACTCGACCGCAGCATGGCGTGCATCATCTCGGGCGGTAATTTCGATCAGTTCCAGGTGCAGGTGCTCGACCGACTCGGCGACGACGTGAATCGTGCGAACCTGCATCTGATGCCCACGAACGGCACGCAGTACGTGCGGTGGGACGGCTCCGAATGGAAGACCGTGTACGCCGAGTACCTCACCGACGACGAGAAGCAGCGCACCCTGACGACGCTCGAGACCGGCGCGAAAGAACTCGGCCTGTGGGAAACCGAGACGTGGGGGCCGGTACTGGAGGATCGGGGCAGCCAGATCACGTTCAGCGCGTTGGGGCAGGCTGCTCCCGTCGACGCGAAGAAGGCATGGGATCCCGACGGCCGTAAGAAGGAGTCGCTGCGCGCGTACGCGGCCGAACGTCTTCCCGACCTCGAGGTCCGCAGCGGCGGATCGACGTCTGTGGACGTGACCCGCAAGGGCATCGACAAGTCCTACGGTGCGCGCCGACTGATGGAGATCCTCGACCTCACCGTCGACGACATCCTCTTCTACGGTGACCGGCTCGACGAGGGCGGCAACGACCGGCCGGTGATGGAGCTGGGCATCACGTCGATCAGCGTGACCGACTGGACCGACACGCTCGCCAAGCTCACCGCGCTCCTCGACGAGTGAGCAGAGTCGGCGTGCTCACCGTTCGGTGACGTGTGGCCGATGCTCGGCGAACCCGACGATCTCCTCGATCTGCGTGGCCAGCGACACGAGTAGCAACTCGCTGTTCGCCGGTCCGACAAGCTGAGCGCTCTGCGGCAGGCCCGACCGATCCACTCCGATGGGTACGGCCGCCGCAGGGTTGCCCAGTACGTTCCAGGCTGCCGTGTACGACGCGGTCTCCCCGGCTGCGCGCAGAAGGCCCACGAAACCGCGTCGGTCGAGCTGTCCGGCCTTGACGGCCGTGGTGAGGGTGGTCGGCGTCAGCAGGACGTCGTAGTCGTCGAAGATCTGTGCAAGGAGCGTCTCGGCGATCCGCTCCGCACGTCGTTCTGCCCACCCGGCGCCCGCGTGGAGGACACGTCCGACGCGGGCGATGCGTCGAGTGTTGCGCTCGAGCCTGTCCGGATGTTCCACGCGCGCAGCCTCTTCGGAGACGCCCGACGCGGTTTGCACCAAGAAGACCCCCGACAGCAGTGGGTAGTCGGGATCGGATTCGACGACGTCGTGGCCGGCCTCGCGCAGGCGGTCGGCCAGCGCGCGTATCGCGGCGGCCGACTCATCGTCGACCATGCCCGCCCGCATCGGATTGCGAAACGACAGTCGGATTCGCAGGCGGCCGGGCGGCGTGGCCGCGGCGTCGACGAAGGAGCCGGGGAGCGCGGCGGCATGAAACCTGTCGGTCGACGTCGCGCCGGAGATCACGTCGTAGATGAGTGCGCTGTCGGCGACGGTGCGGGTCAACGGACCCAGGGTGCCCAGGGCTCGCCACAGGTCGGGGTTGGGTGCCGTACTGACCCGCCCTCGCTGCGGTTTGAGTCCGAACAGACCGCACCAGCTCGAAGGGAGACGGATCGACCCACCGCCGTCGCCGCCGATCCCTGCGGCCACCATCCCCGACGCGACCGCTGCCGCGGTGCCTCCGCTCGAGCCGGCGGGGGATCGGTCGAGGTCCCACGGGTTCCGTGTCCAGCCGTGCGCCGCCGTTTCGGTGAAGGGCCAGATGCCGAATTCGGGCATCCGTGTCTTGCCGATGATCACAGCGCCCGCATCGCGCAGACGCGTGACCACCTCCGAATCGGCCCGTGCCGGCGTCGTCACCGACGCCCCACCAAATGCCGTGGGCACACCGCGCACGTCGTTCTCGTCCTTGATCGCGATCGGTACCCCGTGCAGCGGGCCGGCAGGGGCGCCGTCGCGTAGTGCGGCGTCGAGTCGATCGGCTTCGGCTCGCGCCTCGTCGTGCAGGACGGCGGAGAACGCGTTGAGCGCAGGGTCGAGGCGGGCGATCTCGGCCAAGCTGTGTTCGACGAGTTCGCGGGAGGTCACCTGGCCGTCGACAACCCAGGCGCGCTGGCTGTGGACAGAACTGAAGTGCAGATCGGGCATGGCACCCATCTTCCCCGCTCGGGCCCGAGGCGGGCGAAGAAACTCCGCGAGTGTCGCGAGAGTGTTCTCGGACGACGGGGTGGTCGGGTCGTGGTGGTCGCGCTGATGGAGAATCATGGATGCCCACTAGGTGAGAGGAGGCGACATGTCGGACATGGTCCCGTTGAAGGTGCAGATGGTCGCCGCGACCACGTTCAACCCGCCCGAGGACGTTCCGTGGAGCACCGACGCCGACGGCGGCGAGGCGCTCGTGGAATTCGCGGGCCGCGCCTGCTACCAGAGCTGGGACAAGCCCAACCCGCGAACCGCGACGAACGCGGGCTACCTGCGGCACATCCTCGAGGTCGGTCACCTGTCGCTTCTCGAGCACGCAAATGTGACCTTCTACATCACCGGCATCTCACGATCGTGCACCCACGAACTGATCCGGCATCGCCACTTCTCGTACTCGCAGCTCTCGCAGCGGTTCGTCCCCGAGCACGACTCCAACGTGGTCGCGCCACCGGCAATCGCGGGCGACGCGCACCTCGAGGCGTTGTTCACCGAAGCCACCGACGCGAGCCGTAAGGCATACGGCGAACTACTCGACGCCCTGGAGGCGAAATTCGCTGACGTGCCCAACGCGATCCTGCGCCGCAAGCAGGCACGGCAAGCCGCGCGGTCGGTGCTGCCCAACGCGACCGAAACCAAGATCGTCGTCACCGGCAACTACCGCGCGTGGCGACACTTCGTCGGCATGCGCGCCACCGAACACGCCGACGTCGAGATCCGCCAGCTCGCCGTCGAATGCCTGCGTCAACTCATGGATGTCGCGCCGACCGTGTTCGGCGACTTCGAGATCGGCACGCTCGCCGACGGCACCGAGGTCGCCACATCGCCGTTCGTGCTCGAAGGCTGAGCAGCGGGACCCGCGTGGAGTTGTGCGGGGCTTAATCGGCGTGGCCCGCTCGCTAGCGCTCCCGGCACCACGGTGCTGATGTGGCCCGCTCGCTAGCGCTCCCGGCACCACGGTAGCCTTGACCACCATGAACGCAGGAGCGCAGCAGCTGCACACGCACCCCTTCGGGACCAACGTTGTGGCAATGGTGACCCCCTTCCGCGCCGACGGCTCGCTCGATCTCGACAAGGCCGCTGAACTGGCAGATCACTTGGTGTCCAAGGGATGCGACGGACTAGTCGTCTCCGGGACGACCGGCGAGTCTCCGACAACCACGCCGCAGGAGAAGCTCGACCTGCTGCGCGTCGTACTCTCAACAGTCGGCGACCGCGCCCGCATCACCCAGGGCGCGGGCAGCTACGACACCGCCGAGAGCATCCGGTTCGCGCAGGCCTCCGAGCAGGCAGGTGCGCACGCGCTTCTCGTCGTCACCCCCTACTACTCCAAGCCGCCGCAGGCAGGGTTGCTGGCACACTTCCGGGCCGTCGCCGATTCGACGTCGCTTCCGGTCCTGCTCTACGACATTCCGCCGCGCTCTGTGGTCCCGATCGCCAACGAGACACTCATCGCGCTCGCCGAGCACCCGCGCATCAAGGGCGTCAAGGACGCCAAGGGAGATCTGCACTCGGCAGCAGGCATCATCGCGACGACCGGCTTGGAGTACCTCTCCGGCGAGGACGCACTGAACCTGCCGTGGCTCTCGGTGGGGGCGACCGGATTTGTCAGCGTGATCGGGCATCTCGTGCCCGATCGTCTGCGAGACATGCAGATCGCCGTCGAGAAGGGCGATCTCGTCGCAGCGCGCGCGATCAACACGTCGATACTCCCGCTGGTCAATGCGATGGGTCGCCTCGGTGGGGTGACCATGGTCAAGGCGTCGCTACGTGTTCTGGGCTTCGACGTCGGAGATCCGCGTTTGCCGCAGGTGCCCGCGACGGGCCCGCAGATCGAAGCGCTGATCACCGACCTGCGTGCGGCGGGGGTGCTCGCCTGATGGCAACCCAACGTCGACGCAGCGCCTCACGCCAAGCGGGACCTCCCACGCCTGCCGCCGAACGTCCGGTGCAGGCACCCGAGCAGAAGCAGGCACCAGCCCAGGAAGTTCCTGCCAAGCAAGCGCCTGCCCAGCAAACTCCCGCGCAGGAAGCTCCTGCCCAGCAAGCCGCCCGGCGTGAGACCCGCGGGCAGGATGCGCCCGCGCAGAAGCAAGCCCCGGCGCAGCAGGGTTCCAAGCCGTCCGGCGAACAGAACCAGGGGCGCGGTCGGCGTCGCGGCAGGCACGAGCGTCGCGACGATGCGCAAGCCTCCGGCAACGGCAGACAATCGGGGGCTCAAGGACAGGCCGGCCGTCGCGAATCGATCCCCGTAGACCCGGCCGTCGACCGGCTCGGCACCCCGCGAAAGCTGCCGCGCGGCGGACTACGCGTGGTCGCACTGGGCGGGATCGGCGAAATCGGCCGCAACATGACTGTTTTCGAGTACAACGGGCGGCTGCTGATCGTCGACGCGGGTGTCTTGTTCCCCGAGGACGCGCAGCCCGGCGTCGACCTCATCCTGCCCGACTTCCGCTACATCGAGGATCGCATCGACGACGTCGAGGCGGTCGTACTCACCCACGGCCACGAGGATCACATCGGCGCCGTGCCGTTCCTTCTGCGTTTGCGCAGCGACATCCCGGTCGTCGGAGCGAAGTTCACTCTCGCGCTCGTCGACGCCAAGTGCAAGGAACACCGCCTGCGGCCCAAGCTCGTCGAGGTACGTGAGGGCGATCGGCTCGACTACGGACCGTTCGACCTCGAATTCTTCGCGGTCAACCACTCGATCCCGGACGCGCTCGCGGTTGCCATCCGCACGCCCGCTGGACTGGTGTTGCACACCGGCGACATCAAGCTCGACCAGCTCCCGCTCGACAACCGCCTCACCGACCTCGCAGGCTTCAGCCGCCTCGGCGACGAGGGTGTCGACCTGTTCCTCGTCGACTCCACGAACGCCGAGGTCCCCGGATTCGTGACACCCGAGCGCGAGATCGGCTCGGTTCTCGACCAGGTCATCGGCAAGGCCAAGCAGCGCGTCATCGTCGCATCGTTCGCGAGCCATGTGCACCGCATCCAACAGATCATCGACGTCGCGCACGCCCACAACAGGCGTGTGACCTTCGTCGGAAGGTCCATGGTGCGCAACATGCAGATCGCCCAGGACCTGGGATACCTGCAGGTGCCCGACGGCGTCGTCGTCGACATGGATACCGCGGCGACGCTCCCGGATCATCGGCTCGTGCTGATCTCGACCGGTTCGCAGGGCGAGCCGCTCTCGGCGTTGTCACGGATGGCCCGAGGCGAACACCGTCAGCTCAACATCCGCGCCGACGACCTCGTCGTGCTGGCGTCGTCGTTGATCCCGGGTAACGAGAACTCGGTGTTCGCGGTGGTCAACGGACTCGCCAAGCGAGGCGCGACGGTGATCACGCAGCAGAACGCGAAGGTCCACGTCTCCGGGCATGCTTCGGCAGGCGAGTTGCTCTACCTCTACAACGCCGTGCGGCCGACCAACGCCATGCCGGTGCACGGCGAATGGCGACATCTTCGTGCCAACGCGGCTCTCGCGGTGGCGACGGGTGTGCACCCCGACCGCGTGATGCTCGCCGAGGACGGCGTCGTCGTCGACCTCGTCGACGGCCAGGCCGAGATCGTAGGACGTGTGCCGGTCGGTCACGTTTACGTCGATGGCCTGTCGGTCGGCGACGTGGGGGAGTCGACGCTGTCCGAACGCCTCGTTCTCGGGGAGGGCGGATTCATCGCGATCACGGTCGCCATCGACGCCGCCACCGGTCGCGCCGTCAGCCCACCCGAGGTCTCCGGACGCGGGTTCTCCGACGACCCGGAAGCGCTCAAAGAAGCGGCGAGCCTGGTCGATCAGGCGCTCGATTCGCTTGCGGCAGAAGGGGTTAGCGACGCACATCGGATTGCTCAGACGATCCGTCGAGTTGTTGGACGGTGGGTTGCCGACACCTATCGTCGACGCCCCATGATCGTGCCGACAGTGCTCGCGGTCGGTTCGTAACCGCTGTGGGCGGTCTCACCTTCAGAGGTGAGGCGCCAGTCGTTATGCTCACTGCGGTCCGCGATTTCGCGGGTGGGCGACGGGGCGCGGTGTCTCGTTGCGAGGTGAGATGACGCCCCGAAAGGCCAGCCCCGAAGTGACTTCGAATACCCGTAGCGACGCCCGATCGCGTGCCACAGCCGCAGCCAAAAAGTTCGTGATCGCCGCGGCGGTGCTGAGCACCACGCTGATCCCGATCGGAGTCGCGACGTCAGCGCAGGCTCATGCCGCTCCCGCCGCGATCACCGCGCACCCGGCCCCGCCGCCGCTGGCCGTCTCGGTGCCCGGTGTCCAGAACGCCCGGACCTTCGCCAACTACACAACGCACAGCGGAATGCGCATCTCCGACAAGGTGATTCGCAGTGCCAATCTCAGTGCACTCACTCCCGCCGGGGTTGGTGTTCTTCAACGACACGGCCTGCGCTCGATCATCGATCTGCGCACCCAGATCGAGTCGACGGTGCAGCCCGACAAAGCGGTTCCCGGTGCCACACGACGCAGTTTCGACGTCCTCGGTGCCGTCCCCGCGTCGTACCTCGTCGATCTGCCAAGCGCCTACCGCGCCTTCGTCACCGATGCTCACGCACGAGAGGCGTTCCGCGCGTCGCTGCTCGACATCAAGAACACCGTCGGCGCAGGGGGATCGGTGCTGTTCCACTGCAGCGCGGGCAAGGACCGCACGGGATGGCTCGCGGCGGTTCTGCTTACTGTCCTCGGTGTTGATCGGCAGGTCGTCGACGCCGACTTCCTCGCCAGCAACTCGTTCCGGCACGCATCGCCCAACGATCCCCTCAACGGTGTGAACATCGGATTGTTGAACTCCGCGTTTGCAGCGGCAGACAAGACCTATGGAAGCTTCGAGAATTACGTCCACAAGGGACTTCGGCTCTCCGACGCGGACATCGCGGGACTCAAGAAGGCGTTGCTGCTGCCGTCGATCTGAGCAGTGCCACCCGCGGGCTGGTTAGGCTGGGGTGGTGAGTCTTGCACAGTCGGAACGCGCGGAGTTGGCCGCGACGCTACGGACCGTCGGACCCGATGCGCCCACGTTGTGTGGCGACTGGGACGCCCGCGACCTCGCGGCGCACCTGGTTATCCGTGAGCGTCGGCCCGACGCAGCCCTCGGAATCGTCGTGAGTCCCTTGGCCGGACATACCGAAAAGGTGCAGGCCAATGCCGCGGCCAAGCCATGGCCCGACCTCGTCGAGGAGGTCGCCGACGGCCCGCCGTGGTATTCGATGTTCCGCCCTGTCGACAGGTGGGCCAACGTCGCCGAGATGTTCATCCACCACGAGGACCTCTTGCGCGGCGCATCCGATCCCGATGGACCGTGGACTCCACGCGAGCTGAGTGCCGACATGACACAGGCGCTGCGTACCCCGCTGAAGGGTATGGGGAAGCTCACGCTGCGGTCGATGCCTGCTCGGCTCACGCTTGCGACACCGGACGGCGAGAACATACTGGTCACAGGGTCGGGCGAGCCGGTAACGGCCACCGGGACCGTCGGTGAGTTGCTTCTGTTTGCCTACGGCCGCGCTCCCGTGGCCATCACATGGTCCGGCGACCCCGATGCGGTCGCGGCAGTATTGGCAACCACCCGCTCGGTATGAGTTTCCCAGTGTGAATCTCCCCGTACGAATCCGCTGATTCGAGCGTTGAACTGCGAGTTCGCGAAAATCGCAGCGGCGCTCGAGTCGGTCCAAGGGTTACGAATTCGACACACAGTTGTGTTGCCTGTGTTGTGTATGTGACTCAGGTGATGGGTGACCACTAGTCTGTCCGTATGGCTTCGAAGGCAGGCACGAGTTCGGCCGCGGCCGCGTCACGCGCAAGCGGTGGACAGCGTGCAGCGGCGGGACGGGGTGCAACGGGGGGACGGGCGTCGAGCCGTCAGCAGAGCACGGGCGGGCGGCGACCTGCGGCAGGGTCGGGGAGCCGCGCCGCAGGCTCGCGCACCAGCGGTACCGGACGCACACGCACAGCATCGACATCGTCGACCAGCAAGCAGGGTTCGGGGCGAAAGCAGGGCTCAGGCCGCCAGCAACAGGTCCGTAAGCAGCAATCCGCCGACATCAGTCGACGCTCCGCGGGCGCAGTTGTCGGTCGGGGAGTGGGCCGCGGTCTCGGTGGAGCGTGGTCGCTGCTGGCGCGGGGGGTCGGTTCTGTCGCACGTGCGGGTGGTGGGCACTCGACCTCGCCTTCGGTGGTCGACGAGGACTTTCGCGACATCGACGACGATTACCTGACCGCCGATGACGTCGACGGTTTCGAGGGACGGGCCGATCGGCAGGTCTCCGGAGCACAGGGCCATTCGCATCGGCGCGACGGCATAGGGCTTGCGCTGCTTGCTCTGGCTCTCCTCGTGTCGGTTGGTGTCTGGCTCGGAGCTGCCGGTCCGGTCGGCGCGTTCATCGACGCTCTCGTGCGGGCCATCGTCGGAACCGCTGCACTGTTGGTGCCCGTCGCGCTCGCCGCGGGTGCAGTCGTGTTGATGCGACGGGGTCCGAACCCAGACAAGCGCGCCAGGTACATCGGTGGCGCGTTGCTGATCGTGCTGCCGCTGCTCGGTCTGATGCACCTGGTGGCCGGGGCGCCCGAGGACTTTCCCGGCCGGTCACATGCGGGCGGATTCGTCGGATACGTCGTCGGAACGCCACTCACCGCGGGCGTCACCGCGTGGGTGTCGGTACCGATCCTGGTGCTGTGCATCGCTTTCGGTGTCCTGATTCTCTCCGGCCGCACGATCCGCGAGGTTGTCGACGCTGCCGCGGGCTGGCTCGGACTGGGCGGCGGGCGCATCGACGACGACGATCTCCCGTGGGACGACGACGCCGAGTACGAGGACGCCGAGTACGACGACGCCGAGTACGACGACGATGCGGCCTATGACGATGACGCCGTCGATGCTGACGACGACTTCGCCACCGGTGGATGGTCTCGTTCGGCATCGGGTCTCCGCTCCGACGACCCGTACGAGAACTACCCGCCCGACGACGACTCGACGGTGCGTCCCCGGCGGCGCACTGCGCGCTCGGACCGGCGTAGCGCACCCATCGCGGTGCCGACACCGACCGTCGACGTGGCAGACGCACCGACTGACAACTTCGACGACATGCTGACCGAACCCGTCGTCGACGAGGTCACCGAGCAGATCGCGCGGCCGGGTACCAGGACGACCCGCAAGCGCGCAGGCGAGGTTGCCAAGTCGCGCAGTCGCGAGACGTCTGCGCCCGCGCGGCCCGCAGCACCGGAGCCTGCCGTCGACACTGCCGCCGACTCGGATGCCCTTGTGCTCGCCGATGTCGAAGGCGACTACCGCCTGCCGCCGGCGACGTTGCTCGTCGACGGTGACCCGCCCAAGCGCGGTAGCCAGACGAACGACGACATGATCGATCGCATCACCGGGGTGCTCGAGCAGTTCAAGATCGACGCGGCGGTCACCGGGTACACCCGCGGACCGACCGTCACGCGATACGAGGTGGAGCTCGGTCCCGGTGTGAAGGTCGAGAAGATCACCGCGCTGCAGCGCAACATCGCCTACGCGGTGGCCACCGACAACGTGCGGTTGCTCGCACCCATCCCGGGTAAATCCGCGGTCGGTATCGAGGTGCCCAACTCCGATCGGGAGATGGTGCGCCTGGCAGACGTCCTCAAGGCGCCGTCGACCCGCAAGGACTCGCATCCGCTGGTGATCGGCCTGGGTAAGGACATCGAGGGCGATTTCGTGAGCGCCAACCTCGCGAAGATGCCGCATCTGCTGGTCGCTGGTTCGACGGGTTCGGGTAAGTCGAGCTTCGTGAACTCGATGCTCGTGTCGCTGCTGACGCGCGCCACGCCGGAGCAGGTGCGGATGATCCTCATCGACCCGAAGATGGTTGAACTCACGCCGTACGAGGGTATTCCGCACCTGATCACACCGATCATCACGCAGCCCAAGAAGGCTGCTGCTGCGCTCGCGTGGCTCGTCGAGGAGATGGAGCAGCGCTATCAGGACATGAAGGCGTCGCGGGTGCGCCACATCGACGACTTCAACAGCAAGGTGGCCTCGGGCGAGATCACGACGCCTCTCGGTTCCGAACGCGTCTACAAGCCGTATCCGTACATCCTTGCCATCGTCGACGAGCTCGCCGACCTGATGATGACCGCCCCACGCGACGTCGAGGATGCGATCGTCCGCATCACACAGAAGGCACGTGCGGCCGGTATCCACCTCGTGTTGGCGACCCAGCGACCCTCCGTCGACGTCGTCACCGGTCTGATCAAGACCAACGTGCCGTCGCGATTGGCGTTCGCGACGTCGTCGCTGACCGACTCCCGCGTCATCCTCGATCAGCCCGGCGCCGAGAAGCTCATCGGCATGGGCGACGGACTGTTCCTTCCGATGGGCGCGAACAAGCCTGTCCGTATGCAGGGAGCGTTCATCACCGACGAGGAGATCGCGGCCGTCGTCGACTACGCACGTGAGCAGGCCGATCCCGAGTACACCGAGGGCGTGACGACAGCCAAGGCCGGCGACAAGAAGGACATCGACGGCGATATCGGCAACGATCTCGACGATCTGCTGCAGGCCATCGAACTCGTCGTGTCGAGCCAGTTCGGCTCGACGTCGATGTTGCAGCGCAAGCTGCGCGTCGGGTTCGCCAAGGCCGGGCGACTGATGGACCTCATGGAGACGCGTGGTGTCGTGGGTCCGAGCGAGGGGTCGAAGGCGCGCGAGGTGCTGGTGAAGCCGGACGATCTCGCAGGGGTCATCGCGTCGATCACCGGTGGTGGCGACACCGGAAGCAGCGACGAATAGCGCGTTTCGGGCATAGCGGACGAACGGGATATACCTCGGCTTCATTCAACTGTTAAAGTGGTCGGCAGATCGAAGAGGGGAGTATCCCCAACCTCGCAGTCTGTCCGTCAATACGGTCGGGAGGTCGACGATGCAGATCATCGCGCGACACCCCCGGCCCGGACAACTGGTCCGGATTCATCGCTGCACAGTACGAGGCGGCGCCGGGCGGGAGAGACCTCTGGCATCGCAACCGTTTTGTGCTGCGCGCTGGAGGTAGACCTTTCGTGAATGTTTCTCCCACTGTCTGGGCGATCACCTGTGTGGTGATCCTCGGCCTCTTCGTCTTCGACTTCTTCGCCCACGTGCGTGTTCCACACGCGCCGTCGCTCCGCGAATCCGGAACGTGGTCGGCAATCTACATTTCGATCGCCGTCGTCTTCGGTCTCTTCGTCTGGTGGCAATGGGGCGGGACCTACGGCGGTGAGTACTTCGCCGGCTACGTCACCGAGAAGGCGTTGTCCGTCGACAACCTCTTCGTGTTCGTGATCATCATGAGCAAGTTCGCGGTGCCACGCGAGTACCAACAGAAGGTACTGCTTCTCGGCATCGTGATGGCGCTGGTGATGCGTGGCGCGTTCATCGCCGTCGGCGCCGCCGCGATCAACGCCTATAGCTGGGTGTTCTACCTCTTCGGCGCCTTCCTCATCTTCACGGCGATCAAGCTGCTCCGAGAGAGTGACGACCCCGTCGAGCACGAGGAGGAGCGCGAGACGAGGCTTGAGCGTTTCCTCAAGAAGCGTTTGCGCACCAGCGACGAGTACGACGGCGACAAGCTGTTCACCAGGATCAACGGCAAGCGCTGGGCCACGCCGATGCTGCTCGTCCTGATCGTCATCGGTTTCACCGACGTCTTGTTCGCGCTCGACTCGATTCCCGCGATCTACGGCCTCACACAAGAGCCGTACCTCGTGTTCACGGCCAATGCGTTCGCGTTGATGGGCCTTCGACAGCTCTACTTCCTGCTCGGCGGGCTACTCGACCGGCTGGTGTTCCTGTCCTACGGTCTCTCGTTCATCCTCGGCTTCATCGGTGTGAAGCTCGTGCTGCACGCACTCCACGAGAACACGCTGCCGTTCATCAACGGCGGCGAGCATGTCGCGGTACCGGAGATCTCGACGGTGCTGTCGTTGTCGGTCATCCTCGCGACACTCGTGATCACCACGGTGGCGAGCCTGCTCTGGTCGAAGCACAAGGGTGCGACATCGAGTGAACCGGCGGTCCGACACGACGAGTAGCGTCGTCGACCTGCCCCGGGTGTACGGCGGGCCGACCTAGTCGGTGAAGGGGCCGTACACCTGGGTCCACTCGACGACCCGTACGCCGTCGATAGCCTGGTGCGCGTTGAACGGATCGTTGGCGATGAACACCTCGGCCTCGTCGAGGTCGGTGCCCCGTACGAGGATCAACGCGCCCGAGCCGTCGGGGTAGGGACCGGTCATCAGCACATTGCCTGCCTTGAACTCCTCGGCCAACCACTCGCGGTGCAATGCCCGGTGCTGGTCTCGCACAGCCGCCTTGGCGGGACCGTAGGTGTAATGGACTGCGAAAATCGCCACGATGTCGCTCCTTGTGCCTTGTTCGTGTGGGTGTCTTGTTCGTCTGGGTGACTTGTTCGTGTCTGGCGGGTGAGGTGATTACGGCGTCTGGTCGCTCGAACCCTCGTCGACGTGCTTGTCGAGGTGGGCGAGCATGCGTGTGTTGCCGAGGGTGTTCGGCTTGACGTAGCTCAGATCGAGGAACTCGGCGACGCCGGTGTCGTACGAGCGGCACATCTCTTCGTAGACCTCCCGGGTGACGGGGGTGCCCTGGATTTCGCGAAAACCGTGCCTACCGAAGAACGCGGTCTCAAAGGTCAGCACGAAGACCCGGGACAGTTGTAGTTCCCGGGCGACCGACATCAGCTGCCCCACGAGGAGGTGCCCTATCCCGCGGCCGGAGAAGCGGGTGTCGACCGCGACGGTACGTACTTCGCCCAGATCAGCCCAGAGGACATGCAGCGCACCGCAACCCACCACGACGTCGTCGACCTCAGCCACCCAGAACTCCTGGACCGCCTCATACAGCGTGACGAGGTTCTTCTCGAGCAGGATTCTGCCCGCGTAGAGGTCGATGAGCTCCTTGATGCGCGGCACGTCGGACGTGCGGGCGCGGCGTATGAGGGGCACCGTTTCCTGTTCGGCAGTGGGCACGGCATCTGAGCCTAGTCGCGACAGATAGGCTGGAGGGGTGCGGACTCCCGATCACATCACCGACCCGGTCGACCCGGTGCCGGTGGTCAACATCGCCAATGCGCTGACGGTGTTCCGCATCCTGCTGGTTCCCGTGTTCATCGCAGTGCTCTTCATCGACGGCGGGCACAACACGGTGTGGCGGGTCGTCGCCGCCGTCATCTTCGCGGGTGCCGCATTCACAGACAGAGTCGACGGCAGGCTGGCCCGCGAACGCGGACTCGTGACCGACTTCGGGAAGATGGCGGATCCGATCGCCGACAAGGCCCTGATCGGTGCGGCTCTTATCGGTCTGTCGATCCTGGGTGATCTGAGCTGGTGGGTGACCGGCATCATCCTGGTCCGCGAGTTGTGGGTGACGCTCCTGCGCTTCTGGGTGATTCGATACGCGGTGATCCCGGCGAGCCGCGGCGGCAAGCTGAAAACGTTGCTGCAGTCGGTCGGTATCGGCCTCCTGGTGCTTCCGTTGCACGGTGTGTGGCACACGATCGCGATGGTGATCATGTGGGCCGCCGTCGCTGTGACCGTGGTGACGGGCGTCGACTACACCTGGCAGGCGCTACGTGTGCGCGTTCGGGCAGCTCGGTCGGACTCGAGGACCGGTTCGCTACGCAAGGCTCCCGGGTCCCGCAAGACTTCCGATTCCCTTCCGCCTTCGCCGCACCGCCATTCCGACACCGTGTGATGGGTACGCGCCACTAGTCGACGTCGCGCGCAGTTGCGACGCGCGGACGAACGGCGTACGGCGACTGTCGGAACTTCGGACTAGTGTCGTGCAGACACACGGGGGACGGTGTGCGAAGGTTCGGGAACGTATCGGCTGTCTCCGGCGTTGAAGCCGAACGGACACAAGAGACAGACACACGACACAGACACCGAGACACGACACAGACACCGAGAGGAGACTCGATGGCGATGCTCTTGCGCGAAGCGCTTGGCGACAGCTTGCGCCGGGTGCGTACCCAGCAAGGCCGAACGCTGCGCGAAGTATCCACGAATGCACGGGTCAGTCTGGGATATCTGTCCGAGGTGGAACGCGGCCAGAAAGAGGCGTCGAGCGAACTGCTCGCCTCGATCTGTGATGCTCTCGACGTCGAGATCGCCGACCTGCTTCTCGACGTCGGCACGGCCATGCGACCTGAGACAGCCGACGCCGATGCGATGGCATTGGCGGGCGAATCGGGTCTCGGTTCCCCGAAGGTCGTCATCCCATCGCCCGACACTCACCGGACCACTGCGCTTGCCGCTGCCTGACAAGTGCCAATCTGTCGGTGGGTAGGCGCTAGATTGGTCTCAGTACATCGACAGACCCCGCTGAATCGATAAGACCGGCCGAGTCGTTGAGACCCGCTGAATCGATAAGACCTGTCGGACCGAGGTTCGACGACGCTGAATGGAGTTGACGAAGAGCATGGCGAATCCGTTCGTGAAGCTGTGGCGCTACCTGATGGCAGCAGGCAACGCGAAGATCGACGAGAACGCCGATCCGAAGATCCAGATCCAGCAGGCCATCGAAGACGCACAGCGTCAGCACCAGGCACTGTCACAGCAGGCGGCCGCCGTCATCGGCAATCAGCGTCAGCTCGAGATGAAGCTCAATCGGCAACTCGAGGAGATCGAGAAGCTCCAGGCGAATACTCGTCAGGCGCTGACTCTCGCCGATCAGGCGACAGCCGCAGGCGACACGCAGAAGGCCCAGGAGTACACGAACGCTGCTGAGGCGTTCGCCGCGCAGCTCGTCACCGCGGAGCAGAGCGTCGAAGATCTGAAGGCCCTCCACGATCAGTCGTTGCAGGCCGCTGAGCAGGCCAAGCATGCTGTCGAACGCAACGCGATGATTCTGCAGCAGAAGCTTGCCGAGCGGTCGAAGCTCCTCAGCCAGCTCGAGCAGGCCAAGATGCAGGAGCAGGTGTCGGCGTCGCTCAACCAGATGAGCGAACTGTCGGTACCCGGGAACACCCCGAACCTCGATCAGGTGCGCGACAAGATCGAACGCCGCTACGCCAACGCACTGGGCTCGGCCGAACTGGCCAAGAACAGCGTTCAGGGCCGCATGCAGGAGGTGCAGCAGGCCAGCGTTCAGATGGCAGGCCACTCGCGCCTCGAGCAGATCAGGGCCAGCATGAACGGCGGAGCGCTACCGTCCGGTGGTACCGCGGCCCAGCCGGCTCAGAACGCGACCCCTGCCCAGCAGCCGACGCAGCCTGCGACCGAGCCCCCCACCAGCAACTGACGGGTACACCGCCCCGCGTCGGGATCGTTGCCGGACCAGACGCCGGGCACGCTTTTCCAGCGTTCGCACTCGCCGAGCGCTGCCGCGACATCGGTTGGCAATCGACCGTATTCACCGGCACGCAGTGGTACGCCGCGGCCGGTAGTCGGGGCATCGACATTGCAGAACTCCCGGAACTGCGGCCAGACGACGCCGACGACGACCTCGACGCCGGAGAGAAGCTGAGCGGACGAGCGGCTCGCATGGCCGTGCGCCTCGCGCCGGTGCTGGCGAGTCGACGTATCGACCTGGTGCTCTCGGACGTCATCACCGTTGCCGGATCGTGGGCTGCAGAGTTGACCGGGCTACCGTTCGTCGAACTGTCGCCGCACCCGCTGTACGCGCCGTCGAAGGGGCTGCCGCCGGTCGGGGCAGGTATGACGCCCGGCCGCGGGTTCCGTGGCCGATTGCGCGATACAGCGATGCGCGCCGCAAGCAATCGTTCCGTCGCGCTCGGTGTGCGTCAGCGCGCCGCAGCGCGCAGCGGCATCGGTCTTGCGGATCGGGTACCGTCGCCTGCCGCCCGACTCATCGCGACCCTTCCCGCCTTGGAGGTCTGGCGACCGGATTGGCCGCGCGACACCCATCTCGTCGGTCCGCTTCTCTGGGAGCCGACCACTCAGATCTTCGAACGGCCTTCGGGCGAAGGGCCGCTGATCGTAATAGCGCCGTCGACCGCGGTCACCGGTTGCCCGGACCTGCTCGACGAGACGCTCGGCGCACTCGGCGCGATAGCGTCACGGACCCCGATACGTGCCGTGATCTCGTCACTGGACCCGCCTGCACCGGAGACACTTGCGCGTGCAGGCGCGGCGACGGTGAGCTTCGGACTCGGTCGCCAGGACGAGTTGCTTGCCGATGCTGACCTCGTGGTGTGCGGTGGTGGCCACGGAATGCTCGCGAAGTCGTTGTTGGCCGGAGTCCCCGTCGTCGTCGTTCCCGGCGGCGGTGACCAGTGGGAACTGGCGAATCGGGTGAGCAGGCAGGGCAGTGGTGTGCTTGTTCGGCCCGCCGACGCGGCGTCGATTGCGGAGGCGATCGAGGCGGTACTGCGCGATCCTGCCCACGCCGCTGCTGCAGCCCGGGCACGAGAGTCGGCGACCGCGGTGACCGACCCGATCGAGGTGCTGCGCGGCGTGCTCGCGTCGGCGGGAACGTAGGCTGGCCGAGTGCGTCTCACGGAGTTCACGGAGCTGATGACAACCCAGTTCGGGGTGTCGTCGGCTGATGCGATCCTGGCCGATCACGTGCTCATCGAGTTCGGTGGCCGGACCGGGGCTCAAGCCATCGAAGAAGGCGTCGATCCCCGTGACGTCTGGGTGGCGATCTGCCGCGACTTCGACGTTCCGCGCTCGCGGTGGTGACACCCACGCGGTGAGTTCGGGGCCGACGAGTCACGCAGTCCAGTCGACGCGATCGGCCATGTCGAGCAGGCGCTGTCTGCGGACCTCTCCGGTGGCCCCGATCCAGGCGATCAAGCCGTAGACGTGGGCACGAAAGTCGTTGTGCCCGTGATGGTTCTGCGCTTGTGCCCCGGTGAGCGCAGCATTGTGTAGCAGTGCGCGCAGGGCGTCGTAGTCGTGGCGCGATACGCGGGGACGGTCGTTGACGACGAGCCCTGCCAGCCGCTGCTGCTGATGGCGATGCATGACGCGGGTCTTCTTGGTGTTGACGGCGAAACCGCAGTCGTCGACGATGCGCGTAACGGTCCACAGTGCACGTGGGAGGTCGAGGTCGTCGCCGGAGACCGCGAGGTCGTCGCCGTATCGGGTATAGCGCAGGCCGTTGGCGTTGGCATAGCCTGCGATACGTCGATCCACCTGTGCGAGAGCGAGATTCGCGAGATGCGGTGACGTCGGAGAGCCCTGGGGGAGATGGCGTCGTCGGAGCAGGCTCGCGTGCGCATAGTCGATTCCCGAAAGCTGGTCGGCGGGCGTCGATGTCGTGCACAGTTCGGCGAGAAGACGTGCGATGTGCGGTGGATAGCCGACCTCGTCGAAGATCCGACGGACCCGGCCCACCCCGATCGATTCGAAGCAGTGCAACAGGTCGACGCGCAGCACCGTCGTACGGTCGCTGTGCGGCCACGCGAAGGCGGCCGGTGAGGAGCCCGGCTCGAATCCGCGCGCGGCCGGGTGAGCGGGGATTCGCACGACGAGCCTGCGCAGGAGCCGACGCTGCGTCTCACGCATCCGCGGCTTGGGTGCCTCGATGACGCGCACCCCGGAACGTTTCTCGCGGCGGAACACCCGATAGTGCCGCAGCCGCGGGTTCGCGGTACGCAACCAGGTACCGCGATCGGCGAACCATTCGAGTTCGGGCACCGTGAAGTCCAGCCATACGGCGAACTGTTCGACGTCGGACAGCAAGGGGAGGTCGTGGGCGAGTGCCGTCGCCGGTGGCGGACCGGGAAGTTCGACGACGCGCGTGGCAGGCGGATCGGGCACCGTCCAGGGAACCAGAGCCAGCCGAAAGATCTCAGCGGTGTGCGCGGGCTCGTCCGGTGTGAGGGCGAAGGCCTCCTGTGCGACGTCGACGCAGATCTCCGCGGGTAGCTCGATGCCGACGGCTTGAACGACCGCGGGCCACGTCCAGTCGACGATCCTGTCGGCGATGGCCGCTGCGAGGACCCTGACCTGATCGGTGGTGAACGGCGGTTGCGGTCGGGTCATCGTGATCGGGCAGCCGCGACGGGGGCGGATGGCGTGACGGGGGCGGATGGACGGCCGGGGTGACCACGAGCCGAGTACTCGTCGCCGGCTGGCACGCGCAGCGTGCGGAGCGGCGTCGGACGCAGGAACCAACTGTGATGTGTACCCAGGGGTTGCCCCTGAGACGGATCTCTCGATCCACTCTCACCCCGGCCGCCCACGTCGACGACCCTAGTTGTTTCTTCGACGAAAGACCGTCGATGCGATATTTCGGCCGAACGTCGCTGCTGTCGGATGGTGGCGCCACCAGGTGGTGGCGAATCGACCCTCGCCCGCGTGTCGCGCTTGCCGTCGAACACGTGTTCGCGCAATGCTGTATTGAGTGGAACCACAGCGACCCCGGATGCGTCAGAGATTCTGCCAGACCGGTTTTTGCCAGACCCGGACTTGCCAGACCCGGTTTTGTCAGACCCACCGACTAGCGTCCAACGCAACATGAAACGAACAACGGCCTCGAAGACAACACGTTCAGCGCGTAGCACGCAGGACGGCACAGACAAACCTCAACCATCCCGAACAAGGAGAGATTCCATGGCTGCAGCTCCCCAGGACCGCGAGAAGGCTCTCGACCTCGCGCTGGCCCAGATCGACAAGAACTTCGGCAAGGGCTCGGTGATGCGCCTCGGTGAGGAGAGCAGGCAGCCGATCGAGGTGATCCCGACCGGGTCCATCGCACTCGACGTCGCGCTCGGTATCGGCGGTCTGCCTCGCGGTCGTGTCGTCGAGATCTACGGCCCGGAGTCGTCGGGTAAGACCACCGTCGCACTCCACGCGGTGGCCAACGCCCAGGCTGCGGGTGGTATCGCCGCATTCATCGACGCAGAGCACGCCCTCGATCCCGACTATGCGGCCAAGCTCGGTGTCGACACCGATGCACTGTTGGTCTCCCAGCCCGACACCGGTGAGCAGGCTCTGGAGATCGCCGACATGCTGATCCGTTCCGGCGCGCTCGACATCCTGGTCATCGACTCGGTGGCCGCGCTGGTGCCCCGCGCCGAGATCGAGGGCGAGATGGGCGACAGCCACGTCGGTCTGCAGGCGCGCCTGATGAGCCAGGCGCTGCGCAAGATGACGTCGGCGTTGAGCAGTTCCAAGACCACCGCGATCTTCATCAACCAGCTCCGCGAGAAGATCGGCGTGATGTTCGGCTCGCCCGAGACCACCACGGGCGGCAAGGCGCTGAAGTTCTACTCGTCGGTGCGACTCGACGTGCGTCGTATCGAAACCCTCAAGGACGGCACCGACGCCGTGGGTAACCGCACTCGCGTCAAGGTGGTCAAGAACAAGGTCGCACCGCCGTTCAAGCAGGCCGAGTTCGACATCCTCTACGGCCAGGGCATCTCCAAGGAGGGCTCACTCATCGACATGGGTGTGGCCGAGGGATTCATCCGCAAGTCCGGCTCATGGTTCACCTACGAGGGCGACCAGCTCGGCCAGGGCAAAGAGAACGCCCGAAAGTTCTTGTTGGAGAACACCGACATCCGCGACGAGGTCGAGAAGAAGATCAAGGAGAAGCTGGGTATCGGTGCGGTCGTCGACGCCGACGACATCGCACCCGCGCCGGTGGAATTCTGATCTGCGCGCATCGCCGATGAGTTCACCCCATGACCCCGGGGAGCCGAGTGAGTCCACGACGGAACGGAAAGGTCCGTCCGCGTGGGATGTTGCACTCCGGCTCCTCGTGGTTCGTGCACGTAGCCGTTCCGAGATGGCCCAGCGTCTGGCGCGCCGAGGATTCGACGCCGACACCGTCGACGAGGTGATGACCCGTCTCGACGCCCACAAGCTGCTCGACGACGAGGAGTTCGCCGCCGAGTGGGTGCAGTCACGCCACACCTACTCGGGCCGAGGACGCGTCGCGTTGCGGCACGAACTCGCCGCCAAGGGAGTCGACGTCGCGATCGTGCAGCGAGCGCTCGATGAGATCGACCCCGACGACGAACGCGCCGCGGCTCGCAACCTGGTCGACCGAAAGCTCACACCGACTGTCACCGAGCAGCTTGTCCGCGCCGTCGAGGACAACGACAGATCAGTGCGCGACAAGCATTTTCGACGCCTGGTCGGCATGCTCGTCCGCCGCGGCTACCCGCAGGCCACGGCGATCGACGTCGTCGGCGGGGCGATCGACGAGATCACCTCCGCCGACTGACGTCAGGCCCGTGGCTTGGGCGAGGGCATCGGCATGTTCTCCATGGCCGCCTGGTCGACCTGATCGGCGTGGGGCACGTCGTCGGTGTTTCCGCCGCGACCCTGCCGCAGTCTCCGCTCGATGTACGTCGCCAGCGACGACAGCGCGAAGTTGATGATGATCAGGATGATGGCGATCACGATGAGAACCGGAATGTAGTTGCCGTAGCGGGCCGCCGACAGCTGTGCCATGTGAATGATCTCGGAGTAGCCGATGACATAACCAAGAGCGGTGTCCTTGAGGGCCACGACCATCTGCGAAATGATCGCGGGCATCATCGCTGTGACAGCCTGCGGGAGCAGGACCGACAGCATCATCTGTGTCTTGCGCATGCCGAGCGCCTTGGCTGCCTCGGTCTGCCCGGTGGGCAGCGACTTGATGCCTGAGCGCAGGATTTCCGCCATCACCGAGCCGTTGTAGAGCGTCAAGCCGCAGACCACAGCCGCGAAGGCCAACTGTGACGACGGCACCACTCCGTACTGGGCGAAGAAGAACCACAGGAACAGCATCAGGATCAGCACGGGAATCGCGCGGAACACCTCGACCAGCACGGTGCACAGCCCGCGTACCCAGGCGTGATCCGACAGCCGTCCGATGCCCAGGATGGAACCGAGGATCAGTGCGAGCACAATCGAGAGTGCTGCCGCGGCAAGTGTGCGCCACAGACCGGGGAAGATGTACCCGGTCCAGGTGCTCCACGTGACGAATGGCTTCCACTTCTCGGCGGTGAACTGGTCGTTGCCCGCGAACACCGCGATCACGTACGCGAAGATCGCGACGAGGATCGCGATGAAGACGACGGCCACGATCGCGTTGCGGACGCGCGCCCGGGGGCCGGGAGCGTCGTAGAGGACGGTTGCTTTGTCGCTCATCGCTTGACCGCCCATCGCTTTGCGAGCCAACCGAAGACGGCGCCCTCACTGAGTGTGATGATCATGAATCCGACGGCGATCACCGCGAAGATGACCAGCAGCTGGTCGGCAAACGACTCGATCTCCGTTTTCATCAGTGCCGCGGCTTCGGCGACGCCGATCACCGAGGCGATAGTGGTGTTCTTGGTCAGTGCGATGAGCACGCTGCCCATCGGGCCGATCGTCGCTCGAGTTGCCTGCGGGAGCACGATGATGCCGAACACCTGGGTGAAGGAGAGTCCGAGCGATCGCGCGGCCTCGGCCTGCCCTAGTGGAACGGTGTTGAAACCCGCGCGCAGCGTCTCACAGACGAACGTCGACGTGTAGACGATGAACGCGAGGACAGCGAGCCAGAAGTTGTTGGTCTTGATGGTCGACGAGAACGTCAGGCCGAGATTCTGATACAGCCCGATCGCCGCGAACAGCACGATCAAGGTCAGTGGCGTGTTGCGCACGATGTTGACGTACGTCGTACCGAAGCCACGCATCACGGGCACGGGGGAGACCCGCATCCCGGCCAGGATGGTGCCCCAGATCAGGGAACCGATCGCCGACCAGAACGTCAATTGGATCGTCACCCAGAACGCGGGCCACAACTGCGGCCCCATATCTTCCCAGAGTTCACTCACGACTGGTCACCTCCTCACTTCAGGCCCGCTGGGCACGGTGTGGACTTCGATTCGAGGAATGCGAGGTCTCCGGGCTTCGGCGTGAACGCGAACTTTGATCCGGGCTTCTCCGCGCGCTGCTGGATCTCGTTGACGTAGTCGTCGCCGAGGCTCTCGCGCAGTGCGCTGATCCACGGTGACGGACCGTTGTCGGCGCTCGGTTTCAGCATGGAGTCGAGGGCTTCGTTCACCTTGTTGACCGACTCGGTGTCGCCCTTGGCCAAGCCGATCCCGTAGCGCTCGGTGGAGAACGGGGTGCCCGCCGCCTTCAGGGCCTTCTTGACGCACGCGTCCTTGAGGTAGGTCATCTCCACCAGACGGAATTCGCCCTTCCAGAAGTTGGAGTAGCCCGCGAGGATCGATTCGTCTGTGGTCAGTGCGTCGACCTTGCCCCGACGTAGCGCCTCGACGCACGCGGAGTACGAATCATATTCCTGCAGTTCGATATTGGGCAGTTGTGCCTTGACGTTCTGCGCCGACGTCGAGCCGGTGACCGAGCACAATTTCTTGCCCTTGCCGAGATCGGGCAGATTCTGGATCGACTCGTCGGACTTGCGCACCATCAGCCCCTGATACGTGATCAGGTAGGGGCCACCGAAGTCGACCTTCTTCGCGCGGTTCTCGTTGATCGAGTACGTGGCGGCGATCATGTCGACCTCACCGTGCTCGATCATGGCCTCGCGTCGAGCCGACGGAGTCTCGCGCCACGAGATCTTCGGGTGGGCCACTCCGAGCGAGTCGGCGATGTGATTGACGACGTACTCGGAGACAGCCGGGTCGAAACCGCTCATCGACTTGTCCGGGTTGTAGATTCCTAGCCCCGGCTGGTCGAACTTGGTGCCGAGCACGACCTCTCCGCTGCGGATCGAGTCGAGCAGGTTCTTCGGCTCGGTACTCCCACAACCGGCGAGGAGTGAGACGAAGAGCGCACAGACGGGGAGAAATACCGCGAGTGCGATGGTCCGGCGGCCGGGCCGTTTCCGTAGGGCAGTGGTGTCGACAGGCGGGTGCCCGGAGGCATGCCGACGCGTCGTCGGCGACGTGTCGGCCATGTCAGTGGCCCAGGATCTTGCCGAGGAAATCCCTCGCGCGTTCGGACTGCGGACTGTCGAAGAAGCTGTCCGGATCGGTGTCCTCGACGATCGCGCCGTCGGCCATGAAGATCACGCGGTCGGCGGCCTTGCGGGCGAAGCCCATCTCGTGGGTGACCACGAGCATGGTCATGCCTTCCTTGGCCAGCGAGACCATCACGTCGAGCACTTCGTTGACCATCTCGGGGTCGAGAGCCGACGTCGGCTCGTCGAACAACATCACTTTCGGGTCCATGGCGAGTGCGCGTGCGATGGCGACGCGCTGTTGCTGGCCGCCGGAGAGTTGCGCGGGGTACTTGTCCTTCTGGCTGGCGATGCCGACGCGTTCGAGGAGTTCGAGTGCGCGCTTCTCGGCGTCGGCCTTGTTCTTCTTGCGGACCTTGGTCGGCGCGAGTGTGACGTTCTGCAGAATTGTCTTGTGCGCGAAGAGGTTGAACGACTGGAAGACCATTCCGACGTCGGCGCGCAGAGTGGCCAGGTCGCGGCCTTCCTCGGGGAGTAGCCGTCCCTCGACGAGGATCTCGCCGGAGTCGATGGGTTCGAGCCGGTTGATCGTGCGGCACAGCGTCGACTTGCCCGAGCCGGATGGGCCGAGCACCACGACCACCTGTCCGGCGGGGACCTCGAGGTCGATGTCCTTGAGGACGTGCAGCTCGCCGAAGTGCTTTTGCACGTTCTTGAGCACGATCATGTTGGTTCCGGATGCGGGAGCCGGGGTCGCGGGTCCGACCGCCGAACCCCCTGTCGGTGAATCGGTCATAACCGTCGACACTAATGCCGGGAACCCTTACAGGCGCGGTGAATGAGAACCTCGGCGTTGCGCGTGTGGTGACCGTGACGGCGATTTGCACCGGCACCGTACCCTGGATCCAGTGAGTACGGAGTTGTCGGAGCGGCATGAGCTGCCGCAATCGGGGCGCAGCTATCAGGTGCGTACCTATGGCTGCCAGATGAACGTGCATGATTCCGAGCGCATCGCGGGTCTTCTCGAAGATGCCGGTTACGTGCGCGCCGACGAGGACGGCGATGCCGATCTCGTCGTGTTCAACACGTGCGCGATCCGTGAGAACGCCGACAACAAGCTGTACGGCAACCTGTCGCACCTCGCGCCGGTGAAGACACGACGACCCGGCATGCAGATCGCGGTCGGCGGATGTCTCGCGCAGAAGGACAAGGACACGGTGTTGCGCAAGGCGCCGTGGGTCGACGTCGTCTTCGGTACGCACAACATCGGTTCGCTGCCCGCACTGCTCGACCGCGCCCGACACAACGAGGAAGCGCAGGTCGAGATCCTCGACTCACTCGAAGCCTTCCCGTCGACGCTGCCGGCCAAACGCGACTCGGCCTACTCCGGGTGGGTGTCGGTGTCCGTCGGGTGCAACAACACGTGCACCTTCTGCATCGTTCCGTCGTTGCGCGGCAAAGAGGTTGATCGACGCCCCGGCGACGTGCTTGCCGAGGTCAAGGCGCTCGTCGATCAGGGCGTGCTCGAGGTGACGTTGCTCGGGCAGAACGTCAACGCCTACGGCATGTCGTTCGCCGATCCCGAACTGCCCCGCAACCGCGGCGCGTTCGCCGACCTGCTGCGCGCCTGCGGCGACATCGACGGCCTTGAACGCGTCCGATTCACCTCGCCGCATCCGGCAGAGTTCACCGACGACGTCATCGGCGCGATGGCGCAGACACCCAACGTCTGCCCGCAGCTGCACATGCCGCTGCAGTCGGGTTCGGATCGCATCCTGCGGGCGATGCGACGCAGCTATCGGACGACCAAGTTCCTCGGCATCCTCGACAAGGTGCGCGACGCGATGCCGCATGCCGCGATCACCACCGACATCATCGTCGGATTCCCCGGCGAGACCGAAGAGGACTTCGCCGCAACGCTCGACGTGGTCGAGCGTGCGCGGTTCTCGAGCGCCTTCACCTTCCAGTACTCGCCTCGACCGGGCACACCCGCGGCAACCATGCCCGACCAGGTGCCGCAGGAGGTCGTCAGCGAGCGCTACCAGCGACTGATCGCGCTGCAAGAGCGCATCTGCCTCACCGAGAACCGCAACCTCATCGGCACCGAGGTCGAGCTGCTGGTCGCGGCGGATTCCGGGCGCAAATCCGCTGACACGGGGCGGTTGACAGGCCGTGCGCGCGACGGGCGACTGGTGCACTTCCGTGCCGGCGACGCGGCCGCCGCAGTCCGGCCAGGCGACGTCGTGGTCACCACCGTCACCGACGCCGCGCCGCATCACCTCATCGCCGACGGGACCATCGCGTCGCATCGCAGAACCCGTGCGGGCGACGCACACGAACTCGACGCCACCCCGACGACGGCGCCGGTCGGCGTCGGACTGGGTATGCCGGGACTGGGTCCGGCGCCGATGCCCGCCGTGGCCTCGACCGGATGTTCTTCGGGCGCCTGTGGTTCGTGAACCATGACGGCATGACCTGCCGGGCACCGTGATCTGCCGGGCCTTTTGAACTGCCAAGCACCCAGCGACGAGAGATGAGAGGCGCGAGATGAGCGACGAGCCGCGCGAGGACAATACCGACGACCGACTGCCGACGGCTCAACGAGCCAGCGGTGGTAGCAGCGGGGGTAGCACAGCCGACGGCGGGACCGGAAGTGACGACGCCGAGTTCGCGCAGTACGCAGACGATCTCCGCAAGGCCGAACGCAAGGTCGCGGGCGAGATCGATCCGGGTGCCCGCGCCGTGGTGGTCGCCGTCGCGGTGCTCGTCGCGATGGGCTCGCTGCTCCTGCCGCACACGGGTTCTGCGAACGGATTCGACGTGCTGACCTCGTCCGCGGCCGCCGCGACCGAACGAGTCGCAGTGGTGTCGAAGGTATTCGTCTGGTTCCTCGTGGTGTTCGGAATCTTCGGGTCGATGCTCGCGCTGGTCACTCGCCGATGGGTGATCGCGTGGATCGCGTTGTGCGGGTGCGCGATCGGCTGCGTCGCAGGCATGCTCGCGTGGTGGTCGCGGAACACCCCTGGCGTCGGGGGAGTGGCACCGCCGTCGGGTGTCGGCGCGGGGCTCGTCCTCGGCTGGTTGGCCCTGCTCGTGCTCACCTTCCACTGGTCACGCGTCGTGTGGGCGCGCAGCACCTACCACTTGGCGCTCGAAGAGGAGCGTCGTCGGGAAGCGGTGGCACGCGAAGAGGCCGCCCGCAAACTTCAGCAGCGCCCGCGCGAGCACTGAGTATCAGTATCTGACCGGGGTATCAGTACCTGATCGAGCTCAGCCCCGGGTCGGCTAGCGGTCGGCGATGGCGCTCTGCGCGGCCTGCGCCCATTCGCGCCACTGGGCCGCCTGCTCGCGGAGCTTCTCCGCGTCGCGCTTCTTGCCGCGCTCGGCCGTCTTTGCTGCCTGGTCCTCGAGTTGTGCTGCGCGGTCGGCGAATTGCGCGGCGCGCGCGAGCGCCTCGGGGTCGGTGCGCTGCCACTGCGCATCCTCGGCGTCGCGAATCCGCTTCTCCAACGCGCGCGCACGGCCCTCGAGGCTGTGCATCTGTTCGCGCGGCACCTTGCCGATCTCGTCCCACTTCTCCCGGAACGTCCGGAACTCGCGGCGTGCACCGTCAAGATCGGATGCGGGATCGATGGACTTCTCCGCCTCGTCGAGCAGGGCTACCTTCGCCGTCGCGTTCGCACTGAACTCGGCGTCGCGCTCGGATGATGCCGCGTTTCGGGCCGCGAAGAAGACGTCCTGGGCGGCTTTGAACCGTTGCCACAGTGCCTCGTCGGCGTCGCGCGGAGCCCGACCGGATGCCTTCCATTCGGCGAGGAGTTCGCGGAAGGCGCCTGCGGTCGGACCCCAGTCGGTCGACGACGACAACGCCTCTGCCCGTGCGATGAGCTCCTCTTTGCGTGCCTTCGCGCCAGCGCGTTCCCGATCGAGATCGGCGAAGTGGGCGCCGCGTCGACGATTGAACGCGTCGCGCGCCTTCGAGTACCGCTTCCACAGCGCGTCGTCGGTCTTACGGTCGTTGCCTTTGATGGTCTTCCACTCGTCGAGGATCGAGCGCAGCCGATCGCCCGTGGTCTTCCACTGGGTGGATTCTGCTCCGATGGCTTCCGCCTCGGTGGCGAGTTCTTCTTTGCGTGCGATGGCAGTGGCGCGAGCCTGTTCACGCTCGGCCTTCAGCGAATCGGCGACGTCGTCGGCACTTCCGACGATGACGGTCAATCGCTGCTCGATGGCAGAGACATCGCCGATCACGCTGGCCTCGGGGAGGGTGTCGAGCAGATGTTTGGCTGCGGCCTGCGATTTACGAGGATCGCCGGTGCGTGCGGCGAGGCGCTCTTCGAGAATCTCCACCTCGGTCTCGAGGTCGGAGTATCGACGCGCGAAATGGGCGAGACCCTCGTCGATGGTTCCCGCCTGCCACGACCCGATCTCACGCTCACCGTCAGCGGTGATGAGCCAGACGACGCCCTGTTCATCGATCCGCCCGAACTTGCGGGGATCGAACGACTCATGCTTACCGACGGCAACTGCAGGGACAGGGGTCGGTGCCTGCGCGGCAGGTTTGGGTCCGGGACCAGGCCGGGGGCCGGGCTTGGGACCTGGCTTCGGCGGGCCGGGCCGGGGGCCGGGAGTCGGCTCGGATGCGGGTGTGGCCGGTCCGCTGGTGTCGTCGCTCGTCATGGTGTGGTCCCCTCACAGCGTCAGTGGTGCCGCGCGTCACGGCTGCCTGTCACTACGTCCTGCGCAACTGGCCTCAGGACTCCACCTATTCAAGCAGGTCAGGGTTCTCGATGTGCGGCCTGCGGAACATCGCCGACGTCGCGGGGGTGTGTCGGAGCTAGTCGCGGCATCGGGCACACCGTCGGCTAGCGTCGACGGTGTGCTGGCGTGTGTGGTTTTCGTCCCGAGCGCACCACTGGTCGTTCCCGAGTTGGCGGGACCGGACGCGGTGGACACCCTCGAGGTGCGCTCGGCTGTTCGCGATGCGGGCGCGCTGCTCGCCCGACATGCGTCACGCTGGGTGGCGGTGGGGGCCGACGACCGCATCGCCTCCGCGAGGTCCGGTGCAGGCGAGGCGCAGGCATCGCGCTCGATACCGACGACGGGCGGTTTCGGCAGGTTCGGCGTCGACGTACCGGTCTCCCTGGAACGAGTGGGCGATGAGCGATCATCGGGACGTCTGCCGCTGTCGATGTTGATCGCCGGGTGGTTACGCGAACAGGTCGACGCCGCGTCGGTGCGTCCGATCGTCGTCGACCCCGACGTACGACCCGACGCCGCACACGAGCTCGGTCGTGCACTGGCGGCTGAGATCTCCGCCGACCCCGAGCCGATCGGGGTACTCATCGTGGCCGACGGTGCGACGGCGCTTGCGCCGAAGGCTCCCGGCGGGGGCCGACGTGACAGCGCCGTCGAACTCCAGCAGCGCATAGTCGAGGCACTCGGGGCGGCTGATATCGGCGCGCTTCGCGGACTCGACGTTGCCGCGTGCGATGCCGACGGAGTCGACGGCAGAGCGGCGTGGCAGGTCGCCGCGGCGATCGTCGGCGACACCCCGACGGCCGCCGAGGTGTCCTACGCCGACGCGCCGTTCGGTGTCGGCTACGTCGTCGCGTCGTGGACACCCGAGGACGCGCGGTGAGTGCTCGGTCATCCGGGGTAACCCCCATCGCCGTCGTCGGCCCGACCGCGACAGGAAAGTCCGACCTCGCGCTCAACCTCGCGGAACGACTCGACGGCGATATCGTCAACATCGACGCCATGCAGCAGTACCGCGGCATGGACATCGGCACGGCCAAGCTGCCACCACAGGAGCGTCGGGGCATCCCGCACCATCAACTCGACGTCCTCGACGTCACCGAGACGGCCACTGTCGCGCGCTATCAGGAGGCCGCGTCCGCCGACATCGATTCGCTGCTCGCCGCCGGCCGCACGCCGGTGATCGTGGGCGGGTCGATGATGTACATCCAGGGGCTACTCGACGACTGGCGGTTCCCGGCAACCGACCCCATGGTGCGAGCCCGTTACGAGGCGATGCTCGACGAGATCGGAGTCGCGGCCCTGCATCGACATCTCGCATCGGTCGACCCGGCCGCGGCGTCGTCGATCCTCGCTACCGATGCACGACGCATCGTGCGCGCACTCGAGGTCGTCGAACTGACCGGGGAGCCGTTCGCGGCGTCGGCGCCGAAGATCGGTGAGCCACGATGGGGGACAAGGATTCTCGCGCTGGACCGCGACACTGCCGAACTGGACGAGAGAATTGCACTCCGCACGCGGCTGATGTTCGCGAACGGTCTCGTCGACGAGGTGGACGCGCTCGTCGAGGCGGGTCTGCGCGAGGGCGTCACTGCTCGTCGAGCCATCGGATATGCGCAAACACTGGCCGCGTTGGACGGCGAGTACGACCTTGCGACAGCAGAGGAACTGACGTTCATCGGCACCCGCAGGTATGTGCGCAGGCAGCGTTCGTGGTTTCGCCGCGATCACCGCATCCATTGGCTCGACGCCGCGACACCCGCACTCCTCGACGCCGCGCTTGCCGCGGCGGAAGTCTGAGAACGACTCGCACGTATTCTGGACGTGTGACGACGATCAGCGAGGCAGTGACCTACGTCAAGGGGCACGGCACCCAGAACGACTTCGTCGTGCTCACCGACCCGGCGGTCGAACTCGACCTGACGACCGACTTCGTGGCGGCGGTCTGTGATCGCCAACGCGGCATCGGGGCAGACGGCATGCTCCGTGTCGCGCGGGCGGTGGCCCTGGTGCGCGCGGGCGTCCTCGACGAACTGCCCGACGGCGTCGACCCCGATGACTGGTTCATGGACTATCGCAACGCCGACGGCTCCATCGCCGAGATGTGCGGCAACGGCGTCCGCGTCTTCGCCCACTACCTGCGGGCCACCGGGCTGACGGATTCCGACGAGTTCACGGTGGGTTCGCGCGCGGGCGGACGTCCCGTGGTGGTGCATTCTTTCGATGATCTGTACGCCGACGTCAGTGTGCGGATGGGTCGGGTGACACTCGGAGACGACGCGACCGTGCGGATCGGCGACGACCTCTATCCGGGTGTCGCGGTCGATGTCGGCAACCCGCACCTGGCGTGCGTGGTGCCCGACATGTCGACGGCCGACCTCGCCGCGATCGATTTCTCTAGCGGCGTCGTCCTGCCGGACGGCGTCTTTCCGCACGGCGCCAACGTCGAACTGCTGACGTCCCCCGACGACGGCCCACATGGCGGTCTGCATGCCACGATGCGTGTCTTCGAGCGCGGAGTCGGCGAGACCAGAAGTTGCGGAACGGGGCTGGTCGCGGCGGCGGCAGCGGGCCTGCAAACCCTCGGCCGCGACGCAGGCGAGATGGTCATCGACGTGCCCGGCGGAAGCGTGACGGTCACCGTTGCCGGCGGTCACGCGACACTGCGTGGACCGTCCGCACTGGTGGCCGACGGCCAATTCCGGGCGGGTTGGTATCGCGTCGACTGACGTAGCGCGGGCCCTGTCCATGGCGGCTCGGCGGATATCCACGTGCTCGACGGGGCTTCGGCGTGTCACCATGGATGGTGTATGACCGAAACATCACCACAGGTACATGACCTGCACGACACCCGTCCCGTCGACGCGAACGCACCCGCGATCGACCTCTCCCGCGATCTGATCGATCCCGACGATCTCGTCGACCCCGCAGACTTCGGCGACCACGACGATTCCCGCGACCGTGCCCACACCCCGACGACCGGCGAGCTCGCGCTCTCCGATCGTGCCTCGCTGCAGCGCGTCGCCGGGCTCTCGACAGAGCTCACCGACGTCACCGAGGTCGAGTATCGACAACTGCGCCTCGAGCGCGTGGTGCTCGTCGGCGTCTGGACCGAGGGCTCCGCGGCCGCCGCGAAGGCGAACATGGAGGAGCTCGCAGCGCTCGCCGAGACCGCCGGTTCCGTGGTCCTCGAAGCGGTGATCCAGCGACGATCCTCACCCGATCCCGCGACGTTCATCGGCTCGGGCAAGGCGCAGGAGTTGCGCGACGTCGTCGCCGACACCGGCGCCGACACCGTCATCTGCGACGGCGAGCTGACGCCCGCGCAGTTGACCGCGCTGGAGAAGGTCGTCAAGGTCAAGGTGATCGACCGCACGGCCCTCATCCTCGACATCTTCGCCCAGCATGCGAGTTCGCGTGAGGGCAAGGCGCAGGTGGCTCTTGCGCAGATGGAGTACATGCTCCCGCGGCTGCGTGGTTGGGGTGAGTCGATGTCCCGTCAGGCTGGTGGCCGCGCCGGCAGCAACGGCGGCGTCGGTCTGCGCGGACCGGGTGAGACGAAGATCGAGACCGATCGTCGGCGCATCCGTGAGCGAATGGCCAAGCTGCGCCGCGAGATTCGCGAAATGCGCACGGCCCGCACCACCAAGCGGTCGGCACGATTGCGCGGCTCTGTGCCGCGCATCGCCGTCGCGGGATACACGAACGCGGGTAAGTCGAGTCTGGTCAACGCCATGACGGGTTCGGGTGTGCTCGTGCAGGATGCGCTGTTCGCGACCCTCGATCCGACGACGCGCCGCGCGACTCTCGAGGACGGCCGCGAACTGGTCTTCACCGACACCGTCGGCTTCGTCCGCCACCTCCCGACGCAACTCGTCGAGGCATTCCGGTCGACGCTGGAGGAGGTCGTCGATGCCGATCTCGTACTGCATGTCGTCGACGGCAGCGACCCGTTCCCTGCGGAACAGATCACGGCGGTGCGGCGGGTCATCAACGACGTCGTGGCAGAAGAGGGAGTCGCGCCACCACCGGAGTTGTTGGTGATCAACAAGATCGATGCCATCGATGCATCCCGGCTCACCGAACTGCGCGGCATGCTCGGCGCGGGTGGTAGTACGCACGGCCCCAACTCAGCGGGCGTCGTGTACGTCTCGGCGCACACCGGTGAGGGACTGCCCGAACTGTTCGAGGCGGTCCGTGAGTTCGTGGGTCGCGACGACGTGGAACTCACCGTCGACATCCCGTTCACGCGAGGCGATCTGGTGTCACGAATTCACCGCGAGGGCGAGGTTCTCACCACAGACCACAGCACCGAGGGCACCCGGATGCGTGTCCGTGTGCCCTCGGCGCTGGCGGGAGAACTGGCCTCGTTGAAGCAGTAGGGGTCTACTCGGCGTCGAGGTCGGCGGCGACGAGCTTCGCGATGGCGTCGAGCGTTGCCTGATCGTCGGATTCGACGACGACCGCGGTGCCCTTCTCGGCACCGAGCGTCATGATCAGCAGTGCCGATCCCGCGTCGACAGGTTCGCCTCCGACGACCGAGATCGTCACGGGTGTACCCGCGTCGGCGACTGCCTCGGCGATGATCGTTGCTGGTCGTGCGTGCAATCCGACGGCTGATCCGACCTCGACGGTGGTGCTTGGCATTATTTGCTCCTTTGCAGATGGGGTTATGTCGGGACTGGTGATTTCAGGCGGGAATGGTCTCGAGCTCGGGTGCAGCTGTCTGGCGGCTGGCCGATCGCCCGAACTGCTTGGCCGCGACGACGCACACCGTGCCGAGGACCGTACCTGCCGCAAGTGCTGCGAGGAAGAGCAGCCAGTGGTTCATCGTGAAGAAGACGAAGATGCCGCCGTGCGGAGCGCGCTGAGTGACTCCGAAGGCCATGATCAGTGCGCCTGCGAGTGCGCCGCCCGCCATCATCGACGGAATCACGCGGATCGGGTCCTTCGCGGCGAACGGGATCGCACCCTCGGAGATGAATGCAGCGCCGAGGAACCAAGCGGCCTTACCGTTTTCGCGCTCGGGCTCGGTGAACAGTCCGGGGCGGATGACGGTGGCGAGTGCCATCGCGAGCGGCGGAACCATGCCTGCGCACATGACCGCTGCCATGATCTCGAGCTGGGGTGTGTCGCCGATCGCGAGACCGGTGGTGGCGAAGAGGTACGCGGCTTTGTTGACCGGTCCGCCGAGGTCGAAGCACATCATGAGTCCGAGGACCACGCCGAGGACGATCTTGGAGCTGCCGCTCATGCTGTTGAGACCGTCGGTGAGCTGGGTGGTGACCCAGGCGAGCGGCTTGCCGAGCAACATGAACATCAGACCGCCGACGATCAGGCTGCCGAACAGCGGGATGATGATGACCGGCTGGAGTCCACGTGCCCACTGCGGCAACGGAAGTCGGGAAATTGCGAGGCACACCGCGCCTGCGATGAGTCCACCGATCAGACCTCCGATGAAACTCGCGCCGACAGCAACCGAGACCAGGCCTGCGACGAAA
This sequence comes from Gordonia sp. 852002-50816_SCH5313054-c, assembly GCF_001665925.1. Classification (NCBI taxonomy): domain Bacteria; kingdom Bacillati; phylum Actinomycetota; class Actinomycetes; order Mycobacteriales; family Gordoniaceae; genus Gordonia; species Gordonia sp. 852002-50816_SCH5313054-c. Next base: position 263,792 of record NZ_LZTE01000034.1, read on the forward strand.
CCGGGTGCGATACCGGGACGGTCGGCTATCGCGAACGAGATGTAACCCGCAAGGACAGGTACCAGCATGCTCATGGCGAGCGCGCCGATCGCGAAACTGACACCGCCGAGGTACTGGCCGAGACCGCCCGCGGGTAGATCCCAGAGGCTGTTGTTCAGCGCGATGTAGGCACCATCGGACAGGGTTTTGGATGAATCGAGCGTCTTGTTGGCGATCTCGTATCCGGCAAGCAGGAAGCCCAACGCGATCAACAGTCCGCCTGCCGCGACAAACGGGATCATGTAGCTGACACCGGTCATGAGTGCCTGCTGGATCTTCTTGCCGAACGACAGGCTCGATGCCGATCCCTCCGCTGCGCCGGCACCGTCGTCTGCCGACCCGTCGACGCGCGAGGCGTGCGGATTGCGCGACGCCTCGACGGCCTCGGCAATCATCTTGTCGGGTTCGTTGATGGCGCGCTTGACCCCGGACTCGATGACCGGCTTTCCGCTGAAGCGGCTCTTGCCCTTCACGCCGACGTCGGTGGCGAAGATGACGGCGTCGGCACCGGCGATGACGTCAGGGGTGAACGGCGTGGTGCCCGACGATCCCTGCGGCTCGACGTGGAAGTCCACGCCTGCCCGCTCCGCGGCGTACTTGAGTGCGTCCGCGGCCATGTAGGTGTGTGCGATTCCGGTGGGGCACGCGGTGATCGCGACGATCGAGGGGCGCTTCTGCGAATCGGGACTCAGTGTCTTCGCGGTCTTCGCGCCTGCAGCCGACGCGGTCGCCGCAGCGGCGGCCGAGCTCGCCACAGGCGTGGCGGATGTCGACGGAGAGCCTGCCGGGGCAGGGTTGATGGCCTCATCCACGAGTTCGACGACGCGCTCGTCGCTCGGCGCCTCGCGGAGGGCGGCGACGAAGTCGGGACGCACGAGCGCTCGTGCGAGCGAGCTCAGCAGCTTCATGTGGTCGGACGCAGCGCCTTCGGGTGCTGCGATGAGGAATACCAGGTCTGCCGGGCCGTCGGGGGCCCCGAAGTCCACCTTGTTGGACAGTCGGGCGAACGCAAGGCTGGCAGTGGTGACCGATGCGGCCCGTGCGTGCGGAATCGCGATCCCACCGGGTAGCCCGGTTGCCGACTTTGCCTCACGGGCCAACGCGGCGCGGCTCAGTTCGGATGGATCGGTCGTGCGCCCGGCCTCGCCGAGATTCTCGGCGAGATAGGTGATGACGGCGGCGGGATCACTGCCGGCGTCGACATCGAGATGCACCGTCGCTGCGGTGATGATGTTGTCGGACATGGGTTTTCCTTCTACTTCTGTGCGGCCGGAGGGGGTGTTCCGGTTCTGGTCGGTGAGCTTCGTGGCGATTCGCGTACAGGGACTGGAGGCTGTGGGGTCACGTGATCGGGGCGGCTCCCGAGAGTTCGACGACATCGACCGAGTCGACGTCGACCTTTGCTGGAAGCGGCGGTTGCGTCCCTGCCAGTCCGGCGGCCGCCGAGCCGTAGGCGACTGCCGTGCGGAGACGGTCGGGTTCGGAGGCGCCTGCCGTGTACGCGATGAGGTATCCGGCCAGCGACGCGTCGCCTGCCCCGACGGTGCTGCGCGGCACGATCGGCGGGGGAGTGGCCAGCCAGCTGCCTTCGGCGGTCGTGAGTACCGCACCCGCCGCACCGAGGGTCGCGAGTACCGCTCCCTGCGTGGTGGCGATCAGCGTGCGCGATGCCGCCACGACGGGCAGGTAGTCGCCCGCGGCGATGGCAGCGGCCAGCTCGGCCGGGGCGATACCACTGACCTCGGCGAGTTCTTCGTCGTTGGGTTTGATCAGGTCGATGGGCCCCGACATCGCTGCGCTCAGGGGTGCGCCCGACGTGTCGATCGCCACGCGGCGTCCGCTCGTGACGAGGCGATCGGAGATGCGTCGATACCAGTCGTCGGGAACTCCCGGCGGAAGCGAGCCACACAGTGCCACCCACGACGCGTCCTCGGCGCTGCCGAGTACGAGCGCTGTCAGATCGTCGAGTTCAGCAGGTGTGAGGGTGTGGCCGGGCGCATTGATCTTCGTGGTTGTCCCGTCGTTTTCGGCGACCGTGATGTTGGTGCGGATCTGGCCGTCGATATCGACCGTGCGATAGGGCAGTGCGACCGCGTCGAGGGCGGTGAGCAGCGGGTCGTCGGCGTGCGCGGGTAGTACCGCGACGGTGGGGATGCCGGCTTCCGCGACGACGCGGGACACGTTGACTCCCTTGCCGCCCGGCTCGACCCGAGTGGAGGTACTGCGTTGCACCTCGCCCCTCATCAACGGTCCTGCGATCTCCAGGGTGCGGTCGAGACTCGGGTTGGCTGTGACTGTGAGGATCATGCGATCACGACCTCGATGCCGTGTGCCGAGAGCGCCGCCGAGAACTCGGGGTCGATCCCGTCGTCGGTGATCAGGACATCCACCTCGTCGAGCGGAGCGAACGAGCTGAAGTCCTCGCGTTCCATCTTTGACGAGTCGGCCAGCACTACGACACGCTGCGCGGCAGCGACGATGGCCGACTTGACCGAGGCTTCCTCCGCGTCGGGGGTGGACAGGCCGTGGCCCTCACTGATCCCGTTGGTGCCGACGAAGGCAACCGAAGCACGCATCTTTCGCAGCGCTGCGACGGTCTCGGCTCCGACTGCGGCCTGGGTGAGTCCGCGGACTCGACCGCCGACCATGAGTAGGGTGGCCCGCTCGTGTGCGGTGAGTGCCTGCCCGAGCTGGAGGCTCGTGGAGATCACCGTGAGCCTGCGATCCGCCGGCAGCAGCTTGGCGGCCTGGTAGGTGGTGGTTCCGGCGTCGAAGATGACCGATCCGCCGTCCGAGGGCAGAAACCGTATCGCAGCGCGTGCGATCGCGGCCTTCTCTGCGGTGTGGGAGGACTCGCGTTGGTCGAGTCCCAACTCGTTGACTACCTCGACCGTCCCGGCCTTGACTGCTCCACCGTGGACGCGTTGCACGCTACCTGCGCGCTCGAGGACCGCGAGGTCGCGGCGCACCGTCTCGCTCGTCACGTCGAACCTGTCGGCGAGAGCGGTCACGGATGCGCGGCCGTGCGCGCGCACCTGATCGGCTATTGCTCGCTGTCGCTCTTCGGCGTACACCTGTCGACTCCGATCTGTGGTGTGGCTCGCGCTTCGGCGAACCAGCTGTGGGTCTGTGTTCTGTGGATCCGGCTGCTGTGGATCTGGCTTCTGCGGATCATCGTGAGTTTGGTTCTGTGTGGCATTCGATGTTGATATATCTGTGTTTACGCCCGTGTGTGTTGACAAGTCAAGTGTTTCGAGTAACTTTGATCACAGAAATTCACGACGCTGGGTATCCCTCACAGATCACCGCACCCGGCCGATCGACCCGGAAGGCAGTAGACGCAATGGAGAATCACCTGGTATCGGAGAATCGGGTCACCATGAACGGTCAAGGAGAGTTGTCGGGAACACCCGTCGTCGCAGGGTTCGCCTACGGGCCGGTGTTGTGGCCGGGTGGGCGCGTCACGTACGACGAGACGTCACTCGGCACCGATCGCGTTCTGGCCGAGGACGAGCGGGACGCGGAGGCGGAACGCCTCGTCGCCGCCGCGGCAGTCGTCGCGGGCAGGCTGCGTCATCGCGCGTCACACGCGTCGGGAGCTGCGGCCGAGGTCCTTGCTGCGACCGCCGGGTTGGCCGAGGATCGGGGATGGATCGGTGCGGCGAAATCTCGTGTCGCGAAGGGCGCGTCGGCGCCCGCCGCCGCGGTCGCGGCCACGGCGCAGTTCTCCGAGATGTTCGCCAAACTCGGCGGGTTGATGGCAGAGCGGATCACCGACCTCAACGACGTTCGTGACCGAGTGGTCGCCGAGTTGCTCGGCCAGCCGGAGCCGGGGATTCCGACGCCGAGTCACCCGTCGATTCTCTTCGCTGACGACCTCGCTCCCGCGGATACCGCTGGGCTCGATCCCGCGGTGATCGTCGGGCTGGCCACGCGTCTCGGCGGACCGACCAGTCATACCGCCATCATCGCGCGGCAGTTGGGCATCCCGTGCGTGGTCGCTGTGGCGCGACTGAGTGAGATCACCAGCGGCACAATGGTTTTGCTCGACGGAGGCGCTGGGTCGATCACCGTCGAACCAGAGGGGTCCGAGGCGCGTGAACTCGTCGAGCGCAGCGTTGCGGAGGCCGCGCTTGTTGCTGCGTGGCGTGGCCCTGGCCGGACTGCCGACGGCACCGCAGTCGCCATACTCGCGAATGTTGCCGACGGCGTCTCCGCGCGCAGCGCTGCCGATGCACCAGTCGAGGGCATCGGGCTGTTCCGCACCGAGTTGGCGTTTCTCGACAGGGCGGATGAGCCCGATGTGGACGAGCAGACGCGGCTGTACCGCGATGTGTTCGAGGCGTTCGCGGGCCAAAAAGTTGTCATCAGAACGCTCGACGCCGGTTCGGACAAGCCGCTGGCCTTCATCGAGCACCCGGACGAGGCGAATCCCGCACTCGGCGTACGCGGCAACCGCATCGGCGACGACCACCCCGACATCGTGCGAACTCAGCTCGACGCGGTCGCTCGCGCGGCAGAGGAGTCCGGCACGACGCCGTGGGTCATGGCACCGATGATCGCCACGGCCGCGGAGGCCGCACAGTTCGCCGAACTAGTCCGTCAGCGTGGCCTGACGGCCGGTGTGATGATCGAGATCCCGGCAGCGGCGATCCTGGCGCCGGCGATTCTGGCCGAGGTCGACTTCGTGTCGATCGGAACCAACGACCTCACCCAGTACACGATGGCCGCCGACCGGATGTCGGCAGAACTCGCTGAACTGACCGACCCGTGGCAACCGGCGGTGCTCGCACTCATCTCGCAGGTTGCGACCGCCGGCGCCCAGCAGGGCAAACCCGTCGGAGTCTGTGGCGAGGCCGCGGCCGACCCGTCGCTCGCATGTGTGCTCGTCGGGCTCGGAGTCACCTCGCTGTCGGCGGCTCCGGCGGCGACGCCCGCAGTCGGGGCGAAGCTGTCGACGGTGACGATGGAGCAGTGCCGGGCTGCCGCCGCTGCCGCACTTGCCACCTCGAGTCCGGCACTCGCCCGACGCGCAGCCGCCGAGCAACTCGTCGGCTGACACAGACCCCGCCGGTCAACGACTTGCGGGGCCCGTTCGGCGCATCAGACCCGGCGCATCACCGTGACGACTTTGCCGAGGATGGCGGCGTCGTCTCCGGGGATCGGATCGAAGAGCGGATTGTGCGGCATCAGCCAGACGTGACCGTCTTTACGCTTGAAGGTCTTCACCGTCGCCTCGCCGTCGATCATCGCTGCGACGATGTCGCCGTTGTCGGCGACATTCTGCTGCCGCACGACAACCCAGTCGCCGTCGCAGATCGCGGCGTCGATCATCGATTCGCCGACGACGCGGAGCAGGAACAACGAGCCCTCACCGACGAGCTCACGCGGAAGCGGGAAGACGTCTTCGACCGCCTCCTCCGCGAGAATCGGACCGCCCGCCGCGATACGGCCGAGTACCGGAACGAACGTGGGGGTCGGGAGATCTCCGTTGATGGCATCGGAGTGATGTGCGTCGGGAGCCTCGGAGACGTTGACCGCCCGCGGACGGTTGGCGTCGCGCTTCAACAGGCCCTTGCGCTCGAGGGTGCGCAACTGGTGTGCGACCGATGACGTGGACGTGAGGCCGACGGCGTCGCCGATCTCTCGGATGCTCGGCGGATATCCGCGCTCGCGCACCGACTTTCGGATCACATCGAGGACGCCACGCTGGCGATCGGTGAGTGTTGCCTCGGCGACGGCCGGATGGATCGGTGCCTCCTCGCCGCCTCCACTCTTCTTGCCTTCGACGCTGCGACCGTTGCCCTTGGGCGACGACGGGCCGCGTCGTGACTTCTCTGTCATCGGTTCCGTCCTTCCTGATGTGTGAAGCGGGTGCTGTTGTGAACCGGGTGCTGTTGTGAAGCGGGGTGGTGTGCGTCTTTTCTTCCATCGTCTGGCGCCGACAGTAGCGGAGGCCACTGACAACATCAAACATTTGTTCGACGTGTCGCAGGACTTTGTCGGACCCCTCTGGTAGAACTCGAACATCAGTTCATCGAACGCTTGATCGACCATTGGAGGTAGCGATGACCAGCTTGATGACCAACCCGGTGACCCGCACGATTCCCAGCACGTCGAGTGCATCCGCGGCAACACCGCCGACCACCCGATCTGCAACGCCGCGACCTGCATCGACGACGCGTCCCCGAGTTCACCGCGCCACGGTGGTCAGTGGACGTGCACCGTCGAATCCCGCGCGTAGCGACGAGCTACGTGTGGCGGGTCGCGTTCGAACGACTGAGTCCCGACGGACCGCCGGCGCAGACGTCGCGCCGCGGCCTCGGCGTCGGATCGCGTTCGATCACGGCACCTCAACGCGGCCTGCAGGCACGCGATGCGCCGGTGGCGTCGGCGAGCTGGTGGCGGCCCGTCGGCGCCGAGCAGCGGTCTTGGCGGTGCTCGCGGGAGTCGGGTTGGCACTGACCGTGTGGGTGGTCGGGACCGTCGGCGCCGACTACCAGCGGGCGAGCATGCCGTCCTCGACCTCGACACAGGTGGTCCACGTGCGTTCCGGCGAATCGCTGAGCTCGATCGCGGCACGCGTTGCGCCTGATGTGCCGCGTCAGACCGTCATCGACGAGATCATCGACCTCAACGATCTGCCGTCGAGTGGGCTGCGCGTTGGCCAACCGCTTGTCACACCCGCGTACCGCTGAGCGCTGGCGGTATTCTCGATGTCACAGGGTCCAGTCGGAAACCGACACGGTCACCGCTGCGGTCTCGCTCCCGCCGGTCGTCAGACGATCGGACCGAGCCAGACCGACGGAGCCGCTGCGTCCCGAGATTTGCACGAGGACTACATGCGCTGCCCGTTTTGTAAGAACGAAGACACCAAGGTCGTCGATTCGCGTGTCGCCGATGAGGGGCAGGCGATCCGGCGTCGTCGCGCGTGCAGCGAGTGCGGGCGGCGGTTCTCCACAGTCGAGAGTGCTGTTCTGGCAGTCGTGAAGCGAAACGGTGTGACCGAGCCGTTCAGCAGAGAAAAGGTGATGCGCGGGGTACGACGCGCATGCCAGGGACGTCACGTGAACGAAGACGATCTCGCACAGTTGGCTCAGCAGGTCGAAGACGCGGTGAGGTCGTCCGGTTCGGCCGAGATCCCCAGCAACGAGGTCGGTCTGGCCATCCTCGGCCCGCTCCGCGACCTCGACGAGGTGGCGTACCTACGTTTCGCCTCGGTCTACCGGTCGTTCGATTCGCTCGAAGACTTCCAACGCGAGATCGACGACCTCCAGGGCAACCTCACCGGTTCGCACGAAGGCTCCGACGACCTCGACACGCCCGCCACCCGCGACGACACTGTCGATGCTGCGTCGAGTCCGGCGGGTCCGGTGTCAACCGAGTCGGTCAAGAGCTCGTAGCGCCCGTTTCTCCGAAATGGGATAGGCGGTACCGAGTTTCTGGGCAAAGAGGCTCACCCTCAGCTCCTCGACGATCCACTGAGCTTCCTCGCTGACGATGTCTCGGCGCGATTCGGGAAGCTGTGTCAGGCGCTGGTTCCATCGTTCGGTGACCCTGTCGATGGCGGCCATTCCCTCGCGGTCGCGGTTCGCGGCGGCAGGAAGCTGCTCGAGGCGCTGTCGTGCGGCGGTCAGGTATCGCGGAACGTGCTGCAGGTGTTCGCGTGCCGTTGCGAGAACGAATCCGTCGAAGACCAGGTTGTTGAACTGTTCGGCGACGTCGTCGGCTGCTGTTTGACCCGAGTGGCGGTCGATCTCGGCACGCAGGGGAGCAACCTCACGCAACACATCGACAGCAAGAGCGAAATACTCCGGCGCCGCAGCCGATACGCGCGGTCGCAGTGTCGAGACGAGCTCGTCGAAGGCGGAGGGTGTGCGGATTAATCCCAAATCGAATGCTGCGGGAGCGATGTCGCGAATCGCCCGACGGGTGCAGTCTGCATACAGCGCGTCGGGTGACGCATAGGGACTCTGGCTCAGTGCCAGCCGACCGGCCGGGTCGAGCCCGGCGCTGATCTTGCGTGAGAGCGGCGGGATCGCGTGGTCGAGCAGTTCGATGACGGCACCGTGCAATTGCGCACGCCGCTGGGCGTCCGACGTCGCGAGCGTCCGTGCCACCCCACGGTTGCGCGCTCCGTCGACGACCTCGAGTGACGGATATCGCGTGATCTGTTGTCCGGCAACGGTATCGATGCTCGACTCGGCGAGTGTTCCGATTCCGTCGGCCGTCCACGTCGTGTACACCCGACGCGGCGTCGGCGCGGGCGCCTCACCCTCGATGCGTCGGCGGAGCTCGGCGAGGGACTTGCCGGTGGCGACCGACTCCTCTCGATCATCGATCACGACAAAGTTCATGCGAAGGTATGCGGGGAGTCGCTCCGGAGCGAAGTCGTCGGCCGCAATCGTCTGCCCGGTGATCGTCGACAGCTCACGCGCGAGGCCGTTGATGAGCGGCTCGCGGCGCGGGGTGAGACGAGACAGGGCGAGATCGGCGAATCGCCCGGCCGGCGCCATCGTCTTGCGGATCGTCTTGGGCAGCGTCTTGATCAACTCGGTGGCGAGCTCGCTACGCATCCCCGGGACCAGCCAGTCAAAACCAGCAGGACGCACGTGCCGCAACAGCGGGCGTGGAATGAGTACGGACACACCGTCATCGGGTGCGCCGGGCTCGAATCGGTATCGCAGGCGGTAGCGGGTATCGCCCTGTTGCCACTCCCCGGGATAGTCGGCATCGGCGACGTGGACGTCGGCAGCGACGTCCTCCGGGGTGAGGTCGAGCAGTGTCTGGTCGGCGCGGCGCGCCTTCTTCCACCAGGTGTCGAAGTGGCGTGCCGAGGTGACCTCGGCGCCGATGCGATGGTCGTAGAAGTCGAACAGTTGGTCCTCGGTGATCACCACGTCGCGGCGTCGTGCGCGGTGTTCGACCTCGGCGGCGTCGGACAGCAGTGCTCGATTGCGTTCGAAGAACGGATGATTCGTCTTCCAATCGCCTTCGACGAGAGCGTGCCGGATGAACATGTCACGCGCGGCGGCAGGGTCGATGGGGCCGTAGTCGACGCGGCGTCGAGCCACCAGCGGGACGCCGTAGAGCGTCGCGCGTTCGTATGCCATCGCGGCGCCGCGCTTCGACGACCAGTGCGGCTCGCTGTATGTGCGTTTGACCAGGTCGCCTGCGAGTCGTTCGGCCCACAGCGGGTCGATTCCCGCGACGGTGTGCGCGAAAAGCCGGGACGTTTCCAGGATCTCGGCGGCCATCAGGAACGCGGGCGGCTTCTTGGAGAGTGACGAGCCGGGGAAGATCATCAGGGTCGTGTTGCGTGCGCCTGTGTACTCCCGACCCTCGGCGTTGCGTGCGGCGATGTTGCTCAGGAGGCCGGACAGTATCGCCTGGTGGATCGCATCGGTGCGGTGCGACGCCTCGGCCTCGCCAGAATCCTTCGACGACCCGGCGTCCTTCGTCGACCAGCCGAGATCGTCGACGATGCGCCGTAGTTGTCGGTGCAGATCCTGCCATTCGCGGATGCGGAGGTAGTGGAGGAACTCGCGTTCGCAGGTGCGGCGGAACTGGTTGCCGGACAGTTCTTGTCGCTTCTCCTGGAGGTAGCGCCACAGTGTGAGGTAGCCCATGAAGTCCGAGCCGGGCACGACGAACCGCTTGTGTGCTGCGTCGGCGGCTTCGCGATGATCGCCGGGTCGCTCGCGGACGTCGGGAATCGACAGTGCGGCAGCGATGACCAGAACGTCGGCGAGACAACCGGATTCGTGTGCCGCGATCAGCATGCGCGCGACCCTCGGCTCGACCGGGATGCGCGACATCGTGCGTCCGACAGGTGTCAACCGCGGGGTGGTGTCGGTCTTGTCGGTCGTCGTGATCGCGCCGAGTTCGGTGAGAACCCCGATTCCGTCGCGGATTCCGCGTGCGTCGGGAGGTTGGACGAAGGGGAAGTCGGCAATGTCGCCGAGCCGCAGCGAGGCCATCTGCAAGATGACCGACGCGAGATCGGTGCGGAGGATCTCGGGGTCGGTGAAGGCGGGACGGGCGTCGAAATCGGCCTCGCTGTACAGGCGGATGCAGATGCCGGGGGCAACTCGCCCGCACCGCCCGGCGCGCTGGCGGGCGCTCGCCTGCGAGATCGGTTCGACCGGAAGTCGATGGATCTTGGTGCGCGCCGAGTATCGCGAGATACGTGCGGTGCCCGTGTCGATCACGTAGCGGATACCCGGGACGGTCAGCGACGTCTCGGCGACGTTGGTGGACAACACGATTCGGTTGCCGCGCGACGGTGTGAACACCTTCTGTTGTTCGGCGATCGACAATCGTGCGTACAGCGGAACCACCTCGGCGCCTGCCGCGACGCGTCGGGACAGTGAGTCCGCCGCCTCGCGGATGTCACGTTCGGTTGGCAGGAACACCAGGATGTCGCCGCCGGCGTTGCTGCGTCCCCACAACTCGTCGATGGCGGCGTCGATGCCCTGGATCTGGTCGAGGTCGGCGTGCTCGCCGCCACCGCGCTCGTCACCGGTGTCGGGGCCGTCGGAGGAGAGGAGCGGGCGGTAGCGGACGTCAACGGGGTATGCCCGCCCCGACACCTCGAGGACGGGGACCTCGGCGTCGGGCGTGGTGAAATGCCGCGCGAACCTGTCGGGTTCGATCGTGGCCGAGGTGATGATGAGTTTCAGGTCGGGGCGACGGGGGAGCAGTCGGTGCAGGTAGCCGAGGATGAAATCGATGTTGAGGCTTCGTTCGTGCGCCTCGTCGATGATCAGCGTGTCGTAGGCGCGCAGCATCGGATCGGTGGCGATCTCGCGGAGCAGGATGCCGTCGGTCATCACCTTCACGAGGGTGTCGGCGCCGGAGCGGTCGGAGAACCTGACCGAATACCCCACGGCGTCGCCGATCTCGGTGTTGGTCTCGTCGGCGATACGTCGCGCCACGGAACTGGCGGCGATACGCCTCGGCTGGGTGTGACCGATGGCGCCGCGCACGCCTCGGCCGAGCTCCAGGCAGATCTTGGGAAGCTGTGTGGTCTTGCCCGACCCGGTTTCACCCGCGATCACGACGACCTGGTGAGCGGCGATCGCGGCGGCGATCTCGTCGCGGGCCTCCGACACCGGCAGCTCCGGTGGAAACTCCAATACCGGGACGGCTGCTCGACGACGCTCGACGCGTCGTGATGCGGCGTCGATGTCGCGCGAGAGTGCCGCCACCGCATCCGCGTTCGACGATGCACCGAGCTTGTCGACGCGGCGTCGAAGGCGGTGTTGGTCGACGATCGTCAGGTCGGCGAGCCGGCGTCGAAGTGAGCGTTGGTCCGTCGGAGTGGGTTGCGTCGCCTCGGCGGTGGACTCGCTGGGCTGTGATTCGGGGGAGACGGACATGATCACTCAAGGATATGTGTCGACGCATGGGTCAACGCAGTGTGACCTCGGACCGATGATCCAGAGGGTGACCCTGGGCGCGCTGACCTGACCCTGAGTGCCCTGACCGCGATGCCGCCGGGCATCATTGAGCGCATGTCAGGTTCACTGTGGCACGGATTCGCCGATATGGGGTCGGTCAGCGCAAGCGGCCCGTTTGTGGTCACGCGGGGTGAGGGCACCCGCGTGTGGGACCGCGATGGCAACGAGTATCTCGACGCCACCGCTGGTCTCTGGTTCACCAATATCGGTCACGGGCGCACCGAGGTCGCGCAGGCGGTGGCCGATCAGCTTTCGACGCTCGCGCATTACTCGGGATTCGGGGATCTCACCGCGGATGTCACCGACGCACTTGCCGATCGGCTCGCAACGATCGCGCCGGTTCCCGGGAGCAAGATCTTCTTCACCTCCGGCGGAAGCGACTCGATCGACACTGCGGCGAAACTCGCGCGGCGTTACTGGATGGAGGTCGGCAAGCCGGAGAAGACGATGATCGTCGGCCGTACCAAGGCCTACCACGGCATGCATGTCGCGGGCACCTCACTCGCGGGCATCCCCGGTAACCACGACGGCTACGGAACCCTGATGCCCGACGCCCAGACCGTCGAGTGGGACGACGCCAAGAGCCTGCTCGGACTGATCGAACGGGTCGGTGCCGACAAGGTTGCCGCGTTCTTCTGCGAGCCGATCATCGGTGCAGGCGGCATCTACCTTCCGCCCGAGGGCTATCTGGCCGAGGTCCGACAGATCTGCCGCGACAACGATGTGCTGTTCGTCGCCGACGAGGTGGTGACGGGCTTCGGCCGTATCGGAGGCGAGAGCTGGTTCGCTTCGGCACGCTTCGATCTCCAACCCGACATGATGACCACAGCCAAGGGCTTGACGTCGGGGTACGTCCCGATGGGTGCGGTCTTCATCGCGCCGCGTGTCGCCGAACCCTTCTACGCCGGTGGTGTCTGGTGGCGTCACGGTTACACCTATGGCGGCCACGCGGGAGCTGCGGCAGCCGCGATGGCCAATCTCGACATCATCGAGCGGGAGGGACTCCTTGCCGAGGCGGCAAGGCTCGAGGGCGATCTGGCAGACAAGCTCGCGCCGCTCGCCGACCTCGACGCGGTGTCGGAGGTGCGCACCGGACTCGGTGTGGTCACGGCCGTCCAACTCGCAGACCCGGCGCAGGCGCCCGCAGCCGTCGGTGCTCTGCGCAAGCACGGCGTGAGCACTCGCGCCGCAGGTCAGGGTGCGCTGCAGGTGTCACCGTCGTTCGTGATGACGACCGCCGAGGTCGGCGAGCTGGCCGACCGTATCGGCGCAGCGCTGGGCTGAGTCGGTCACAAGCTGCGCCGGCCGGTCAAGAGCCGGGCCGGTCGGTCAGCCCTGTGCCGTCGGCAAGACCTCGATCGACGCGGCGTTGACCGCAGCCGGAAGCGATACCGACCAGGCGACCGCCTCCGCGATCGCGGCGGCGGGGATCGGCGGGTTCTGTACGGCGAACCCGGCCAGGAACTCCTTCGAACCCGGGTAGGTCATGTCGTGGCCGAGGTCTGACTCCGTCATTCCCGGTTCGATGGCCCGCACGCGGATACCGTTGGGGCCCAGTTCTGCTCGGAGCGTTCGTGTGAGGTGCGAGACGGCGGCCTTCGTCGCCGTGTAGACCGCGTACGTCGGTAGCACGATGTGCGCGCCAATCGAACTGATCAGCACGAGGTCGGCGGATCGTCCGTCCGCCGCGGCCGCGCGCAAGCCCGGGATGGCGGCGCGAGCGGTGTCGAGCACGCCCATCACGTTCACATCGAGCATTCGACGCCACTCCTCGCGCTCGGCGTCGTCGAACGGCGCCGCGAGCATCGCACCGGCGTTGGCGACGACGAGATCGGGTGCGCCGATGCGCCGCGTCACCTCCTCGAACGCTGCGGCGACGGCACGGGCGTCACTGACGTCCGTCGCGAGGGCGAGGCCGTCGAATTCGTCAGCGACCGCGGTGAGCTTGTCGATTCGACGACCGAGCAGCGCGACGTGTGCTCCGCGCGCCGCCAGCGTCCTTGCCGTCGCGGCGCCGATACCCGTGCCCGCCCCGGTCACCACCGCGATACGGCCGTCGAGAGTTGCGGTGTTCTCATTTTGTGCGAGTGCTTCTTGTGTCTGGGCTTCTTGTGTCATGAGTACAAGGATCGAGCGGCTCGGACGGCACGAACAGACCGCGTCGTGAGGGGTCCTCGCACTACCTGGCTGTCGATCGCTGCGAGCCTAGACTTTCGCTATGACCGCACTCGGAGAGTTCCTGCGCGCCCGCCGCGAGCGCGTCGACCCTACGACGCTCGGTCTGCGGACGGTCGGCCCGCGGCGTACGCCCGGTCTGCGTCGTGAGGAGGTTGCCAGTCTCGCCGGCATCAGCGTCGAATACCTTGTGCGGCTCGAACGTGGACGCGACCGCAATCCGTCGGCTGCGGTCGTGGCCTCGCTGGCCGATGTACTCGGACTCGATGATGCCGAGCGTGAGCATCTCGCCGCACTCGCCGATGTGCGCATCGACGTCGACTTCGCCGATCATGAGGTGGTCGAACCGATACGAGTCTTGATGGCTCAATGGCAGCAGCCTGCGATCGTGATGAATCGGTTCATGGACCTCCTCGCGATAAACGACGCAGGAGCAGCACTTCATCAGGCGATCGGGACCGTGCCCGGAGACAACATGTTGCGCAAGCTCTTTCTTGATTCGCACGCTCCGTCGATTTATCCCGATTACGGGTTGCTGGCGGCCGAGACCGTCGCCAACCTGCGATCGCTCACCGGAGCAGACATTGATCATCCGCGTCTGCGCGACCTCGTGGGCGAACTCTCGCTGCACAGCCCGTTGTTCGCCGAGATCTGGGCGCGCAACGAGGTTCAGGTGAAGTCCAGCGGCGCCAAGCGGATAGTGCTCGCCGACGTCGGCGTCGTCGAATTACGTTGGGACACTCTCGAAGTCGCCGGTGCGCGGGGCCAGAGGGTCGTGGTATACCAGCCTGTCGAGGGCACCGGCAGCGCCGAGAAGCTCGCACGACTCGACGCCGCCGCCAGGGTCGGTGTGGTCGGCAGCTGACCCGAACAGCACACTGCCCCGGTCTCGTGAGACCGGGGCAGTGCAGTGGGGTGATAGATCAGGCGTTCGCCAGCACCTCGGTGGTGGTAATGGCTTGCGCCACACCGGTAATCGTCGCGGCGACCTTGACGGCCTCCCAGACCTGTTCCTTGGTCAGGCCGCCATCACGGACGACCTTCGCGTGTGCTGCGGTGCAGTCGTGGCAACCGTTGATGGTCGACACGGCGAGGCTCCACAGCTCGAAATCGGTCTTGTCGACGCCGGGGTTGCCGATGATGTTCATCCGCAGACCCATGCGCACCTGGGTGTAGTCGTCGCCGAGAAAACTCTTGGCGCGGTACGCGACATTGTTCATGCCCATGATCGACGCCGCGCCCAGCGCCGCGTTGTAGGCCTCGGCCGAGAGGGTGTCGGCTGCTTCCTCGGAGACCTCGGCCAGCACCTTCGCGTTGCGAGATGCCGCAGCCGACGCGAGGAAGGTGCCCCAGAGCTGCTGCTCGGAGAGCTCGGTCGAACGCGCCAGCGAACTCAGATTGAGCTTGAGGTCCTTGGCGTACTCGGGGAGGGCTTCCTTGAGATTGTCGATGCTCATGCCGATTCCTCTCAGACGCTTGCGGTGAGGAGCTCGCCGGCGTCGATGGTCGGATCGCCCTTCTTCCAGTTGCAGGCGCACAGCTCGTCGGACTGCAGTGCGTCGAGAACACGCAGCACCTCGTCGACGTTGCGGCCGACGGAACCGGCCGTCACCGAGACGAACTGGATCTCGTTGTTGGGGTCGATGATGAAGGTCGCGCGATCGGCGACGCCATCGGCGTTGAGAACGCCTGCGGCGGTGGCGAGCTCACGCTTGAGGTCGCTCAGCATCGGGAAGGGGAGGGTCTTGAGGTCCTCGTGCTGTGCACGCCACTGGAAGTGGACGAACTCGTTGTCGACGGACGCGCCGAGGACCTGGGCGTCGCGATCGGCGAACTCGCCGTTCAGCTTTCCGAAAGCGGCGATCTCGGTCGGGCACACGAACGTGAAGTCCTTGGGCCAGAAGAAGACGATGCGCCACTTGCCGGGGTGATCGTCGCTCGACACCTGGGTGAAGTAGTCGTCGGGCTGCTGGGCGTCCACCTTGCTCAGGTCGCCTCCGATGACCGCCGTCAGGTTGTAGGCGGGGAACTGGTCTCCGATGGTCAGAAGAGCCATGTGTGTTTTCGCTCCTTCGTGTCGATTGCGTTCGTGGGTGGCGCGCGAACTCACGTTCTGCAGTTGCCTCTCAATTCTGCCGAAAAGCCACCAAAAGCGAAACGTGATGATTAGCACTAGACTGATAGGCATGAGTGATAAAAGTTATCAGCCGTCCGTGGCAGGTCTGCGGGCGTTCGTCGCACTCGCTCGTAAACGTCATTTCGGCGCTGCGGCAACGGAACTCGGTGTCAGTCAGCCATCTCTGTCGCAAGCACTCGCCGGCCTCGAGGCCGGGTTGGGCAAGCAACTCATCGAACGTACAACGCGGCGTGTCTTCCTGACGCCGGAGGGCGAGATGCTCCTGCCCAAAGCGATCGCGGTGACCGACGCCGTCGACGAATTCCTCTCTGCCTCCGCGGGTTCCGACGATCCGCTTGCCGGTACTCTGCGACTCGGCCTGATCCCGACGGTCGCGCCATACGTTCTGCCGACCGTACTGCGCGGGCTCGCCGCCGAATTGCCCTCTCTCGCTTTGCGGGTCGTCGAGGACCAGACGGCGCGACTGGTGGCGCAGTTACGTGAGGGATCACTCGACGCCGCGTGCCTCGCGCTACCCGCCGACGTGCCCGGCCTTGCCGAGATACCGATGTACGCCGAGGATTTCGTGCTGGCACTGCCGTCCGATCATCCGCTGGCCGGACGTAAGCGCGTCGACCCGAGTTCGCTCGCCGACCTTCCGCTCCTGCTGCTCGACGAAGGGCACTGCCTGCGTGACCAGGCACTCGAGGTGTGCCGACTCGCGGGTGTCCGCGCAGACATCGGGCACACCCGTGCCGCCTCGTTGGCGACCGCGGTGCAGTGCGTCGAAGGTGGTCTGGGCGTCACGCTGATCCCAGGGACCGCCGTTGCCGCCGAAACCGCGGGCGGCGACCTCGCGACCGCGACGTTCACGACGCCGCGGCCGGGGCGTCGAATCGGGCTGGTCTACCGCGAGTCGTCGGGCAGGGGCGAGTCGTATCGGCGACTGGCGTCCATCATCGCCGGTCTTGTCGAACAGACGGGCGCGGTGCGCGTGGAGAAAACTCCCGCCGTGTGAGAGCGATTCGGTCAGTGTTCCTCGGCGAGGGCGTCGGCGGCGGCGGTGCGGGCCAACTCTTCCCACTCGTCGAGAAGACTTGAGTCGACGTCGCGCACCATGTCGCCGACGCGTTCGGTCAGTTCGGCGATCTCGTCGGTCAAGACCGTGGTCGGAACGCCTTGGCGCAACACGCGATAGCAGTCGGATAGGTACCGCAGTACCACTCCTTCGCTGCGGGCGAGACCGTAGGCAGAAATCAGTTCGGTGAACGTCATCGCTCGCTCGAGCATGAGCCGGAGAACCGACTTCGGCGACGGTGGAAATCCCGCGATCCAAGGGTGGGTGCGACGGTAGACGCTGAAGGCGTAGTCGATCTCCTCCGCGAGCGGTTGCGGCCAGGTGATCTCCTCGAGACGCGCCATGCGTTCCTCGTACTCGACGCCGTCGGCTTTCATCTCGGCGATCGCCGCGTCGCGCGCTTCCTTGCGCTGTGCCATCAGCACCGGGCGGGGATCGTCGAGAGTGGACTCGAGGATCGAGACGACGTCGAGCGCATAGGTCGACGAGTCCGGATCGAGTAGCTCGAATGCGGCGAGCGCGAATGCCGACAGCGGGTTGGTGAGTGCGAAGTTCTCGGGCATGTCGACGCTCAGCGCGACGTATCGGCCGGCGTCGTCGGGTTCGGGTAGTTGCACCACGATGCCCGCGTCGCGCAGGTCACGGTAGAGACGAATGGTGTGGCGGATCTGTCCCAGTTGTCGATTGCGTGGAAGATGGTTGTCCTCCAACAGATGTCGCGTGGCCGCGAAGCAATCTCCGGGCCGGCCGAGCACTTCGAGCAACATCGCCGTCGTCATGCGGAAGTGCGAGCGCAACGGCTCATCGGGTGCGTCGACGAGTTGCAGGAACGTCTTCTCGCCCCAGGACACGAAACCCTCGGGTGGCTTCTTGCGCACCAGCTTTCGGAGCTTCTTCGGGTCGTCGCCCGCCTTGGCGACTGCGCGGGCGTTCTCGACGTCGTGCTCGGGTGCCTGCGCGACGACGTAGCCGATGGTGTCGAAGCCCGCTCGCCCTGCGCGGCCGGCGATCTGGTGGAACTCGCGCGCTCGCAGACGACGTACGCGCGTGCCGTCGTATTTGCTCAGACCGGCGAACAGGACGGTACGGATGGGCACGTTGATGCCGACCCCGAGGGTGTCGGTACCGGCGATGACCTTGAGAAGTCCCTGCTGTGCAAGGCGTTCGACGAGACGTCGGTAGCGCGGCAACATGCCTGCGTGGTGGACCCCGATGCCGGCGCGGAGCAGCTTGGACAGGGTGGAGCCGAATCCGGTGGAGAAGCGGAAGTCGCCGATGGCCTCGGCGATCTGAGCCTTTTCCTCCTTGGTGGTGATTCGTGCCGACAGGAGTGCCTGCGCGCGCTCGACGGCTGCTGCTTGGGTGAAATGCACGACATAGATCGGTGCCCGACCCGCGTCGATGAGTCCCTCGATCGTCTCGTGGATGGGTGTCATCGCATACGTGTATTCGAGGGGGACCGGTCGATGGGTTCCGGTGACCGCGGTGGTGGTGCGGCCGGTGCGTCGCGACAGGTCGTCGACGAAGAAGCTGATGTCGCCGAGCGTCGCCGACATCAGGAGGAATTGCGTGTGCGGAAGCTCGATCAGCGGGACTTCCCACGCCCATCCGCGATCGGACTCGCCGTAGAAGTGGAACTCGTCGGAGACGAGGACGCCGATATCGCTGTCCGGACCGTCGCGAAGTGCGAGGTTCGCGACGATCTCGGCGGTCGCGCAGATGATCGGAGCAGTGGAGTTGACCGACGCGTCGCCGGTCATCAGGCCGACCTGGTCGGCCCCGAACTGCGCGCACAGATCGAAGAACTTCTCGCTGACCAGTGCCTTGATCGGCGCGGTGTAGAACGCGCGCTGACCCCGACACCGGGCGAAGTAGATGGCGCCCGACGCGACGAGCGACTTCCCCGAACCGGTCGGTGTGGCGAGGATGACGTTGTTACCCGAGATCAACTCGAGCAGCGACTCCTCCTGATGCGGGTACAGGTCGATGCCGCGGTCGGCCCACCATCCGGTGAACGTGTCGAATGCGGCGTCGTCGTCGGCGACGGGGGTCAGCGTCGTCGCTGACCCGGACACGGACTCGTCGATCAGTTCGGCGATGACGAACCGCCGTTGCCGTCCCCGTCGTGGAGGTCTCCGGTGCCGTCCGGATCGACGTCGCCACGCGATTGTTCCGCCAGGAACCGCTCGAGTTCAGCACCGAGTTCGTCGCCGCTGGGCAGCGGTTCGTCGGCGGCGAGCAGAGATGCGCGCTGCGTCTGTGCCTCGGTGAAGCTGTCGTACTGCGCCTCGAGCGCCGCGACGACGGATTCGATCTCACCGTTGCCCGACACCTCGGCGTCGACCTGCTCGCGGACCGCGGCCGCCGCGGATTCGAGTGCGCCGGTGGGCAATTCGAGTCCGGTCAGTCCCGACACCGCCTCGAGCAGGCGCGCTGACGCAGCCGGGTAATCGGTCTGGGAGAGGTAGTGCGGCACGTGTACCGACAGTCCCGAGGTGCGTCGTCCGCCCTGGCCAAGGCGCAACTCCAGGAGCATCGACGCACTCGCGGGGAGCTTCATCTGCGAACCCCACGTGGGCAGGTCGCCCAACGATTCGGGCTCGTTGCCGTGCGCGGTCAACGACGACGGGCGGGTGTGCGGAACGGCCATCGGGATGGCGTTGAGACCGATGACGTCGGTGACCCGGAAATGGTCGGCGAGGCGTCGAATGGATTCGGTGAACTGCTCCCACCGCAGGTCCGGCTCCGAGCCCGACAGCAGGAGGAACGGCTTACCAGCGTTGTCGCGGATCGCGTGCAGCGTCAGGGTGGGCATCTCCACGTCGGTGAAGGTCTCGCCGCTGAAGGTGATCGTCGGTCGGCGCGAGCGATAGTCCATCAGCTCGTCGTTGTCGAAGGTCGCGACCACCTCGGACTCGAGCGAGTCGCGAAGGTTCTGCGCGGCGAGCGCCACGGCATGTCCCGCGTCGGCGAAGCCGTCGAGCGCGTGGATGAGTACGGGGCCGGTCCCCGTGGCGTCGGAGACCTGGGGAGCGGGGAAGGCGAGCTCGAAGAGCTGACGGCCCTCGTCCGGATTGGAATCCATGTCGTCCCTCCTCTTGAAGATCGGCACGTGCCTGTCCTACCTGTTCGTCGAATTGTCCCGCATCCACACCACTCGTGACCAATCGGTGCCGCTCGTCGAGCGTCCGCGTGACGCATCTGTGTTGTTCTTGCAGCGGATCCTTGTGTGTTAGCGAATCTTTGTGTGTTCAACAACCGCGCCCACCTCTCGATTCCCCGACATGATCTGGAGACCGTCGGAGTGTCGTGACCGGTGCCTCGGCCTTGCGGTGGCACAGTCGAAGTTCGTGGGTGTACGCAGTGTCGGTGTGGTGATGGGGTTGGCCGCGGCTTTTCTCGTGGCGTCGTGTTCGGTCGAAGGTGATGCGACGCAGAACACTGCCGATCTCTCCTCGCGATCGGTCACCGCAGCCGATTTCCCGGTTTCGGGTGCTACCCGCGTTCCGCAGAACTCCGTCGCATACGCGATCGGCGACCTCATCGGCCGACCAGCCAACTCGCCCTACGATCCACCCGCGTGTCAGCCCGCGGCGGTCGGCTCCGACGGAGCCGTCGTCTATCTGGGAATCGTCGAAGCCGACCGTGCGTCCTTCACCTCCGCCGTCGTCGGAGTCGATGACGCGTTGAGCACGGTGGTCGATCAGGCGCGTGCGTGTCCTCGAGCGACCACCGGCAACGCGACGACGGCGACGAGCAAGGTGCAGACAAGGGTGTCCGACGCCCCCGAACATCCTGCCGGGGTCGATACCGCTGCCGTCCTGCGGACTGTCGAGACCGGTGGCGACCAGGCGCCGCTCTTGGCGCGCACGATGACCTACATCGGACAGCAGGGCACGGTGCGCGTGTACTGCCAATACCGGTGGCCATCAGCGGGTGACATCAGTTCCGAGGCGAAGGGTCAGCTCGGAGCTCTGTTCGAGAAGGCGTTGCGGGCGGCTTTCGGTTCGTGAGTTTGTGCACCCGTCCGAGGGTGTGCACAACGTCGGTCATCGGAGCTTCTCGCGGGTTCGGGCGTCTCCGGGTGAACCCAAGATGTTCGACATGTCACTTCGAAACGATTCGTCGAACGGGCCGATCCGGACCGTCTCCGCGCTGCTCACCGCTATCCCTGGCTTCTTCGGGTTCATTCCCGAGCGCTCGCTCGTGCTCCTGGCACTCGCGCCGGACGGACGCACGGTCCAGGCGTCCGTACGGCTCGATCTCGACCTTGCCCCCGACGGCTCACCGGCGCGGCCGATGCTCAACGAGATCGACAATCTGGCGCGAATATTTCAGGGCTACGGCAGCGCCGACCTCATCGCGGTCATCGGTGATGACCGCTTCGAACTTGATACCCGCACGTATGAGCAGATTCTGTCGAAAGTCGATCGGCGGATGCGACTGTGCGGAGGCATTGGTCGCGGCTACGTGTGCAGTCGCTTCGCCGAGGGGGAGCCGTGGACGCAGATCTGGGAGCACGGCGCTGCGCTGTCGGCGCAGTCGTTGAGGCACTGCGGGGTGCTCACCGACCCTCGGATCTCGCCGACCGCGGTGTCCGGTGCCGTGCATTCAGGGCGCTTCCTCATGGCGAACCGCGCGGAGATCGCAGCGATGCTCGCTCCGACGCCTCATTGCGACGACGGCTCCTGCAGCACCATCGCCGACGACGGCCGCTTCGATGACGAACCACCACAGGAACTCCTGGTAGCGATCTACGAGGCGGTCGTGATGGAGTCCGACTACTACTCGTGCGAGCGGGTTGCCGAACTCGAACGCGCGATCTGCGACGTTCGGGTTCGCGATGCGGCCCTGGCATTCGCGGTCACAGATCTTCGCTCAGGTGCCGAGATGTTGTGGCGTGAACTGACCCGACGGTTGACCGGTACCGGACGAGCCAGCGCTGCAACACTCCTCGCGCATCTGCACTACATCGCAGGTGAGGGGAGTTTCGCAGGTGTGGCGCTCGACGTCGCGCGCGACGCCGACTGCAACTGGAAGCTCGCACAACTCCTCGACCACTCGCTGCGCAACGGATTACGTCCGGACAACCTGTGGCACCTCATCGGTGACTCGTACGACGCGGCAGCGGAGCTCGGCCTGGTCTTGCCGCACGCAACCCTGCGCGATGCGGGTTGACGTGTTGCTCCGAATTGTGTTGTCGCTCAGACCTTTTCGACGAACAGCGAGTGGGCCATCTCCGGAGACAGTGTCAGTCCGGCGTGTCCTGGCGTGCTGATCTCCACCTTCTGCGGCGTGCAGGTCACTGTCACGCGTGCGTTCGGGACGACGCCCGCCTCGCGCAGCGCCGCGATCAGCTCTGTATCCGACTGCGCGTGCTCGGAGAGTCGACGCACGATCACCGCAACCGCCTCACCCTGCGGGAGGTCGGACAGGCGAGCGGCCTCACCGGTGGACGTCGTCGTCTCGACGCCGAGCTCTTCCAGGCCGGGTATCGGGTTGCCATATGGCGAGGTCGTCGGGTTGTCGAGCACGGCGAGGAGACGGCGCTCGACGTTCTCGCTCATGACATGCTCCCAACGGCACGCTTCCTCGTGGACCTCGTCCCAGGGCATGCCGATCACGTCGACGAGCAGCCGCTCGGCGAGACGATGCTTGCGCATCACGGCGACCGCGAGGGCGCGACCCTTGTCGGTCAGCTCGAGGTGCCGGTCGCCCGCGACGCGCAACAGTCCGTCACGTTCCATACGCGCGACTGTCTGAGACACAGTCGGTCCGCTCTGCTCGAGTCGTTCGGCGATGCGTGCGCGCAGTGGGACGATTCCCTCTTCTTCGAGGTCGTAGATCGTCCGGAGGTACATCTCGGTGGTATCAACCAGATCGTTCACTTGAGCCAGTCCCTTCCGTCTTTACAAGAGTACCTTGACCTGCGTTCGAGACTGCCTCGTCACATGCCGAACGCGTCCGGCCCGCGCGGCGAGGCACTAGCCTTGGTCGTGTGCGTAGTGCGTGGAGACATCAATGAGCGCGGCAGTGATCTGGAGCGAGGAGTTCCTCTCGTATCGCTGGGCACACACCCACCCGATGAATCCCGTGCGCTTGGCGCTGACGATGACGCTCGCGCAGAGCCTCGGAGTGCTCGACGATGTCGACGTCGCCGAACCACTTGCGATCGGCGATGATGCGCTGACCGTCGTCCACAGTCAGGACTACATCGACGCGGTGCGTGCTGTCGGATCGGGGACGGCGTCGCTGTCGGGACCGCTTCTCGAGCGTCTGTTCGGTCTCGGCGACTCCGACAATCCGGTGTTCGACGGAATGCACGAGGCGGCACGGCTGTTGGTCGGCGGAACGTTGGCGGCGGCGCAGGCGGTCGGTTCCGGGGCGGTGCGTCGAGCAGTCAATATCGGCGGCGGGATGCACCACGCGATGCGGTCGCGGGCTGCCGGATTCTGCATCTACAACGACTGCGCGGTGGCCATTCACTGGCTGCTCGAGAACGGCTTCGACCGCATCGCCTACATCGACATCGACGCGCACCACGGTGACGGCGTGCAGGTGGCGTTCGCGTCCGACCCGCGCGTGATGACGGTGTCGCTGCACCAGCATCCGGCGACGTTGTGGCCGGGAACGGGCTGGCCGACCGAGGTCGGCGACGACGGCGCGGAGGGTTCCGCGGTCAACATCGCCCTGATGCCCGACACGCAGGACCGGTTGTGGCTGCGCGCCTTCCATGCGGTCGTTCCGTCGCTGATCGCCGAGTTCAAGCCACAGATCATCATCAGCCAGTGCGGCGCCGACAGCCATCGCGCCGATCCGTTGACCGACCTGTCGCTGACCGTCGACGGGCAGCGCGCCGCGATGATCGCGATGCGCGACCTGGCCGAGAAGTATTGCGACGGTAGGTGGATCGCGGTCGGCGGAGGCGGCTACGGCGTGGTGAACGTCGTCCCGCGTAGTTGGTCGCACCTGCTCGGGGTCGTCCTCGATCGTGACGTTGACGTAACGACCCCGATCAACGAATCGTGGTGCGCCACAGCCGAACAGATCGCAACGCAGGTGCATTCGGAGTACTCGCAGGCGCCCGTGCATGTGATGGGCGACGATGGCGACGTCGACTTCGTCGAATGGGATGGCGACACGGGGCAGGAACCACCGCCCGGCATCGACGAGAGCGCCCAACGACAAACCGATCGCGCCATCATGGCCACTCGCCGTGCCGTGTATCCGCTACACGGACTCGACCCGGAGGACCCCCGTGACTGATTCCCCCGCGACTGACACCCCAGCCGCTGGTACCCCGGCCACTGATTCCCCAGCCGCTGGTACCCCAGCGACGGATTCAGCCGTGCAGACCGCTCCCCGGGACGATCACGCGGAGGGTGAGCGCCCGCGCGGTCCGTGGGATTACCCCCGACACTGGATCGCCGATGTCCTCGCGTCCGACGGCGGCGTGGTGCATCTGCGTCCGATCGTCCCCGACGACGCCGACCGCGTCGTCCGATTCCACTCGGGTTTGTCCGAACGCACCAGGTACATGCGCTACTTCGGTCCGACGCCGACGCTTCCGCCGCGCGAGGTCGCGCGCATGACCACGGTCGATCACCGCAACCGGGTTGCGATCGTCGCAGTGCTCGGTGGGGAGATCATTGCGATCGGCATCTACGAGGGCCTCGCCGCCGACGGCAAGCCCGAATCTGCCGAGGTCGCCTTCGTCGTCGCCGACGAACACCAGGGCCGAGGCCTCGGGCCGATTCTGCTCGAACATCTCGCCGGTGCCGCTGCCGAGAACGGATTCACCCGCTTCGAGGCCGAGGTGCTCAGCGAGAATCCCAACATGGTCGCCGTCTTCCGTGACGCCGGCTACCAGATCTCGCGCGCATTCGACGGCTCGACGGTGCACGTCGAGTTCACGATCGATCCCACCGAGGCGATGCTCTCGGTGCGCAACGACCGTGAGCGCGCCTCCGAGGCGCGCAGCGTCGCCAACCTGTTGCGACCGGCGTCCGTTGCCGTGATCGGGGCGTCGACCGATCCCAAAAAGGTGGGAAACGCACTGCTGGCCAACATCATTGCGGCCGGATTCACCGGACCGGTCTTCCCGGTCAATGGTTCCGACCGTGACGGTGAACCCGACGATGAGCAGGGCGGATCGGCTCACGACGCGGCGCGCGCCGGGGCGACGCGCCAACCACAGCGACGCCATCGCGGCCCGGCGCGGGCGCCCCGCGTGCGGCCGCCGTCGGTCAGGGGAATCCGCGCGTACCCGACGGTGCGCGACATTCCCGATCCGGTCGATCTCGCGGTGGTCGCGGTGCCCGCGGCGAGCGTCGACGAGGTGCTCGACGACTGCATGGTCAAGGGCGTGCGCGCGCTGGTGATCGTGTCGTCGGGATTCGGCGAAAGCGGTGAGGCGGGCCTGGAGAGCGAACATCGCCTCGTCCAGCAGGTTCGTGAGCACGGCATGCGCCTGGTCGGGCCGAATGCTCTCGGCGTCGCGAACAATGACCCGTCGATTGCGCTGAATGCCACTCTCGCGCCGCGTATCCCGCCACTTGGACGTGTCGGATTCTTCTGTCAGTCCGGTGCGCTCGGCATCGCGATCCTCGACACGGCCGCACATCGCCAGATCGGGTTGTCGACCTTTGTCTCGGCGGGCAACCGTGCCGACGTCTCGGGCAACGACCTGCTGCAGTACTGGGATTCCGACGCCGCTACCGACGTCGTGCTGCTGTATCTCGAGAGTTTCGGTAATCCGCGCAAGTTCTCGCGCATCGCTCGCAGAGTGTCGCGGTCCAAGCCGATCGTCGCGGTCAAATCGGGCAAGGGTGCGATGAGTCCGGTGCGTGCCGCACGGACGGCTGCGGCGAGCCTCGACGATCGCATCGCCCAGATGATGCTCGAGCAAGCGGGCGTCATCCAGGTCGACACCATTCCCGAATTGTTCGACTGCGCATCACTTTTCGCGTATCAACCGCTGCCTCGCGGTCCGCGGACCCGCATCATCGGCAACTCGTCGGTGCTCGGCAGTCTTGCCGCCGACACCGCGCGGTCGGGCGGTCTCGAAGTCGAGTCGACCATCGATCTCGGCGCAGGAGCCTCGGAGGACGAGTTCGAGGCCTCCGTCGCGCAGGCCATGGCCGATCCGGGCGTCGACAGCGTGATCGTCGTCTTCGTGCCACCGGTCGCCGTCGACCTCGACTGGCACGCACGCGCCCTGATCGCGGGCGCGAACACACCGGACGCCGACGCCGACAAACCGATCGTGACCACCTTCCTCGCCGTCGAGGGCATCCCGCCCGGCCTGATGAGGCCAGGACCGTCGGGGCTGCCGGCGCGCGGCTCGATTCCGTCGTATTCGTCCCCCGAACGTGCAGCGGCCGCGCTGGCACGGGCATGGCAGTACGCGCGGTGGTGTGCACGACCGGAGGTCCCCGTCGAAAGACCCGACGGGATCGACCCCGAGGCTGCGAGGACATGGGTGCGCGAAGCAATGTGGGGACTTCCCGACGACGATTCGGACGACGATCCGGGCGTCGATACTGGTGTCGATTCGGACGACTCCACGGTCGGCGGCGCCGATCCGGTGACGGTCCTCGACGACGTCGACTCCGCCCGCCTGCTCGAGTGGTACGGAGTCGAGGTGGTGCCCTTCCGCGAGGTCTCGACGATGCACGAGGCGTCGGCCGCAGCGCGTGACCTGGGATTCCCTGTCGCAGTGAAAGCAACGTCACCGGCGTGGCGCGGCCGACTCGACCGTGAGGGCGCACGTCTGGATCTGCCCGACGCCACCGCCGTGGTGACCGCGTTCGCCGAGATCTCGGAGCTGACCGGCGACAACGTGCTCCACGTGCAGAAGATGGCACCCAAAGGTGTCGGCACCATGGTCCGCATGCGCGACGACCCGTCGTTCGGGCCGTTGATTTCCTTCGGATTGTCGGGCAGGACGTTCGAGCTACTCGGCGACGACGGGTACCGCGCGATCCCGATCAACGCGCTCGACGCCGACGAACTCATCGACGAGCCACGATCGGCCCCACTGCTCTACGGATATCGGGGAGAGGCCCCGGTCAACAGAGAAGCGTTGGTCGACCTACTGATCCGCATCTCGACGATGGCAGACGACATCCCGGAGATTCGCGAGATCGTCGTCGATCCCGTGCTGTGTTCGCCGGAGGGCGCCGCAATCCTCAACGCCCGCATACGAATCGGCCCGGTGCCCACCAAGGCGGACACCGGACCGAGACGATTGAGCTGATTGAGTTGGCGGGAGCGGGTCAGCTCGCGTAGGCGCGCAGGCGCTCGGCGCGCTCGCCCTGACGGAGCTTGCCCATCACCTCACGCTCGATCTGACGGACGCGCTCGCGCGAGAGCCCGAACATGCGGCCGATCTGGTCGAGTGTGCGCGGCTGTCCGTCGTCGAGGCCGTAGCGCATACGGATCACCTGCTGCTCACGCTCGTCGAGCGTTGCGAGCACCGCGCGGACGTCGGTGTGCATGAGTCCGGCGATGACGGCGCTCTCCGCGGAGGTCGCCTCGGCGTCTTCGATGAAGTCGCCCAGTGGTGCCTCTTCGTCGCTGCCGACCGGCATGTCGAGGCTCACCGGATCGCGGCTGTGGTCGAGCAGATCTGCGATCTTCTCTGCGGGGATGCCCGATTCGTTGGCGAGCTCGTCGTCGGTGGCCTCGCGTCCGAGCTGCTGATGCAGCTCACGCTTGATGCGGGCCAACTTGTTGACCTGCTCGACCAGGTGGACAGGCAGACGGATGGTGCGGCTCTGGTCTGCCATGCCTCGGGTGATGGCCTGGCGAATCCACCAGGTCGCGTACGTCGAGAACTTGAAGCCCTTCGCGTAGTCGAACTTCTCCATCGCGCGGATCAGACCGAGGTTGCCCTCCTGGATGAGGTCGAGAAGCGGCATTCCGCGGCCCGTGTAGCGCTTGGCCAGCGAGACGACGAGGCGCAGGTTGGCCTCGAGGAGGTGGGAGCGTGCTGCCTCGCCTTCGCGAATGACGATCGTGAGATCACGCTTCTTTGCCGCGGACAGCCGCTTGCGGGTCGCCAGAACGTGCTTGGCGTAGAGACCTGCTTCGATCTGCTTGGCGAGCTCGACCTCCTGCTCTGCGTTGAGCAGGGCTGTGCGGCCGATGCCGTTGAGGTAGACACGGACCAGATCTGCCGCAGGTGACTGTGCGTCGAGATCCTGTTCCGTCATCGCCGGACGCGAGGGGGTGGTGTCGCCAGAAGCGACGGTGGATGTGGAGCGTGTGACGGTGGAGCGTGACATCTGGCCTCCTAATCGAGTGCGTTCATAGGGTGCAACGACATGCACTCCTCGAAAGTTCCCCGGGGGCTGATTCGGGCTACTGGCTCCTGACCTGCATAAACACTCATTAAGGGATGTCGAACCGACTGAGAATCGGCTGAGATCTACGCGCGGTCGGTCTGTACGGACGCGGTAGATCGATCCGGAAGCGTCAGTGGGGATGTCGGTCGTCGGCGACCGTGGAGTCGATGACATTCGACTCGCCGCCGAGGGCCTGCGGGCCAACGACGTGGTGGTCGGGACCGTATTTGTACTGGGCAACCTCTCCGCGCTTGCGAGGCGGCCGGTCGTTGGCGATCAGTACGGCGACCCAGGGGAGTGGGATCGACAGTGCGACGATGCCGAGCGCCCACCAGCCCGATCCCGTCATGCTGTAGACGATGCCCGCGATGATCAGCGCGGGAACACGAAACGACATGAGCGTCAGATATTTCCGTACGCGTGTCCGGTGCTGCTCGTCGAGGGACTCCTGCGCGTCGGTGATGAGGAAGGCCTCGGGCGACACGTGATCGCGGCGTGGCCCCTCAGCGCCAACCATGACTGCGCTTCGTTCCGTCGAATCCCATGTCTCCACTGTTCCACTTTCAGTTCCTGATTGCACCGATGGGGCAACCGTGGTGTGACGCGCTCGGGCGTGTCAGGGGCCGCGATGGTGGGCCTGGTCGTCGCGCGTGGCGGGTCACCGTGTCGGAATCGGCCCGTGAGGAGCACAATAGAGCGCATGGCTACCGAAACTATCGAGCGGCCCGACCTCGACGAATGGTCGGACACCAAAACCGATGAGCGGCCCGACGCCGATGCGACCGATCGGGGAGACGACGACAGACCCAAGTTCTTCCATTACGTCAAAAAGGACAAGATCGCCGAGAGCGCTGTCATGGGCAATCACGTGGTTGCCTTGTGCGGCGAGACCTTCCCGGTGACGCGCTCGGCCAAGCCGGGTTCGC
This sequence comes from Gordonia sp. 852002-50816_SCH5313054-c, assembly GCF_001665925.1. Taxonomy (NCBI): domain Bacteria; kingdom Bacillati; phylum Actinomycetota; class Actinomycetes; order Mycobacteriales; family Gordoniaceae; genus Gordonia; species Gordonia sp. 852002-50816_SCH5313054-c. The sequence goes on from NZ_LZTE01000034.1 coordinate 292,936, forward strand.
CCGTCTGCCCCAAGTGCAAGAAGATCTACAGTCGGATGCGCAAGGAGTGACCCTCCCCGCCTCAGCCACCGCCGCCCGCTAGCGACTCTCGCCGGGCGGCGGTTGCCGTTGAGCTCCCGATTCGCGGTCTGGGGGCTGTTGAGGGCCCTTGCGGATCGGTCCGGTGGCCAGCCGCTCGGGAATCGCCTTGATGTGGCCGGTGAAGTCGGAGGTCTGTTCGTGTACCCAGTGTCGGACGTGCGCGGTGGCGGGCGGTTTGGCGGGCCAGAGTGATTGGACCGCTGCGTTGAACTCGGCGCCGATCACGATCGCGAAGCCGAGGAAGAACGTGAAGAGCAGGAAGGCGATCGGCGTCGCCAGTGCGCCGTAGGTGTATCCGGCGCGTGTGATCGCGGCGAGGTAGATGCGCAGAACATAGCTGGCGATCCAGAAGAAGACCCCGGCGACCACCGCGCCTCCGACGAGCCTGTGCCAGGGCAACGGATTGGGCAGAGCCAGGTGGTAGAGCGTCGTGAGGACCCCGAGTAGCAGCAGCGCGACGAACGGGAAGTATCCGAAGTCGATCAGCGCGCTCACTCCTCGGTCCCAGGAGTCGGGAACGATCTCGTGCAGGTAGTTCGGGCCGAGTGCGACCAGCGGCAGCAGGAACACCGACACGACGAGGAAGCACACGTACAGCAGGAGCGCGAAGATCCGCTGCCAGACCGGGTTGCGCACCTCGTGCTGGTCGTGCGCCCGAACGATCGACGCGACGAAACACGACACCGCCGACGAACCGGCCCACAGCGACAGGATGAAGCCCACCGAGATGACGCCGACCCGCCCGCGGCCGAGGACGTTGTCGACGGTGGGGGTGATGAGGTCGTTCACGACGTTCGTCGAGAAGGTGCGCTCGGCGAAGCTGATGATCCGCGACGAGATCACCTCGACGGTGTCGGGACCGAACCACCCGGCGATATAACCGACGCTGCCCAGGAGCCCGAGGAGCAGCGGAGGTAGCGACAACGCTTGCCAGAATGCCGCCTGCGCGGCCCAGCCGACGATCCCGTCGTCCCAGGCCTTCTTGATCGTGCGCCAGACAACCCGATGCAGATTGGGCAGCACAGGAGGCCCGGGCGACGACGGCTGGTGCTCCTGCGGATCGTCGGTTCCCGTCGATGCGGTGCCGTCTTTCGTCGATCCGGTGTCGTCGGGCTCATGTGTCGGCGCAGCGCGCCTCGGAGCGTCGGGAGAATCGAGCGGCTGGCGTTCGTCTCCCAGCGGAAGATCCATCGACACCGGCGCAGGCCGACGAGGTGTTCTGCGCACGCGTTCTCCGAGAGCCGGCGACGGGGCGGCGTCGTCGGTCATCGGAACAGGGTTGCGGCGTGTCGTGGCTATGGGTCCAGCATCCCTGATCGGCGCAGGTTACGTGCGACACACCCCTTGCCGCGTGTCACAAAGCCCATCACCCGGCTCACCTCGACGGCCGTGTCTGGCGAAAGGCGCGTCGGCGCGAGCCGCTAAGATCGGAAGGTCCCCTCGGATGAGTGAATGTGTTCCGGCACGGTCCATCTGGCCGAGGGGTTGTTTCTTGCCTTCGCGCCGTCGGGAGCTTTGTTTACGTGACTTCTGCCCAATCGCCCGCAACGCCCGCCGGTCCGCCGCTACGCGCCTGGCAGCGTCGAGCGCTCACGAAGTACCTCGCGACCCGGCCGACCGACTTCCTCGCGGTGGCGACGCCAGGTGCGGGAAAGACGACGTTCGGACTTCGGGTCGCGCGGGAACTGCTCGACGATCGCACGATCGAACAGGTCACCGTCGTCACCCCGACCGAACACCTCAAGCATCAGTGGGCGCAGGCCGCCGCGCGCGTCGGCATCGCCCTCGACTCCCGCTTCCGCAACTCCGACGGTCAGACCAGCTCGGACTACAACGGTGTCGCCCTGACGTATGCGCAGGTGGCCGCGCACCCGTCGCGCCACCGGGTGCGCACCGAGAATCGTCGAACACTCGTGATCCTCGACGAGATCCATCACGGTGGCGACGCGAAGTCGTGGGGCGACGCGATCCGTGAGGCGTTCTCCGACGCCGTGCGGAGGTTGTCGCTGACAGGAACACCGTTCCGCTCCGACGACTCACCCATCCCGTTCGTCACGTACGAGCCGGAAGGGGCGGGAGTGCTCCGATCGCGTGCCGACCACACCTACGGCTACGCGGACGCACTCGCCGACGGCGTCGTGCGCCCGGTCGTGTTCCTTGCGTATTCCGGGCAGGCGAGTTGGCGCACGTCGGCGGGCGAGGAGTACACCGCCCGACTCGGTGAGCCGCTGTCCGCCGAGCAGGCCGCGCGGGCCTGGCGAACCGCACTCGACGCGCACGGTGACTGGATTCCGTCAGTCCTGCAGGCTGCCCACACACGGTTGGGCCAATTGCGTGCGGCGGGCGTTCCGGACGCCGGAGGACTCGTCATCGCCACCGATCAGACCGTCGCCCGCGACTACGCCGAACTGCTCGAGTCGATCACCGGCCGCAAACCCGTCCTCGTCCTCTCCGACGATCCGAAGTCGACGTCGCGCATTTCGCAGTTCGCCGAATCCGACGATGAGTGGATGATCGCGGTCCGCATGGTGTCCGAGGGCGTCGACGTTCCGCGTCTCGCGGTCGGCGTGTATGCGACGAGTGCGTCGACCCCACTGTTCTTTGCGCAGGCGATCGGGCGCTTCGTGCGCTCGAGACGCCCGGGCGAGACCGCGAGCGTGTTCTTGCCTTCCGTGCCCGTGTTGTTGAATCTGGCGAGCCAGATGGAAGCCGAGCGCGACCACGTGCTCGGCAAACCGCATCGCGACAGCGACGGTCTCGACGACGCCCTGCTGATCGATGCCAACAAGCAGAAGGACGAGCCGGGCGAGGACGAGAAGAGCTTCCAATCGCTGCATGCCGACGCCGAGCTCGACCAGGTGATCTTCGACGGCTCGTCGTTCGGAACGGCGACGTTCGCAGGCAGCGACGAGGAATCGGACTACCTGGGCCTTCCCGGGCTGCTCGACGCCGACCAGGTGCGCGCACTGCTCCGGAAGAAGCAGGCCGACCAGGTGGCACAGCGCTCGACGGTCACGCAGATCGTGCCCGCTGCAGATAAGGTGCCGACGCAGCCCGCGACGGGGGAGAACCTCCACGCGCTGCGCAAGGAACTCAACGGACTGGTCGCGATGCACCACCATCGCACCGGTAAGCCGCACGGCATGGTGCACAACGAACTACGCAGCAAACTCGGCGGCCCGCCGACGGCCATGGCGACGGCCGACCAGCTCCGCGAGCGCATCAAGGCGCTGCGCGCGTGGCGGTGACGTGGGCAGCGAAACCTGAATAAGCAGAACGCCCCGGCCACATCCGAGTGGTCGGGGCGTTCGCTACGTGTATCGGTCTCTAGACCAGCTCTCCCGCAGACTCTTCGACGGTGGCACTGAGCTCGACGAGTCGGGCTTCGTGCTCGTTGAAGTGGTGGCGGCAGAAGAGAAGCTCGCCGCCCTTGGGCAGGACGGCACGAACCTTTGCGGCTGCGCCGCAGCGATCACAGCGATCGGCAGCGGTGAGCGGTATGGAGATCGGGGTTGTGGTGGCGATGTCAGACATTTTCCTCCGTCCCGGTCCGGCGCCGGTGTGGTCGCCTTCCCTTCAGAGCCAACGCATCCGGACGATGCGTCAACCTCACTGTGTCAGACGTTTGGGGGCTCCGTATTGTTCCGTCGGTTTCCCGGGTGTGTCGTCACTCACCGTTTACATCGGTTCCCCGAGGTGCAACACAACTACACGACCCCGTTACGCGCGAGGCGATCTGGCTCACATTTCGATAGTGGTGAGACCTCTGGTGGCTATGGTGCTGCAGTGACGTCACCAACCGACGAGCCGACCGTCGAACGCCTCATCCATCTGATGTCGAGTGCGGACTGGGACGCAGCCCGACACGAATCGGAACTACGGCCGCCGTCGCTGGCCGACGTCGGGTTCATTCACCTCTCGACCCCGCAACAGGTGCACCTGCCGGCAAACAGGTTCTACTCCGGTGAGGAGGACCTGCTCGCACTACACGTCGAGCCGGCACGCCTCGACGCCGAGATCCGCTGGGAGCCCGGCGTCGACGACGATCCTGAATCGATGCTGTTCCCGCACCTCTACGGCCCACTACCGCTGAGCGCGGTGGTCGACGTCACGCCCTATCCGCGTGGCGAAGACGGCAGGTTCGCGCCGTTTGACGGGCCAAGTGCCTGAACCCAGTGACGACGGTTAGTCGAGGTAGTCGCGAAGCACCTGAGAGCGGCTCGGGTGGCGAAGCTTCGACATGGTCTTCGACTCGATCTGACGGATGCGCTCACGCGTCACGCCGTAGACCTGGCCGATCTCGTCGAGTGTGCGCGGCTGACCGTCGGTGAGTCCGAAGCGGAGCCGGACAACGCCTGCCTCGCGCTCGGACAGCGTCTCGAGAACCGACTGCAGCTGGTCCTGGAGCAGAGTGAAGCTGACCGCGTCGACCGCGACCACGGCTTCGGAGTCCTCGATGAAGTCGCCGAGCTGTGAATCGCCCTCGTCGCCGATCGTCTGGTCGAGCGAAATCGGCTCACGCGCGTACTGCTGGATCTCCAGCACCTTCTCGGGCGTGATGTCCATTTCCTTCGCGAGCTCTTCAGGAGTCGGCTCACGGCCGAGGTCCTGGAGCAGTTCACGCTGGATGCGACCGAGCTTGTTGATGACCTCGACCATGTGCACCGGGATACGGATGGTGCGGGCCTGATCGGCCATCGCGCGGGTGATCGCCTGACGGATCCACCAGGTGGCATACGTCGAGAACTTGTAACCCTTGGTGTAGTCGAACTTCTCGACAGCGCGGATCAGACCGAGGTTGCCCTCCTGGATCAGGTCCAGGAAAGCCATGCCGCGGCCGGTGTAGCGCTTGGCGAGTGAGACGACGAGGCGGAGGTTTGCCTCGAGGAGGTGATTCTTGGCGCGGTTGCCGTCGCGGGAGATCCAGTTCAGGTCGCGCTTCTGTGCGGTCGAGATCTTCTCGCCGGACTCCATGATCCGGCGTAGACGCTCGGTGGCGTACAGGCCCGCTTCGATGCGCTTGGCGAGTTCGACTTCCTCTTCTGCGTTGAGGAGAGCGACCTTGCCGATCTGCTTGAGGTAGGCACGAACCGAGTCGGCGGACGCGGTGAGCTCTGCGTCTTTACGGGCCTGACGAAGAGCCTCTGACTCTTCCTCGTCCCAGACGAAGTCTCCCGCGGTCTTCGCGTCGGCGTCCTTGGACGCCTTGTCGGCGGGCGGCGCGACCGGGGGAGTGGCTCCGGCGGTCGTCTTGGCCGGAGTCTCCGGCTCCTCGGCGTCGTCATCGTCGGCCGAATCCTCGGCCTCATCTTCGACGTCGATATCCTCGTCGTCGATCTCGACGTCCTCTTCGAGTTCCGCGTCGGGACCGTCGATGTCGTCGATCGAGCCGCCGTCGAGTTCTTCCTCGGCGTTGGCTTCTTCTGCCCCGTCGGCAGGACTCGCGGCCTTCTTGGCCGCCTCCTTCGGAGCGGCTTTCTTGGCCGCCTTCTTGGCGGGGGCCTTGCGAGCTGTGGCCTTCTTGGCCGCCTTCTTGGCGGTCTTCTTAGCCGTCGCCTTTTCTGCAGCCGGGGCCGACGTCGTCGTCGAATCCTCGGCTTCGGCGTCGCTCTGGCGGGTCTGGGTGGCTGCCACGTACAACCTTTCCGAACACAATCTGGCACGCTGATTCACAGCGGAAAACCGCTGCGGATCGGGCTGGTTTCTCGGTGCATCGTCACCGGTGGAAACCATTGTAACGACAACATCACTCCGAATGTGACAAATGCCAGGTCAGACAGGTTGTCGCAGCATCGGTTACGTCGACTCGCCAGCCCCCCACCGATCGCCGACGGCTCGCGCTGGGAGACCGCGGAGACCGCAGCCCGGTCAGGGCTTGAGACCCCGATCGACGGCCATCGCGGCGCCCACGATTCCCGCGGTGTTCTGCAGGGCGGCCGGAACCACCTTGGTGTCGTTCGTCAGGTACGGAATCCACTTGTCGGCCTTACGGCTGATGCCGCCGCCTGCGATGAACAACGACGGCCAGAAGAGCGCCTCGTACTCCTCGAGGACCGTGCTGACCTTCTTGGACCACTTCTTGTACGACCAGCCCTTTTCTTCCTTCACGCGCGAGGACGCCTGATGCTCGGCTTCCTTCTTTCCGACGATGAGGTGACCGAGCTCGGTGTTCGGTACGAGCGTGCCATTGACCAGGATCGCCGATCCGATGCCGGTGCCGAACGTCAACAGCATGACAACGCCGTCGACTCCGCTTCCGGCTCCGTGTGCGTCCTCCGCCATTCCGGCCGCGTCCGCGTCGTTGACGACCGAGAGAGCACGCCCCCCGAGGTCCTTGGCGAAGAGCTCGTAGGTATTCGTGCCGATCCACCCCTTGTCGATGTTCGCCGCGGTGCGCATGGTTCCGTCGGTGATGACCCCGGGAAGCGTGATGCCAACGGGCCCATCCCAGTTGAAGTGGCCGACGACCTCGGCGACACCCTTCGAGACCGCTTCGGGTGTCGCGGGTTTGGGGGTGAGCACCTTGTAGCGTTCGCCGACGAGCTTGCCGGTCGTGAGGTCCACGATTCCGCCCTTGATCCCCGACCCCCCGACATCGACGCCGAACGCGCGGGGTCCGGCGGAATCTTTCGCAGAGGTGGATGAGTCGGTCATGGCGGCTTCCTCTCTCGGGGGATCGCGGTGTCCGCGACCGTGCGATATTCAGGCTATCGAGGGGTGACGTGCAACGGGCGGACGTTGTCGGAAATCGTGTCGCACGGTGACGATCACGTGACCGGCGAGTGACGGTATGCCGGCACCGGGTCGGGCACAGTTGCCCGCAGGGTCGAGCAAACGTCACCGACATGGTCGCGCGAAGGTCAACTGACATGATGGTCTGGTGAACATCCCACGCGAGAACGCCGATACGGCCCAGACCATTGCAGGCGTCGACGTGGAGAAGCTCGGTGAGGTGGCATTCGAAGTGGCCACCGATGCGGCTCGCCATGTCCGAAGGCGACGTCCGGAGTTGTTCGGGCGAACCGGAACGGCGCCGGGAACGGGCAATGACGTTGTCCCGTCGGCGGTGTCGACGAAATCCACGCCGACCGATCCGGTGACGCTCGCCGACACCGAATCCGAGGAACTCATCCGCGCGCTGCTGAAGCGGCTGCGCCCGGACGACGCTGTTCTCGGCGAGGAGGAGGGCGGCTCCGTCGAGGTCCCGTCCGGTGTGCGCTGGGTGATCGATCCCATCGACGGGACGGTCAACTTCCTCTACGGCATACCCGCATACGCGGTGTCCGTGGCAGCCCAAGTCGACGGCAGGTCGGTCGCCGGTGCTGTCGTCGACGTCGCGCGTGATGTGGTGTACACGGCGACGCTGTCCGGTGGCGCGTACGAGGTTCGCGACGGCGTGCGCACGAGGCTGCGTGCCAATCCGATCTCGCGAGTCGACCTCGCGCTGGTCGCGACCGGATTTGGTTACGACGTCGAGCGTCGACGCGCACAGGGCGAACTGATGTCTCGGCTGCTTCCGCGGGTTCGGGATATACGTCGAATAGGCGCAGCGGCGCTCGACCTGTGCATGGTGGCCTCGGGTGCGGTTGATGCGCACATCGAGCACGGATTGAGTCCCTGGGACTGGGCCGCCGGTGCGCTTGTGGCGGCAGAGGCGGGCGCGATCGTGCGGACCCCGCCGCCGGATTCGCGCTCAGCCGACGGCGACGCCACGGTTGCCGTCGCGCCGGGCATCGGCGAGGAGTTCTTTGCGCTGCTCGATGAGATCGGTGCGCTCAAGCCCATCGTCTGAGCGACCAATTGTCCTGTCTGTCAACAGGGTTGGGCGTGAACCGCTCGTACCACTCCGGGATCTGCTCCGGTCTTCGGGTTGTGCGGATCGGCTGACCGGAGAGCTTCGAGGGCTGCCTGCGTGTCCTGTGACTGCTCACGCGCTTTGTAGTACTCGCCGAGTGCGACGTCGACCGAAGTGCCTGTGCGCCCATCGTCGACGAGTTCAGCGCAGGGGATCGCGACCCAGACCGACGCCGCGGCAGCCTTACCTGCGGGCCCGAATCGGATCTGTGCCACGCAGTCGAGGTCGTGGTTGGGGTACAGCGCGTCGTCGGCATATGCGCCGTCGGGAACGGGATTGAAACCCTGGGCGGTCAGGTCGTCGGAGACGGTCTGAGCCTCGCCGCGCTGAGTCGATGCGTTGAGCACGCGCACCTGGAATGTGGAGAGCGCGGCGGGTGCGACGTTCAGCATGTCGTCACGACTGACGACGGTGAGCTTCGGTGTTTTCGCAGACGCCGCTGCGGGGGCGTTGGCGGCAGGGGGTGCCACGACCGATGAACTTGCCGGGGTGGGCGCGTTGCAGCTGGTCGGCGTCGCGTCCGCGGTCGAATTCGACAGCGCGACCGCCCATGCGATCACACCTACGACGAGCAGGATGACCGCGACGATGATGGCCGGCCGCGCGTGCCGACGTCGGTAGGGGCGTCCCTTGTCGTCGGTCGGGTAGCCGACCGTAATCCTCGAGACCACCGTTGACCCTGCTCCTTCTCGTATCCACGCATACCTGCGCCTGCCGGCGCCGGGAGCCCAGCGAGCAGGACGAGTTCACTGTAGAGGGTTCGCGGGCGTCGATGTGTCAAGCACTGAGTGTGCGAGTCGGAGCTCACCGATACCCGGGTGATGAATCACTCGGGAATGAATCGGCGTAGCCGTGATGTTGACCGCGGACAAGCGATGCACTACAGTTCGGGCGCCCCGTCCTAGACGTGGATGGACCAGCCTACGGATTATGTGATGCACATCACATAAATCTGTTTGGTTGGGGGTAACGAATTGCAGGCGCCACGAGTTGTTGTGACGTCGGTGAAATCCAAACCCCCGACAGGCATCGTGCTCATTGGTCGACCGGCCACAAGCCAGTCTTCCTCGGCTCCAACTCCAACCAAGTAAGGCACACAATGGCTACTGATTACGACGCGCCACGGCGTACGGAGACCGAAGACCTGAATGAGGATTCGCTCGAAGAGTTGAAGGCTCGTCGCAGCGAAGCCCAGTCGTCTGCGGTCGACGTCGACGAGACCGACACAGCCGAGTCGTTCGAACTGCCCGGCGCTGATCTCTCCGGAGAAGAGCTCTCCGTTCGTGTGATCCCCAAGCAGGCTGACGAATTCACCTGCAGCAGCTGCTTCCTCGTCTACCACCGCAGCCGTTTGGCTCGGGAGAACGGCAGCTCGCTCATCTGCGTCGACTGCGCCTGAGTGCTGCGCGGCGTGCCGGTCTCCGGCACCGCTGCGCCGCTCACGACTGTCGGTGAGTCGCGGACTGAGCGCGGGCATCGACTCGCCTCGCAGAGTTAACCCTGTTCGCGTTAACTCTGTTCGCGGTCCGAGTGCTCGGGACTCACCACACTCGTCGCGCTGGCATCGGGAATGTCCAGTGCGGCGAGCACCTTCTCGGGATGTCTCGTTGACACCAGCCAGTACGGCGTCGGGTCATCGGGATCGTCCAACACCAACAACACCATTGTCTTGATCCATGCGTGATGCATGAGGAACGCGGCCGGGTCGAGCTGTCGGCCGAGTGCCGCGCTCTTGGCCGACGCCGGAATGCTCGCGCCGCGCGCGATCACCGAATTGGGCAGCTGCGCCTTGCCCGCGTGCAGGACACCGTCGGCGTCGACCCTGATCTGGGTACGCCCCATCGACCACAGCAGAAATGCACAGAGCAGACCGACCGCGATGTACCCGACGAAGCTCCACGACGAGCGATGCGCCGAGAGTTGGATCTCGTATCCGGCGACGGCTGTCACCACGGTTGCCGCCGGCCACCACCACAGGGGCACACGCAGGCGTTCGCTGTAGCGGTCTGCTGCCGGATCGGCAGGTCCTGACGACCGGGACCCGGTCTCCTCGGGTGGTTCGGATGAGCTCACATGCTCAGCGTAGTCTGCGTTCGTGACCGTAGAATCCACCCCCGGCGCTGCGGCGATCGGTCCGATCCCGGTGAAGCGACTCGATCCGGGTATTCCGTTGCCGACTCGCGCTCATCCCGGCGACGCGGGAGTCGACCTGTGCTCCACCATCGATGTCGAACTACCACCGGGACGCAGGCAACTCGTCGGCACGGGGATCGCCGTGGCACTGCCATTCGGAACAGTCGGGCTGATTCATCCGCGGTCGGGACTCGCGGCCCGCGCGGGCTTGTCGATCGTCAACGCCCCGGGAACCATCGACGCCGGGTACCGCGGGGAGATCAAGGTCTGTCTCGTCAACCTCGACCCGTCGGAGACGATCAGCATCGTCCGCGGGGATCGCATCGCGCAGTTGCTGATCCAGCGGATCGAACTAGCCGACTTCACCGAGGTCGATGAACTCGACGAGACGGCACGCGGCGAGGGTGGCTACGGATCGAGCGGTGGACACGCCATACTGACGAGCGGGGGCCCTGTCGATCCGGCCACAGTCCACACGAACAGCGGATCGGATACCGCAGGCGACAACGCGAACGAGGAGAACCCCACGTGATGGCACGAGACCCCGAGTCGACTTCGAACGCATCCGACCAGCCACTGCTCATCGGACAGGCGCGCGGACCCTACGACATCACCGAACTCGACACCCCTGCCGAGGATCTGGAGAAATCGCACCTCGACCTCGGTGCCGTGCTCGTGCCAGTCGTCGAAGGCGGGCAGGTCACCGTCGAGATGACTGCCGATCATCAGCCAGAGGCCGTCTACCTGGTCACTCCGTATGGACGGCTCACCGTCGCGGCCTTCGCGGCACCCAAATCGCCGGGGCTGTGGCGCGAGGTGGTCGGTGAACTCGTCGACTCACTGAAGAACGACGGCGCGGCCACGAGCATCGAAGACGGCCATTGGGGTCGCGAGATCGTCGCAGAGGTCCCCGGCGGCAGCCACCGCTTCATCGGCGTCGACGGCCCGCGCTGGATGGTTCGGTTGGTGGCCAGCGGACCGACCGAGACCGCTTCCGAGCTTTCACAACTTTCCCGTGCCGTGCTTGCCGAGTCGGTGGTACGTCGAGGCACTGAGCCCGCACCGCCACGCGAGATGCTGCCGCTCGTGCTCCCGCCGGTGCTCGCCGAGCAGGTCGCTGCAGCACAGCAGCAGATGTTCGCCGCAGAGGGTGGCGAGGTCCCGCCCGGCGTCGAGGTCCCCGACGGCGCGGTGACAGGCGCGGGCGACGACGTGCAGCCCGCGCAGCAGGCAACCGTCACGGAACCGAGCGGCGCGGCAGACGACGCCGCGTTCGCCACCGGTGACGACGTCGACTCCGCCGACGATCAGCCCCGTTCTGCCGGCTCGGCCATGCAGCGTTTCCGTCGACGCCGCTGACCTCGCTGACATCTGCGCGCCGCTAAGGGCGTCGAGCACCGGGGGCTGGTGCTGGAGTGACCAGCAGGCGCAGCCATGCCCGTGCGCACGCTGTCCCGAGCACCGAGGGATCGGTGCCCCACTGACTCAGTCCGACGTCGACGACCTCCGCGAACGGCGCGGCCGCCGACCACTCCTCGGCGATGTCGCGGGGATGGAGCGGATCGTCGACCGCAGCGGTGATCGCAAGCGGCACAGTCAGTGTGGAGATCTCGTCCGGCGTCGGCGCCACGCACTGCGACGCTGCGCGCAGTTGTGCGACGAGGTCGCGAGACTGCGCGCGCCACGACCGGCTCAGCTCGACGCCGAGCCACTCGGGACTCGTCGACACCATCGTCGCGATCGTTGCGTCGAGACCGTCGCGCTCGATGGCGTCGGCGGTGAGGCGGGCGCTTGCCGCGGCGAGCGATCCGGACGGTCGGCCGCTCCAGGGCGGCAGGGCAGCCAAGACCCCGGCACAGGTTCCGGTCCCTGCATGTGCGGACTGCCTGTCCAGCGCCCAGCGCAGCGCAGTCACCGCACCGATGGACACGCCGCCGACCAGGACGGACTCGTGCTCACGCGCCGCGGAGTCGAGTGCGCGGATGAATCCGGGGATGAGGTCGGCAGTCGGCTTCACTGCGATGAGTTCGACGTCGAGAAGTCGGGAAGCCGGTCCGAACGCCCGTCGAATGTAGTCGTCGTCCGACCCTGTTCCGGGCATGGCGATCAGCGCGGTCGGTGCTGGTGGGGGCACGGTGTCAGCCAAGGGCATGAACCGATGATGCCGCGCGTTGTAAGTGGTGAGCGCAGAGGTCTAGGCTGACCGAGAGCGGCTCGGTTGGTTCAGCCCGATACGCCGAGTCCGAAACACCGATCGAGCCCGAAACACCGATCGTGTCACAAGCACGACGCCTACTTGGAGGTTGTGATGCCCACAGCCGGTTATCTCAAGCGACTGACCAGGCGGCTCACCGAAGATCTCGGAGAAGCCGACGCGGAGAAGATCGCGGCGGAGTCGGCAGCCACCGGCGCACAGCGCGCGGTGGAGTGTTCGCGCGGCGACGAGGTCACGATGCATGGTGAGTTGCGCGCTGTCGAGACCTGTTCCCGCACCGCGAAGAGTGGGGTCAAGGCCGAGTTCTTCGACGGAAGCGACGTCGTCTTTCTGAAGTGGATGGGACGCAACCGCATCCCCGGTATCGAGCCGGGTCGGAAGATCACCGTGAGCGGGCGTCTCGGCGAACACAACGGCACCAAGGTGATCTACAACCCCGATTACGAGTTGCATGGCGACGGAGAAGACTGACAGTCCCGACGCCGCGTCGGAAGTCGACGCAGCCGAACGGTCAACCGCGACCGTTCTCGGCCAGCTCGGCGGAGTATCCGGTCTGATTTCGTCGATGATCCCGGTCATCGTGTTCGTGGTCGTCAACGCTGCATTCGGCGTGACGGCGGCCATCGTCGCGGCATTGTGTACGGCAGCACTGGTTGCCGTTGTCCGCCTGCTCCGGCGCGATGGACTCGCACCGGCGGTCTCCGGCTTTCTCGGCGTAGCGATCTGTGCGTTCATCGCTCATCGCGTCGGTGACGCGAAAGGCTACTTTCTACTCGGCATCTGGACGTCGCTGGTGTACGCGGGTGTCCTGCTCGCTTCGATCCTGGTTCGGTGGCCGCTCATCGGCGTGGCCTGGAACTACGTCAACGGCGCCGGAACGCAGTGGCGCAGCAACCGCAGAACGTTGATCGCCTACGACATCGCCACGGCGTTCTGGGCGCTGGTGTTCGCGGGACGCTACCTCGCACAGTCGTCGCTCTATGACAGTGGCGACACCGGTTGGCTGGCAGTGGCCCGGATCGGAATGGGCTGGCCTCTCACCGCGCTCGCCGTCGTGGTGACGGTGTTGCTTGTCCGACGCGCCTCGCGCGCCTCACTTACATCAGCCGACCGAAATCAGCCGACCCAGATCAGTTGACGTGCATCGCCGCGTGGAGAGCCGGTTCGACGTCGACTGCCGCGACGAAGACGAGTTCGTCTCCGCCTTCGAGCGGATCGTCGCGCTCGGGCACGATGACGCGGCCGCCACGGATGATGGCCACCAGCGCGGCATCGCGCGGCAGGTCGATCTTGCGTACCGGCTTTCCCGCCAATGGGGTGTCCGGCGGCAGCGTGAGTTCGACGAGGTTGGCCTGGCCCTGACGAAATGTCATGAGGCGCACCAGATCTCCGACCGAGACCGCTTCTTCGACCAGCGAGGCGAGGAGTCGAGGTGTCGAGACCGCGACGTCGACGCCCCAGTCCTCCCCGAACAGCCACTCGTTGCGCGGATCGTTCACGCGGGCGACCACCCTGCTCACCGCGAACTCGGTCTTCGCGAGCAAGCTGACCACGAGATTGGCCTTGTCGTCTCCGGTCGCCGCGATCATCACGTCGTAGGACTGCAAACCGGCTCGTTCGAGGTTGGCGAGCTCGCAGGCGTCCGCGAGTAGCCAGGTCGCTCCCTGGACCGCGTCGACGTCGATGTGGCTTGCGAGGCGTTCGAACAGGGTCACCTCGTGTCCAGCCGCGATGAGTTCACGGGCGATCGAGCGACCCACTGCGCCTGCACCGGCGATGGCGACTTTCATCTCTCTCCTCTAATCGGCGTGAGCCAGGGGTGCTGCGACCAGCGCGCGTACTCCGGCAAGATCGTCGAGGCGGACCGACGCGAACACGATGTCGTCTTGTTGCAGAACGGTTTTGGCTTCGGGGAGGATCGGTTTGCCGTGTCGGTTCAGAAACGACAAGCGAGCGCCGGAAAGCTCTTGAAACTTCACCGACGTGATGCCGATCCACGACTCGTGGATGTCGAGCTGGGCGATTGCGATGGTTCCCGACGGATCGCGCCACTCCGTCGTGGTCGACGTCTCGCCGAGTGCCGAGACGAAACGCTCGGTCGTCCACGGCACCGTCGCGACGGTCGGGATGCCCAGTCGCTCGTATACCTGGGCGCGCTTGGCGTCGTAGATTCTGGCGACGACGCGCGGGACGTCGAAGGTCTCGCGGGCGACGCGCGCGGCGATGATGTTGGAGTTGTCGCCCGACGACACCGCAGCGAACGAGTCGGCCTGCTCTATTCCGGCACGGGTGAGTACCTCGCGATCGAATCCGACCCCGACGATCTGTTCTCCGGTGAAGTCGTCGGACAGTCGTGTGAACGCCGCCGGATCGCGGTCGATGATGGACACCTGATGTCCGCGCTTCTGCATGGCCATCGCCAGGGACGATCCCACTCGTCCGCACCCCATGATGACTACCCGCACATCGATCCTCTCGTGGGTTCACTGCTCGTCGGGCGCGGTGGAGCGTCGACGCAGGCGACTGCCGCCGATTGTCCGCGCGACTTGAACCTACCCGCACCATCAGCCCGGCGACATCGGGCCACGCGAACTGGTCGCGCACGCAGCGATCATGGCCACCTGATCGACCACCCCGGGGCCGTAGTGGCCCTAAACGAGCGCAAGGTCTTAGTGTTGCGTGGTGTCCACCGTGTCAAAGGCGTCTGTTGCGACGAAACGACTGCTCCTCGGCAGGCCGTTCCGTAGCGACAAATTGGGCCACACGCTGCTGCCCAAGCGGATCGCACTGCCCGTATTCGCCTCTGACGCGATGTCGTCGGTCGCCTACGCGCCGCAGGAGATCTTCCTGGTGCTCTCGGTTGCCGGCCTCAGCGCCATGACCCTTGCCCCCTGGATCGCGATCGCCGTCGCGGTCGTGATGGCGGTGGTTGTCGCCAGCTACCGACAGAACGTCCACGCCTATCCGTCCGGTGGTGGCGACTACGAGGTGGCAACCGTCAATCTGGGGTCGTCGGCGGGTCTGGTCGTCGGCAGCGCCCTGCTCGTCGACTACGTGCTGACCGTCGCGGTCTCCATCTCGTCGGCCGCGGAGAACATCGGTTCCGCCATCCCGTTCGTGCACGAGCACCGGGTGTGGTTCTGTGTGGCGGCGATCGTGGTGCTCGCCGCCGTCAACCTGCGCGGCATCAAGGAATCCGGTTCGGTGCTGGCCGTTCCGACCTACGCGTTCATCTTCGGCGTCATCGCCATGCTCGTGTGGGGTGCGATCGAGATCTTCATCCTCGGTCGCGACGTCCGCGCCGAGACCGCCGATTTCGACATCCGGGCGGAGAACACGCATCT
Source organism: Gordonia sp. 852002-50816_SCH5313054-c (assembly GCF_001665925.1). Lineage (NCBI taxonomy): Bacteria > Bacillati > Actinomycetota > Actinomycetes > Mycobacteriales > Gordoniaceae > Gordonia > Gordonia sp. 852002-50816_SCH5313054-c. The sequence continues at coordinate 308,564 of NZ_LZTE01000034.1, forward strand.
CGCCGGTGTGGCGTTCATCTTCCTCATCGCGCGCGCATTCTCGTCGGGTTCGGCGGCCTTGACCGGCGTCGAGGCCATCAGCAACGGCGTGCCCGCCTTCCAGAAACCGAAGTCGCGGAACGCCGCCACGACGCTGCTCATGCTGGGAACAATCGCGATCGTGCTGCTGCTCGGGATCGTCTGGCTCGCCGAGCGGGTCGGCGCCAAGTACGTGTCCGACCCGGCTCGCGACCTGATCGGCGCGCCACCCGGCTATCAGCAGGAAGCGCTTATCGCACAGTTGGCGCAGGCCGTCTTCGACAATTTCCCCGTGGGGTTCTACTTCGTGGCCGTCGCCACGGCGCTCATCCTGATGCTCGCGGCCAACACCGCGTTCAACGGATTCCCCGTGCTCGGTTCCGTTCTGGCGCAGGATCGCTTCCTGCCCCGACAGTTGCACACGCGTGGCGACCGCCTCGCGTTCAGTAACGGCATCATCTTCCTCGCCGTCGCGGCGATCGCATTCGTCGTGGCATTCGGCGGCGAGGTCACCGCGCTCATCCAGCTCTACATCGTCGGTGTGTTCGTCTCGTTCACGCTGAGCCAGGCGGGCATGGTTCGGCACTGGACGCGGCTGTTGCGACACGAGACCGATCCGCGTGCACGGCGTCGGATGAAGCAGTCGCGGATCATCAACTCCGTTGGCCTGGTGATGACGGCTACCGTCCTGGTCGTCGTGCTCATCACCAAATTCACTGCCGGGGCATGGATCGCCATCCTCGCCATGGTCATCCTGTACGTACTGATGAAGCTGATCCACCACCACTATGCGTCGGTGCAGCGAGAGCTCGAGCGGGTCGAAGCAGAAGAAGACCAGGTTCTTCCGAGCCGCACGCACTCGATCGTGTTGATTTCCACGCTGCACCTTGCGACCAAGCGTGCGTTGCTCTACGCCCGGGCCACGCGGCCGGACGTCCTCGAGGCCATCACGGTCAACGTCGACGACCGCGACACGCGAATACTGGTGTCGCAGTGGGAGGAAAGCGACATCAAGGTGCCGCTCAAGGTGATTGCGTCGCCGTACCGTGAGATCACCAGACCGGTGATCGAGTATGTGCGTCGGGTGCGGCGCGAGCACCCGCGAGACGTGATCACCGTCTTCATCCCCGAATACGTTGTCGGGCACTGGTGGGAGCAGATTCTGCACAACCAGTCGGCGCTGCGACTCAAGACGCGTCTGTTGTTCGAACCCGGCGTGATGGTCACGTCGGTGCCGTGGCAGCTCACGTCGTCGGACCGACGTCGCGACGACCTCGAGTACAACGCTCCCGGCGACACTCGGCGAGCGTTGGGTGGCCAGTGAGTTCGACGCCGCAACCACCCCTGACCGCGCCCGTCGTGACCGTGCGGGTTGATCGCCCGGCCAACGGGGGAGACGCCGTGGGCCGTCTCGACGACGGACGAGTGGTGTTCGTGCGTGGCGCCATTCCCGGGGAGACGGTCGCGGCGCAGGTCGTAGACACCCGAGCGGAGTCGTTCTGGCGCGCGGAGGCGATCGACATCCTCGACCCTTCGCCGCATCGCGTCGACATGATCTGCCCGGCGGCCGCCCACGGCGCAGGCTGCTGCGACCTCGCCTTCATCGAACCCGGCCATGCCCGGACATTGAAGGCGCAGGCACTCGAGGACGTCCTCGTGCGGGTCGGCCGTTTCGCCGCCGATCGTGTCCACGACTGGTGCGCCGAAGACGCGAATCCCGATGCGCCACCCGCGATCGGCATCCGTTCGCTGTCCGACGACGCCACGGGCTGGCGCGTGCGGACGCGTCTCGCGGTGGACGATGCCGGTCGAAGCGGACAGCACCGATTCCACAGCGGCGACCTCGTCGTGGGGGTCGACTGCGTGCAGCCGGTCGCAGGTCTGCTCGACGGACTCGACGACCGCCGCTTCACGCCAGGTGCAGAGTTGGCGATCGTCGCCGACGACGCCGGCCGCAGGCACATCACCGAGCTCGCTCCGGCGGCGCCGCCCCAACGGCACTCCCGTCGCGATCGAGGCAGAAGTGCCGCGCAGCGTCGTCGACGTAGCGTCGAATCACGCAGGGCAACAACGGTACTCGAAGGCGACGCCGCCGCACGCCACCGTGTGGGGGAGCGGGAGTGGTCGATTCCGGTGACGGGCTTCTGGCAGGCACATCGAATGGCACCGACCCGCTACGCGCAGACCGTCGCCGAGTTCGTCGCTTCGACCGACGTCTCGCGACCCGCCACCTGTTGGGACCTCTACGGCGGTGCGGGCGTCTTCGCGGGCGCTCTGATCGACACGCTGGACACCGGTGAAGTCCATATCGTCGACTCCGACGCCGCCGCACTGGCCGCTGCGGACGCGGTGTTCGCCGAGGAGGACTCGTCGGTCGCCACCCACCGCGGCGAAGTCGCCGACGTGATCGAGTCGTTGCCGGCCCCGGAAGTCGTCGTCCTCGACCCGCCGCGAACCGGCGCAGGCACCCGAGTGATCGACAGGATCGTCGCCGCCTCGCCCCAGGTGGTGGTGCACGTCGGGTGCGACGCCGCGCGATTCGCGCGTGACCTCGCGTTGTTCACCGAACGCGGGTACGCCGTCACCCGGATGCGGGCGTTCGACGCTTTCCCACTGACGCACCACGTCGAAGCGATCGCGCTGCTCGTGCCGAACGCAGCCGTCGGTGTGTGACCAGTTCGCGGTTGTGGTGAGTCAGTGCACTGCCGCGAGGTCCGTAGACTGTTCGACACGACCGCGACAAGCCCGCGCGGTCGGTGTGCGTAGTAGGAGGACTCGATGAGTGTGCTCGAGCGGATCTCTTCCCCGGCCGATCTCAAGGCGTTGTCGCCGGACGAGGTCGTGGTGCTCGCAGGGGAGATCCGTGAGTTCCTCATCGAGAAGGTATCGGCGACCGGCGGCCACCTGGGCCCGAATCTGGGTGTCGTCGAGCTGACTCTCGCGCTCCACCGTGTCTTCGATTCGCCCGTCGACCCGGTGATCTTCGACACGGGTCACCAGTCGTACGTGCACAAGATCGTCACCGGACGCGCCGCGGGTTTCGACGAGTTGCGTCAACGCGACGGACTCACCGGGTACCAGGACCGCGCCGAGAGCGAGCACGACTGGGTCGAGTCCTCGCACGCATCAGCGGCACTCAGTTACGCCGACGGACTGGCGAAGTCGTTCGCTCTGACCGGTCAGGACCGCACGGTCGTCGCGATCGTCGGCGACGGCGCGCTCACCGGCGGAATGTGTTGGGAGGCGATCAACAACATCGCCGATTCGGACCGCTCGGTCGTCATCGTCGTCAACGACAACGGGCGCTCGTACGCACCGACCATCGGCGGCGTCGCCGCACATCTGTCGGGTCTGCGGCTACAGCCAGGCTACGAGCGCTTCCTCGACGAGAGTCGTCGTGTGATGCAGATGTTGCCCGTTGTCGGCGGACCGGCATACGCGGTCCTGCACGGTATGAAGAGCGGGATCAAAGATCTCCTCGCGCCCCAGCAGATGTTCACCGATCTCGGACTGAAGTACGTCGGACCCGTCGACGGCCACGATGTCGAAGCACTCGAAGCGGCGTTCGCGCGAGCACGATCGTTCGGCGGTCCGGTCATCGTGCACGCCGTCACCCGCAAGGGCAACGGCTATATTCACGCCGAGAATCACGTGGCCGATCAAATGCACTCGACGGGTGTGATCGATCCCAAGACCGGCCGCGCCAAGTCGGTGTCGGCGCAGGACTGGACGTCGGTGTTCTCCGCGGCGCTCCTCGAAGCCGGTGCGACGCGCCCCGACGTGGTCGCGATCACCGCTGCGATGCCGGGCCCGACGGGGCTCGCACCCTTCGGCGAGAAGTATCCCGACCGGATGTTCGACGTCGGCATCGCCGAACAGCACGCGCTCACCTCGGCGGCGGGCCTTGCACTGGGCGGGATGCATCCCGTCGTCGCGATCTACTCGACGTTCCTCAACCGCGCATTCGACCAGCTCCTCATGGACGTCGCGCTGCTGCGGCAGCCGGTCACCCTCGTCCTCGACCGTGCAGGGATCACCGGACCCGACGGCCCCAGCCACCACGGCATGTGGGATCTGTCGCTGATGGCGATGGTTCCGGGTCTGCGCGTCGCCGCACCGCGCGACGCCGTCCGTCTCCGCGAAGAATTCGACGAAGCGCTTGCCGTCGACGACGGTCCGACCGCACTGCGCTTCTCGAAAGGCGCTGTGCCCGAAGACATTCGCGCCGTGGAGCGTCTCGACGACGGCGTCGACATCCTGCGTCGGTCGTCACCCGGCGTCGGGGAAGCCGCGGGCGACGTGCTCATCGTTGCCGTCGGCGCGTTCTGCGGTCTCGCTGTCGACACCGCAGACCGGCTGGCCAAGCAGGGCATCGACGCGACGGTCGTCGACCCGCGGTGGGTGCTGCCCGTCGCGGAGTCGATCGTCGACCTCGCGCGCAGGCATCGACTGGTGGTGACACTCGAAGACAGCGGTGTGAGTGGGGGAGTGGGAGCCGCAGTCAGCGCCGCTCTCTCCGAGGCGGAAGTGCCTGTGCCCGTGCAACTTCGCGGAATTCCGCAGCGCTTCATCGAACACGCGTCGCGTGGCGAGATCCTGGCCGAGCTCGGCCTGACGGCTCAGGACCTCGCGCGATCGATCACGGCCACGGTGTCGGGGATGGAAACGGTGCCAGAACTCGAGCACGCCGACGACGCGGTCGACGTGGCGCGCGATGCCGCCGGTGTCGACACGCCCGAGGTCGACCGAGGCTGACGGTAGGAGCAGACCTCGCGGTCAGCTCGTCGAATCCGACTCAGCGACAGGCGTTTCCGTAGCGGCGTTGAGTGCGTCGGCAAGAGCAACGTCGGTCAGGTCGCGCTGCCACGGTCGGGCCCCGCCCGCCGCGAGGTACGCATCGACGGCGTCCGGTGTCGCGGGCAAAGCCACTCCATCCCAGGCGAGTTGGCGTACCAGGTCGGGTGCGAGGAGATTCTCGACGGGCAGGTTGTTGCTCTCGGCGATCTCTTTGACGATCGGACGGACCTGCGCGATGCGCGCGGCGGCGTCGGGGTTGCGCTGTTCCCACCTGCTGATCGGCGGGAGTCCTACTGTCGGACCGCGTTTCGACGGCAGTTGGGATTCGGGGAGGCTACGCGCGCGATCGATCGCGCCGAGCCAGATCCCGGCCTGACGGCGTTGCCTGGGGCCGCCGAACACGGGCAGTCGGGTCAGCTCCGCCTCCGAGGTAGGCATGGCGTTGGCTGCGGTGACGATGGCCGAATCGGGCAGGATTCGGCCGGGTGCGACATCACGACGCTGAGCGAGTTGTTCACGGGCAGTCCACAACTCGCGGACCGCAGCCAACGATCGGCTGCTCTTCACGGTATGCACGTTGGCGGTCCTGCGCCATTTGTCGACGCGTGGGGCAGGGGCCGGCCGGTCGAGAACGTAGCGGAACTCCTGGCGTGCCCACTCGTCCTTCCCCTGCTCCACCAGCGCCTGTTGCACGGCGTCGCGTAATTCGACGAGCACTTCCACATCGAGCGCGGCGTAGTTGAGCCAATCGTCGGGGAGCGGTCGGCGCGACCAGTCCGCGGCGCCGTGGCCCTTTTGGAGGCCGAGTCCGAGATAGGTGGCGACCATCGCTGCGAGATTGACTTTGGGCTCGCCGAGAAGGCGCCCGGCCAGTTCGGTGTCGAAGACCGTCTCGCAGCGGAAACCGAGTTCGCGCAGGCAGGGCAGATCTTGATCGGCGGCGTGCAACACCCATTCCGGGCCGTCGAGGGCCTCGATCACCGGGGCCAGTGCCTCCGGCTCGCTGATCGGGTCGAGCAGGAAGGAGCCGGAGCCAGTGCGACGCAACTGAACGAGGTACGCCCGCTGCGAGTATCGATATCCCGAGGCGCGTTCGGTGTCGACGGCGATGGGGCCGGTTCCGGCGGCAAGGCATTCGGCGGCATAGGCGAACTCCGCCGCGCGGGACAGCACGGGCGGAACGCCGTCGGCGGGTGCGAGCAATGGTTCGACGGCCGGCTCTGCGTCGACCTCGGTGCCGGAGTCGGCGGGCCGATCGTCGGACGTACTCATCTCGATGTACTCACACCGAGCCGAGTTCGGTGATCCCGACCGGCGGCAGACCCGCGGCCGACGAGAGCACCTCGCAGAACGCCTCGAGATGGCCGCCGAGGCCGTCGGCAGTGGGAGCGGTCCATGAGGCTCGCAGTTCGAGCTGATGTGCCCTGGGCGGTCCCGCGATGTCGCCGTAGCGCACCGACGTCGTCGACGTGACCGTCCCGCCGAGCGCTGTGACGACGATTGGTTCGCCGGTCCGCGACATCTGGGTGCCGTCGCTCGACGTCGAACCCACTTCTGCGCCCAGCGCATCGGACAGCCAACTCCACGCCACCTCGGGCAGAAGTGGATCCATGGCAAGAGCGGCCTCGACCTCGGCCTGGATGTAGGCGACGAGGCGCATGGTGCCGTTCCAGGCGTCCTGGCCTGCCGGGTCGTAGAGCAGGACCAATCGGCCGAATGCGCTTCCCGACGAGTCGACCGGCACGTCGTCGTCGATATCGGGTACGCGTACCTCGGCGCCTACGGCGTAGCTGTACGGGGCGAGTCGCTGCGGGGGACGGATCGGCCCGACCTCGATATCGCGTCGGATCTGGGCGGTGTGCAGCGACTCGACCGCGGTGCGGAAGTCAGCAGGCTCCGTCGGAGCTCCAGAGGAGGTCACATCTCGACGGTAGAGTGAGGTAGGCGTGGCCGACGGGAGGCGCGCCGGGCAAGGGGGGCCTTGGTCGGCGGTGTGTCGGGTCGGCGGCGTGTCGGGTAGTCGGGGAGCTCTCAGAGTAACGCCGACCTGGTCGGCCTGCGCCGTTGTCGCACATGGCAGAGTGATTGGTGATGTCACACCCTGCCCGCACGCGCCGAAATCATGCCCAGATGCCGCTCATCGCTGCCGCGACCGGCGGCACGCCCACACGTCGCCCCGTGTGGTTCATGCGGCAGGCCGGCCGATCCCTGCCTGAATACCGTGCCATTCGCGCCGATCACGGAATGCTCGAGTCGTGCTTCGATTCGGCGATGGTCTGTGAAATCACCATGCAACCGGTGCGGCGCCACGACGTCGATGCCGCAATCCTGTTCTCCGACATCGTCGTGCCGCTCAAGGCCGCCGGAGTCGACCTCGACATCGTGGCCGGTACCGGCCCGGTCATCGCGCATCCCGTGCGGACCGCCGACGACGTGGCACACCTCCCCGCCCTCGATCCCCAATCGGTGGGTGCGATCGCACGGGCCATCGGGTTGATCCTCGACGAACTCGACGACGAGACCGCACTCATCGGATTCGCGGGCGCGCCGTTCACCCTTGCCTCGTATCTGATCGAGGGCGGACCGAGCCGCAACTACACAATCACCAAGTCGATGATGTACTCCGATCCGGAGCTCTGGCACGCGTTGATGGGGCGTCTCGCCGACATCACCATCACCTTCCTGCGCACCCAGCTCGACGCAGGAGTCGACGCGATCCAGCTCTTCGATTCGTGGGCCGGTGCGCTCTCGGATGCCGACTACCGGACGTTCGTCGCGCCGCACAGTGCGCGCGTGCTGGCCGAGGTCTCCGATTTCGGCGTGCCCCGCATCCACTTCGGTGTCGGGACAGGGGAGTTGCTCGAGTCCATGACCAAGGTCGGAGCCGACGTGATCGGCGTCGACTGGCGCGTACCGCTCGACGACGCCGCGCGCCGGGTCGGCGGACGAGTCGCAGTGCAGGGAAACCTCGATCCCACAGTGCTTTTCGCCGGCGACACGGCGGTCGACCAACATGTTCGACGCATCGTCGCCGAGGGTGAGCGTGCTGTCGTGCACGGCGCGGCCGGGCACATCTTCAACCTGGGGCACGGTGTGCTGCCGGGAACCGATCCGGATGTGATCACGCGGACCGTCGAACTGGTCCATTCGATCTGAACGCTCGCGAGGTGAGGACATGACCATCGACGTCGCCGTTGTCGGAGCGGGCATCTCGGGTCTCACCGCGGCGTTCCGGCTGCGGCAGCAGCTCGGTCCCGACGCACGTATCGACCTGTACGAAGCGGGGGAGCGGACGGGCGGAATTCTCAAGACGGTCGACGTCGGTGCTGACGGTCGGGGGTCGGTGCTCGTTGATGTCGGCGCTGAGGCGTTCATCGTGCGACGGCCAGAGGCGCTCGGTTTGGTCACCGAGCTCGGACTGGCTGATCGGGTGGTGTCGCCGACCGGGCGTCGACCCGCATTGTGGGCGTCTGGCCGATTGCACGACATGCCCCGCCCCGCGCTGATGGGGATTCCCGCAACGCCCGACGCGGTCGCCGGCCTGGTGGATCGGCCAGATCTCGAGCGAATGCGTACCGAACCCGACCGTCGGTTGGAATGGGCTCCCGGTACCGACGTCTCGGTGGGAGATCTTGTCGCCGACCGGTTCGGTCCGTCGGTGGTGTCGCGCAGCGTCGACCCGATGCTCGGCGGGGTGTATTCGAGCCTCGCCGCGGATATCGGAGTGCGCGAAGCGCTTCCGGCTCTGGCGGCACAGCTCGATGCGGGTGCGCCGAGTCTGACGGCCGCGGTCGGCGCCCTGCTGGCCAACCCGACCGCGACCGGGCCGGTCTTCGGAACGTTGGTCGGCGGGTATCGAGTCCTCGTCGAAGCGCTGCTCGACGCCGCGCGACCCGACCTCCGCCCGTGCGCGGCGGTGACCGATATCCGACGCGACGGCTCGCGATGGGCACTGTTCACGGGCGATCGGCCGGCCGCTGCCGACGCGAGCTACGACGGCGTCGTCCTGTCGACGCCGGCGTGGATGACGGGACACATGCTCCGCCGTGAGGTGCCCGACGCCGCGTCGACGTTGCTGGCGGTCGAGCGGGCGGGATCGGTGGTCGTGTCCATCACGCTGGCGCCCGACACCGCACTTCCCGACAACTCCGGGGTGCTCGTCGCCACGGGAGAAGACCTGCGCGCCAAGGCTTTCACGCTCAGCTCGCGCAAGTGGGCGCATCTCGGCGAACCCGACGCAGCGTTGTCGGTGCGTGCGTCCTTCGGCCGATACGGGCAGCCGATTCCCGGCGAGGACATCGAGCCAGGAATCGACGACCGACTGCGCGAGTGGGCGCTGGCCGATCTCGATCGAGTGTGTGCGGCCGCAGGCATCGAGCCGTTGACGGGACGCGTCGTCGACACCTTCGTGCAGCGATGGACGCTACCGCGTTACGCGCCAGGACATCTCGCGACGATGGCGAGGGTCGAAGGATCGCTGCCGTCCGGGCTGGCCCTGGCGGGCAACGCGGTGCGGGGTGTCGGAGTCCCCGCGTGCATCGGTCAGGCAGGCCGTGCCGTCGAACGGCTGCTCAGCGACCTGGAAGCCTAACCCGCTGGTCGAGCGGACGTGCGCCCAACTTCGCTGGTCGAGCGAGCGCGAGCCGTAGCGCCCAACCCCGCTGGTCGAGCGGGCGCGAGCGCCAGCGAGCTCCCGAGTCGAGACCACCCTGCCCAACTCCGCTGGTCGAGCGGGCGCGAGCGCCAGCGAGCTCCCGAGTCGAGACCACGCTGCCCAATTCCGCTGGTCGAGCGGGCGCGAGCGTCAGCGAGCACCCGAGTCGAGACCACCCTGCCCGGTTCGAGGGCGCGCGCCGGTGGCACCATTGATCCCATGAGCCGCCTCGACTACTCCGCACTGAACTCGACGATCCGCTACCTGATGTTCTCGGTCTTCGCCGTGCGCCCTGGCGAGCTCGGCGACGACCGTGACCAGGCCAAGTCCGACGCCACCGACTTCTTCAAGTCGCTGGAGGACGAGGGCGTCGTCGTGCGCGGCGTGTACGACGTGTCGGGCCTGCGTGCAGATGCCGACTTCATGATTTGGTGGCACGCCGAGCACATCGAGCAGTTGCAGGCCGCCTACAGCCGATTCCGTCGCGAGACGCTGCTCGGCCAGGCGTGCGATCCGGTGTGGAGCGCAGCGGCGCTGCACCGGCCGGCGGAGTTCAACAAGAGTCACGTGCCTGCCTTCCTCGCCGGTGAAGAAGCCGGAAAGTACATCTGCGTCTACCCGTTCGTGCGTTCTTACGACTGGTATCTGCTACCCGACGAGGAGCGTCGGGGGATCCTCGCGGAACACGGCAAGGCAGCTCGTGGTTACAAGGACGTCAGGGCCAACACGGTCGCGTCGTTCGCGCTCGGAGACTACGAGTGGTTGCTCGCCTTCGAGGCGCCGGAGTTGCACCGGATCGTCGACCTGATGCGCGATCTGCGCGCCACCGAGGCTCGCCGTCACGTGCGCGAGGAGATTCCGTTCTTCACGGGACCACGCGTCGAGGTCGTCGACCTCGTCGACGCGCTGCCTTAATTCCCGAACAAGGAGGGCACGTGGTCAAGGTCCTGGCCGTCGACACTTTCGGCACCGTCACCGATTGGCACACAGGTGTGAGTGCCGTTCTGGCCGAACAGTTTCCGACTGTTGACAGCTCGCAGCTCGCGCGCGACTGGCGAGACACCTACGCGCCGACGCTGGAGCAGATCGAATCGGGTGCCAGGCAGTGGACACTGCTGGACGATCTGCACCGTGAGTCATTGGACGCATTGCTGCGGGACTCGTACGACATCACGGCGACTTCGACGCAGTTGGACACGGCCGTCCATGCCTGGCACGTCATTCCGGGCTGGCCCGACGCCGCGGACGGGATTCGCCGCCTGACGTCGAAGTTCGTCGTTTCCGCGTTGAGCAACGGAAACGTGGCGCTACTCGCCGAGATGGCCAAGCACAACGGATTCGACTGGGACTTCCTGGGCGGCGCCGATCTGTGGCGGCACTACAAACCGTCGCCGGAGGTCTACCTCGAGATCGCGCGCCTCATGCAGGTGGAGCCGTCGGACGTCCTGATGGTCGCGACGCACGCGTGGGATCTCGACGCGGCTCGCGCGTGCGGACTGCGCACCGCCTATGTCGAACGTCCCCGCGAGTGGGGTCCGGTACACAAGGACGAAACCCCGAATCCCCTCGACGACTTCCGTGCCACCGGATTCGACGACCTGGCCGATCAACTCGGTTGCTGATCGGCCCGACCGGTCAGCCCTCGTCCGGCTCCAACGTCATGCTGATCGAGTTGATGCAGTACCGCAGGTCGGTCGGGGTGTCGTAGCCCTCGCCGGCGAAGACGTGGCCCAGGTGCGAGCCGCAGGTGGCGCACAGTACCTCGGTGCGTCGCATCCCCATCGAGTCGTCGGATCGTTCGATGATCGCGTCGCCCGCCAACGGCGAGAAGAACGACGGCCAGCCGCAGTGCGAATCGAACTTCTGGTCGCTGCGGAACAGTTCCGCACCACAGGCGCGGCAGCGGTACACGCCGGTTGTCTTGGTGTCGGTGTACTCGCCGACGAACGGCGCTTCGGTGCCCGCCTGCCGCAGCACGCGGAATTCCTGCGGGGTGAGGCGCTCACGCCACTGGTCGTCGGTGAGGTTCGCCAGTTGCTCGGGGCTCTCGGAAGCCGACTTTCCAGAAGTCTCAGATGTCATGACTCAACGGTACGAGTGTCGCATTGGCCGTGCCACTGGCCCCGTTACCGAGGCTGGCTGACAGTGCGGTCGGCCGCGGTGTCCGTGGACGACGGTGCCTCGGCGGCCGCAACCTCCGGTTGCCGCTGGAGCGAACCCTCGCCCTGTCCCCGCACGTCGAGATAGCGGAACAGCAGGGAGCAGAACACGGCGATCATCAGCAGTGACCAGCCGTAGGTGACCTTGTTGTACTCGAGCATCCAGCCGAAGGCCGTCCATTCGCGCGAGTAGAACGAGTCGAAGGTCATGCAGCCGTATATCCCGAGCCATGCCGGCCAGTTGCGGATGGTCGAGCCCGGGATCAGGACAGTCATGATCAACGGGAACAGCAGCATCGAGTAGTAGCCCTGGCCGAGCGCGCCCACGAGGAACGTCGTGGTCAGCAGCACACCCGACGAGGTGGTCAGCCACAGCAGTTCATTGGTCGTGCGGTAGTAGCGGTACAGGAACCACAGCGAGAACACGGCCATCAGAACGAACGCGATGCGCAGAACGAGCACCAGCCACGGTGCGACGCCGAAGTAGGCGCCGTTGCCCGCGATGGAGCTGTTGTAGTAGTCGCGTGCCTCGCCGAGATAGGGGAGTGTTCGGTCGATGAAGGCTTTCGGATCCGCCGACAGCGGCCACGCGATGATCGTCAGGATCAGCGGGACGCCGATTCCGGTGACCAGGATGCGCCACTGGCGGTTGAGCAGCGGGAGCAGCAGGAGGGGAGCGAGCACCGGCTTGACGGCGATGGTCAGTCCGATCGGTACACCGGCCCACCAATCCTGACGCTTCATCATCAGGAGCATGAATGCGGACATGCCAAGCAGCACAAAGGCATTGAAGTTCGTAAAGATCAGAGTGTGGGCCGTCGACTCTGTCATGAAGAAGAAGAACAGGATGGTCGGCAGCACCCACGACTTGAGTGAGTAGCCAAAGAGCTTGGTGAGAAGGATCGCGGAGATCACCAACGCAAGCACACTGACCCCGATGAAGGTCCAGCGCGCGGTCTGCGGATCCAGCACCGAGATCGGTGCCATCAACAGTGTCCCAGACGGCGGATACAGATAATGCGGGTCGACGGTGTTGAGATTCTCGTTGTAGACCGGCTGGTTGTTCATGAACCGCAACGCGGCCTGGTAGACGGGCGTGAAGTCGTCGGTCCGGTCGCCGTTGATCGCGAGAATCACCGACCGGTGGATCGCCGTCATGATCGTGAGCGGCCACAGCACCAGCGGGATGATCCGCTGCACCGTCATCTGCGGGTAGAGAATCCTGTCGAGAGAGGCCACCCGCGAACCGTACTACGAGTGGCGTCCGACACGGCGTCGGCCCCGCCGTGCCGGCGTAGGAATCCTGTGACGCGTCGGGCGGGACTCGGTCAGGTCGGGCAACCGCGTTCCGACGGCCCGCTCAGCGGTGCCTGCTTGATGTAATCGGAGACCGCGTCGGCAGCGCAGTCGCTGCGGGCGAGCACCGAGTAGCCCAGGCCCTCCCACGTCACGCTGACCGAGTCTGCGCCCGCCTTGGTCAGCACCGTGTTGACGGTCGAGATGCCGTTGCCACCGTTGATCGAATCGCCGGTGCCGTTGAGCAGCAGCGGCGGGACCGGGTACGAGTTCGGCGGATTGACCGTGGGTGTCGACGCCCAGCCGAGGCACCTACCGAGCGAGAGTGCCGAGTTGTTGCCGGTGAGCGGATTCTGCTTGCTCCAGGTCGTTGCGAGGCCGGGGATCTCGTTCTGGCCGATCGGCCCGGAGACGTCGTTGCACGCGGCGACGAGCTGTCCGTCGGATTCGCGCAACGACGCCGCGTCGTCGGCGAATCCGGAGAGGGCACGGGTGTCTCCGCGGTCGGCGGCCGCGACGGCCGATGCCACCGAGTTGATTCCGTCGGGGCTGTTGGGTGCGAGTGCGAGTGCCGTGGTGATCGCGGTCAGCGCATCGGTATCGGACATGCCGCCCAGCTGACCGTCGCGCCCCTTGTCGAGCACACTCTGCATCGTCTGGGTTCCGTTGGCCCCGAATGCGCACGAGGGCAGAGAGGAACAGCGCTGAGCGAAGGTTCGCAGTGCTGCCTGGACTCCGGTCGCCTCGTTGGCGCCGGTGTCACGGGCATTCGCGCCGAAGGGCGTCGGTGTGTCGAGGATGATGCGCCCGGTCCGACCGCCGTACTGGGCGGTGTACGCGATGACCACGTCTGACCCTTCGCCCACGCCGATCAGCCCGAGCCTGTCGACTCCCCACCGCTCACGCAGCGATTCCAGATCGGACGCCGCGTAGGAGATGCCGAAATGCAGTTGGTTCGGAGAGAGTGTTTCGGTGCAGCCGTCCGAGGCGGTCGACGCCGCGGCGGACAGACGTGTGAGCCGCGCAGATGTGTCCGACGACCCGCCCCCGAGGCCGTTGTTGCGGATCGTCGAGCGTTCGTCGCGCGTCAGGCAGTCGAGCGCGCCGCTGCGTTCGATCCCGCGCCTGTCGACTGCGACCACCGGATTGCTCGTGAGGAGTTTCTTGCCCGCGCCGCCCGCGAGGAGCAGCAGCGTGCGCGACGACGGAAGGTCGGAGCCCGAGGTCAGCACCAGAGGCGCAGCGTCGGCGGGGGTATCGGCCACCCGGGCCCGCGTCAACGCGACGTCGACGGTGTCGCCGGGGCGATCGGGGTCGATGGGGGAGGGCAGCGTGGCGCACTCGATGGTCACGCCGCTCGGCGCCGACGTCGAGTAGTCCCGTGCGACCCGGCTACCGCACTCGCGCCAATCGAGTTCGTTGCGCGGCTTCTGCAGTGCGGGGATCTGTGGCACGGCACTCGACGACGCCGGAGACTGGTTGCCCCCGCCGTCGCCCGCGGGTACGAGTCCCGGTCCGGTGTCGGGGCCGACTGCGCACGACGACACGACGAGAGCGCAGGTGGCGCCGATGACGAACTTCCAGGGGTGACGGGGTCGCCGGGGTTGTCCGTGTCGGCCTCGCGCAGATCGCATGTGGGCGAGCGTAGTCAACGGCTCCACCGGCTGAAGACGTAGCCGTCGTTGTCGGTGAGCAGGTGTACGGGCCTGAGTCGGTGCAGTGCGGGGGCGTCGTTGTCGCTGTGCGCGATGCGTGGGGCGTCGCCGGAGACCAGGTTGGGGCTGACGGTGAGACACAGCTCGTCGACGAGATCGGAGTCGACGAACGAACCGAGCAGGCTGGGGCCGCCCTCGCAGAGAATGCGTGGCGCGCCGGTCGCCGCGAGGTAGTCGGTCACCTGGTGTGGATCGAGGGCGTCCTCGCCGCAATCGACGACAGTCGCACCTGCGTCGACGAGTCGCGCGCGACGGTCGGCGTCGGCCTGCGCCGTGGTGATGACGACGGTGGCGGGGTCGCTCAGTGGCGCGAAGTCGGGGTCGACCGTCAGCGACCGGGTGACCAGGGCGAGTCGAGGCGCGGGCGTCTGACCTGCGGCTGACCGGCGCGCGACGAAAGCGGTGTCGGGTTGCGGTTGGCCGTAGCCCTCATCGGTCGCGGTTCTGGCGCCCACGAGGACGACGTCGCACAGTCCACGCAGAACCCGGAAGACGGCCTTGTCACCCGCACCTCCGAGCCCGCCGGACTTGTCCTGAAACGACGCCGCGCCGTCGAGGGTGGAGATCATGTTGGCTCTCAGCCACGGACCGTCGAGGTCGGGGGGATAGGCGTACAGATCGGCGATTCCGTCGACGTCGTCGTCGGGAGAGAATGTGACCTGGGTCGCTTTCTGCAGGTAGAGCATCTCGTCCCTCCGATGGTTATCGCTAGGCTCCCGGGTATGGTGGCCAGTCTTGTCGACCGCAATCCGGTCGTTTCTCCCGACGCTCTCATCGATGAGATGGTGCCTCCACCGACCTTTGACGAGGTCAGCTTCGACTCGTATATCCCGGACCCGAACGAGCCTACGCAGTCGCAGGCCGTCGACGCCGCACGCGACTTCGTGGCGCGCGCACGCAAGGTCAGGGGTGGCAAACGGGGATTGTTCTCCCGCAACAAGCAACAGCAGGGCGTCGGGCTCTACCTAGACGGCGGGTTCGGCGTCGGCAAGACGCACCTATTGGCATCGATCTACCACGCGATGCCCGAACCCAAGTCGTTCGCGACGTTCGTCGAGGTGACGCATCTCGTCGGCGCGCTCGGATTCATGCGGGCCGTCGAGCGCCTTTCCGGCCACTCGGTGTTGTGCATCGACGAGTTCGAGCTCGACGATCCCGGCGACACCATGCTGATCTCGCGACTGCTCGCCGAACTCACCGAGCAAGGTGTGTCGATCGCCGCGACGTCGAACACACTTCCCGGGCAACTCGGTGAGGGGCGTTTCGCGGCACAGGACTTCCTCCGGGAGATCCGCAAGCTCGCATCCGTCTTCGACACCATCCGCGTCGATGGACCCGACTACCGCCACCGCGATCTGCCGCCTGCCCCCGATCCGCGCAGCGACGCCGACCTCGTCGCTCTCGTAGAGTCGACGCCCGGCGCGACCCTCGACGATTTCGACGCCCTCTGCGAGCACCTGAGTACATTGCATCCGTCGAAGTACAAAGCGCTGGTCGACGGTGTGTCCCTTGTCGGTATCCGTGACGTGCATCCGGCGAAGGATCAATCGGTGGCGCTGCGCCTGGTCGTTCTCGCCGACCGGCTCTACGACGCCGACATCCCCGTGACGGTGTCGGGTGGGAAGCTCGACGAGATCTTCACCGACGAGATGCTTGCCGGCGGGTACCGCAAGAAGTATCTCCGTGCGACGTCACGACTCCTCGCGCTGTCGCGGTCGTCGGAATCGGCGATCGGCTAGCCCCAGTCCGGCGGACATTTTTCAGTGTTCGAGTGTTCACTGATGGTCCGACATGCTTTACTTACTCACCAGTAGCGTAGACGTGTCGGGGGACGTGGAGTCTGCGCTCATCAGCGGGGTGCGTCGGCGCCTCGCTTGACTCGACCCTGGGGGCCAATTGTGCGGGTGATAGTGACGGTTGCTGCGTGTGTTGCGGCACTTTTCGCGGGAGTGGTGGTTTCGGCTCCGGCCTCTGCGGCACCCGCGGGTCCGACGGACGCGTCACGCATCGAAGCGGTGAGCATGAAGAGCCCCACGCGCGCACAGGTGACGACATACTCCGCGGCCATGGGGCGACGGATCACGGTCAGCGTGCTGTTGCCGCGAGACCGTTCGACGCCGCGTCCGACCCTGTACCTCCTCGACGGGATCGACGGCGGTGTCTACACGAACTACACCGAGAGCGGCTGGACCTACCAGACCGACATCGAGAAGTTCATGGCCGACAAGCAGGTCTACGTGGTGCTTCCGATCGGAGGGACGGGCTCGGACTACACCGACTGGCGGTCGAACGACCCCGTGCTCAAGAACAACCAGTGGGAGACGTTCCTGACCAAAGAGCTCCCGCCACTGATCGAGAAGCGGTTCGACACCAACGGCGTGAAAGCAATCGGTGGGCTGTCGATGGGCGCGCTCGGCGCGATGTCGATCGCGGTTCGAAATCCCGAAATGTACTCGGGCGTCGCAGCATTCAGCGGATGTCTCGATCAGGGGACACCGGATTTCCGCCGAGCGACCGCGGCGACCGTCCAAACGCGCGGCGGCAACCCGGACAACATGTGGGGACCGATCACCAGCCCTCTCTGGGCCGCACACGACCCTGCAGAACACATCGCCTCGCTACGCGGGAAGCCGATCTACGTCTCAGTCGGCAACGGACTGCCTGATCTCTCGCTGGGCGTGGCGGGCATCGCTTCGCCGGTGGGTGGCGCACTCGAGAGTGCCGCCCTGCAGTGCACGAAGGCCTTCAAACAGAAGGCCGATCGGGCGGGCGTGAAGATCACCTACAACTTCCGCCAGGGTCTGCACTCATGGGGCTACTGGAACCAGGATCTGCACCGCGCATGGCCGACGATCGCGAAGGCGCTCGACGTTCCGGTGCGCTGAGCGCCGTCGGGCGGCCTGGGCCGTAGTCGTCAGCGCCGGCGGGATCAGAGCCGTCGGATCAGGATGAAGTCGTTCTCGATGCTGCCGTTGAGGTCGAAGGTCTTGACGCCGGCGCGCTCGAATCCCATCTTGACGTAAAAGCGTTGCGCGCGAACGTTTTCCTGATTGACGCCGAGCCAGACGAGAACGCTGCCGCGATCACGTGCGGTCTTGATCGCGGCGCGCATCAACAACTGTGCGGGCGGGTCGGTGCGTCCCCGCGAGTGATGGTCGGGGAGGACGTACATCTTCGACAGCTCCGACGATGGTTCCTCGCCGACCACGGCGGCGACGTCGGGGTCGGAGGGTGGCCTGTGGTGCACGAGCGAGTAGCCCACCGTCGTACCGTCGGGCGTGCGGGCGACCAGCACGTCACTCTCGTTGCCTGCGATGTAGTCAGCGAAGTTCGCCTCGGCCAGGTTGGCCTTGATGAAGCCTGCGATGTCGTCGGGCGATGAGTGTGGCGGGCAGGCCAGGGGGAAGGTGGCGGCAGCTACCTCGGCGACGTCGGCGGTGAGCGAGGGGTCGACCACGACGTCAACGATGAACTTGCCCTGGGAATGTTGTTCGGGTGCAGCTTCGGCGGCGATCGGGCCGGTCGGATCGAGTGGCACAGACGGCGCTATTTCTTTCCGCAGGTGCAGTTGGCGCCGCACGAGCAGTCGGGTCCGCAGGTGCAGTCGGGGTTGTCGCAGCCGGGTGTCATATCAGCAGTCATGCATACGATTCTACGACCGCCCCGAGGGCATCGGAAGGCGATCGGTCGGCTCAGGTGCACGACGAAGCGCTGGATTCACCCCAGTGAGAGTCGCCACGAGCCCGCGTAGATCTCGCGAAGTTCGGTCACCTCGTATGGCATCGCGCCCTGGCCCTCGGTGGTGATGGCGTTGACGATGAGCATGCCGTCGGTGATCTCCCACTTGTACCGGTCGCCGTCGAATGCGGCCTCGCGACCTGATGCGTCGACGACGGTGAAACTGCCCGGGCGGTAGTCGATGTTCATGTTCGCAGTATGCCTGTCGACGTTCAGTCCTTGACGAGACCGCCGTCGACGACGAGGTTCTGTCCGGTGACCGCTCGCGACCACGGTGAGAGGAAAAACAGTGTGGCGTCGGCGAATTCCTCTGGTGTGGTCACTGACCGCAGGGGAGTGGACGCGGCGATGGCGTCGAAGATCTCAGGAGGTGTCGCTGCGCTGGCGTCTGTGGTGCGTAGGAGTCCGCCGGAGACCATGTTGACGGTGATGTTGTCCGGGCCGAGGTCGGCGGCCAACGTACGCGTCAGCGCCAGGAGAGCGGCCTTGGCGGCCGTGTAGTCGTGGTAGGGGACGACGGGATTCTGGACGAGGTTGGTTCCGATGTTGACGATGCGCCCCGTACGGGCTTCCCGCATACCCGGAAGGGCCGCCTGTACGACTGTCAGTGCGCCGCCGACGATTCCGCGAAACTGCGCGTCGAGTGCTGCGGTGGTGATGGTGTCGGCGGTTGAGCGCGCGTCGCCGTTGAACGAATAGTCGGGGAGGGCGTTATTCACCACCGATGTGATCGGCGCGCCGAAATGCGTTGTCGCAGTGTCGATCATTGCCTGAACAGCATCGGGGTCGGTCACGTCGGCTTCGACGGCGAGTGCTCGGTCGCCGAACTCTGCTGCCAGCGCAACTGCCGCATCTGCACTACGACGGTAGTTGACGACCACGCGCGCACCCTCACGCGCCGCGGCGCGTGCGAGCGTTGAGCCCAGTCCGCGGCCGGCCCCGGTGATCAGTACGACGTGCTCGGAAAGAGGCAGCGCTGCAGGCATTTTCGGACCATCCCTTCGCCAGTGCTAACTGGAGCAGGTTCTGCGGGTCTGATCTCAGCCGACCTTGTGTCGGCACCCCGTGTCAGTCTGGCAATCAGATCGCACTCGGGTGGCGAACGCAAGCACAGGTTAGAGTTGCGTGGGATCCTCGGGGGCATTTTTGTACCCGTGGATCCCACACAACTGGAACAGTGGGTCGGGGAACAAAAAGATCCCGCTGCGAACAGCGGGATCTGATGGTGCGCGATACTGGGATTGAACCAGTGACCTCTTCCGTGTCAGGGAAGCGCTCTCCCGCTGAGCTAATCGCGCGGGTATGAAATTGGTGGTTTGGAGGTGGCGACGGGAATCGAACCCGTGTACACGGCTTTGCAGGCCGTTGCCTCACCACTCGGCCACACCACCAGATGCGAGTCGACTCGCGCCGAGCGGATGACGGGATTCGAACCCGCGACCCTCACCTTGGCAAGGTGATGCGCTACCAGCTGCGCTACATCCGCATGCTTCGCGAGCAGATCTTGTGGACCATTTGTTGCTCGCGATGCGATGCAGAACATTATCCGACCGACACGCTTCTAACAAATCGCCTGGTCAGAGGCTCGGAAAGTGTGAAGTGCGCAGGAGGAGGGTGTCACGATCGCGCCGAGACGCACCGCCAGACCGCGATTTGGGTTCCCGGCGTCGATCCGTGTAGTCTTTGCCCTCGTGCACCGACGCCTTTGCGCGTCGCGCGCGGTCCCGTGGCTCAGTGGAAGAGCGTCCCGTTCACACCGGGAAGGTCGCTGGTTCGATCCCAGCCGGGACCACAAGAAAATCGCCGCTCGGTGGGTCATCCCAACGCCGAGCTTTGCGCCCGACAGGGTGTTCCCTGACGGCAGTACCTGCGCCTTGATCACTGCGTCTCCTGCGCCCGCCTCCAGGCCCGGTACTTTTCGGGAAGGCACACCGCGCACGGCCGGTAACCTGCCGCGATCGCAGTCGCCTCGTCGGCGAAGAACACGCGGTCCTTCACGTAGCCGCCCCGGGCTATCGTCCGCAGCGCAGAGGTGCAATCCAACTCGCCGTAGATGCGGCTACGTCGGTGTCCGCCAAGGCTTCCCGGTGTCGCGCTCCGATACGCCTTGCGATCTACTCCGAGGAGCGTGTACGTCTTCTCCTCCACGTCCACAGCTACGCGGCGTCGTGGAAGACCAAGGCGAGGGTGATGCGTTCGCCGGATCGTACGGCCGAGACTCCGTGTCGGATCGGAGCTGCCGACCACCCGCGCTTGGACTCGACGGGACGGTCTCGGGTGGTGAACACGTAGCCATGGCCCTGCGGCAGCAGGAACGCGGTTCCCCGTGATTGTGCTCGTGGGCGTTGTTCGAGTAGCAGGAACTCTCCGCCGGTGTGGTCGACTCCGGGATTGCTGAGATTGATGACCACCTGCAACGGAAAAACGAGGTCGCCGTAGAGGTCCCGATGCAGTGCGTTCCAATCCCTTTCGCCGTACTTCAACAAGATAGCCGTCGATTTCGTCTGGCCCGCCGCGTGGCACATCGCCAGCCACTCGTCGAGGGTGTCCGGCCAGATCGGGTCACGCCCGAGCTTGGTCCACCAGTCCCGAGCGATCGGCAGCAGGCGCGGATACAGCGCCTGTTTCAGCCGCTCGATCGGCTCCGGGTAGGGAGTGTCCAGGTATTTGTACTGTCCCTCCCCGAAGCGATGACGACCCATGTCGACCGTCGTGCGGAAGACGTCGTCGGCGTCGTACAACGCTCGGAGGTCGTCGCCCTCGGATGCGGTCAGTAGCCGCGGGAGAAGCGCACCGCCGTACTCGTTCACCTCGGCGGTGACGCTTCGCCAGTCGGCCGACTCGACACGCTCCGAGTGCGCATCCCCCGTTGCCGCACCTGTGGAGCCGACGTTGCTGTGTGCGCCGGCGTCAGCCCCGCGATTGCCTCGCTTGTCTGCGGCTGTGATCACGTTTCCTCCAATGTCGACTACCGAGCGCGTCCTGCGCCCTCACCGGGTAGTCGCGACAGCGGACCGAAACGTGAGATGAGGTTTACACCAGCGCGGCTCTCGGTGTCTCCAAGCACCTAGCTTGGGGAACAGTGCCTTTCACGCTCCGACGGTCCCCGCGGCAGGTTCGTAGGGTGTGAAGAACTGATTCGCCGGTACGCCCTCGCGGGTCATCACCAGAGCGGGTACGGCCATGCCGTCGATCTGCTCTCGGATGATGTCGGCGTGCCCCGCGTGGCGTGCGTACTCCTCGATGAGGTGAATGAGGAAGTAGCGCAACCGAATTGGTTGCGGCTCGAGCTGGCCGTACCAGGGAGCGGGCGGCGCAATAGCGTCGGCGTCCGGGTCGCCGGCCAGAATCAGTCCACGCAGCTGCTCGCGTGTGCTGTCGAAGTCGCTGAGCAGATCGTCGACCGACTCGTCCTCGCCCACAACGAAACCGGCGAGGTAGTCGGCGACGCCGTCCGCGTCGACCGTCGGCGTGACGTCCTCACCGGAGAGGCGCTCGACTGCGCCACGCATGCCGTCGAGGGTGTGCTTGATCAAGCCGCCGATGGAAAGCTCGCTCCGACAGGGGGTTTCGCGCAGCTGCGCCTCCGTGAGGCCGAACGCCGCGGCGCGGATCGCGTCGAGCTGCTGATCCACGTAGTTGGCGATACCGGTTGCTTCATTGTCGCGCTGCGGTGAATACATCGAAAGGCTCCGATCAGAGGTGGTGTGAACTTCTGATCAGAGCCTCTCAGTGATTGCGGTCGGTTTCGGTCCGCAATGAAATAATGACTCTCAACTCCGAAGCGGTGCCAAAGCTCGTCATCCGCGAAGCGGTGCCAAAGCTTCAGACAGCTTCACGATCTCGTCGAGCTGAGCCTTGACCACGGCGCTCTGCTGCTCGTTCGGCTCGAAGATGCCGTCGTCGGTCAGTTGCTTCTGCGGGAAGTTGATCTCGACGTTGCCCTTGGTCATGACGAGTCCGAGTGCTGACACGACGACCCGCAGCGCGACCTGGGCGCGTGTTCCCGCCGAGTTGCCGCCCCAGTTGACGAAGCCGACGGGTTTGCGATCCCACTCGCTGTGCAGGTAGTCGAGCGCGTTCTTGATGGCGGGGGAGTAGCTGTAGTTGTACTCGGGAAAGACGAAGATGAACCCGTCCGCTGCCTCGACGCGAGCGCTCCACGCCTTGGTGTGGTCCTTCACGTAGTTCTTGAGACGGGGATGGTTCGGCTCGTCCATGAACGGAAGATTGAGCTCTGCGAGGTCGACGAAGTCGACGTCGTAACGGTCGTCGGCATCGGCTGCTGCCTTGACCCATTCGGCGATCGGGCCGCCGATACGGCCCTCGCGGACACTTCCGAGAATGATCATCAGCCTGGTCATAAGAGTCTCTTCTCTGTTCGGATTCTCGAGCTGGGTCTGCGCCAACGATGGTAGTCAGCGTGCACACGTGGCAGTCAGCGGCGAGCCTGCTTCACGAAGCCGTACAGAGCGGCGCGGTAGCCGCGTTCGTAGCTCTGGGTGATCTCGGGAATGTCTCCGGAGGCGAGCGCCGACGACGCGTGGTGACGCGCCCAGGTAACCGGCATGGTGGCGAGATACGTTGTCGCGTCGTCGAATCCGCGTTGGAACGCATCTTCGTCGAGCGTGTCGTCGGTCAGCGACGACTGATGCGTCGTCGGGGGCGTCGACGACGGAAACGCGACAATTCGGCCGCTGGTCATCTGGTGGATCTCTTTTCTGCGAGGGTGCGGTACAGGGTGGCGCGACTGACGCCGAGTACGGCGGCAATCGTCGGGACGGAATCGCCGTTGTCGCGGAGGCGTCGCGCGAGCTCGACCTGGTCGTCGGTCAGCGCTCGTGGGCGTCCGAGGTGTCCGGTTCGATGACGGTCGCCGGGGCTGCGCGCTCGACGCCCGACGGCGCTCATCTCGTCGTTGGCGACTGCGAGCGACGCGAGGACACCGACGAGTGTGGAACCTCCGTCGTCGTGCGTGCTCAGGCCCTCGCGGAGGGCCTGTATCCCCACGTCGTGTTCGGTGAGCGTGCGGACGGTCGCCAGGACTTCGTCGGCGGAGCGCCCCAACCGGTCCATGCTCACGACGATGAGAAGGTCGCCCGGGCGGGCGTAGTCGAGGAGAGCATCGAAGCCGGGCCGTTGTGCCGCAACGACTCCCGCCAGGGTGTCGTCCGTGTAGATCCGACGCTGGGCGACGCCGTGGGAGACAAGGGTGTCGACTTGCTCGTCGAGTGCCGGCGCCACGGCACTCGCACGCGCGTATCCGAGCAGCATGTGCTGCGCGGACGAAGGGGGCTGTGCCATGTCCAACAACGTATCGCAGAACTAGAGACAAAATGAGATTTGGCGACGGCGTTTCGAGACACGGTTGCCGATCCACGAGTCATGCCCTAACCAAACCGAAGTTGAGGCGATCGGTCGGATCACCGAACTCCCAAACTGTCGGAGTTATGAGACGGTCTGGACGAGTTATGAGACGGAGATCCGAGATATCTTCGCGATCGCATCCGGCTGGGCGTCGTCACGGCGTACTGTCCGCGAGCATGACGCGAACACATCTCGAGTCCCCCGTCGTAGCGACCACTTCCGGGCGTGTCTCGGGTCGCAGAACTGGCGACATAGCGGTCTTTCTCGGGATCCCCTACGCGGCTCCTCCTGTCGGGCCCGCGGCGTTCGACTCGCCCCGGCCGGTCGACGCCTGGGACGGTGTGCGCACGGCCGTCGAGTACGGGCCGACGGCACCGCAGGTCCCGTACCCGGCGCCGATCGCCGCTCTGCTCGACAACGTGATCGAACTCGGCGACGACTACCTCACTGTCAACGTGTGGACCCCGGATCAGAGCGCGGGCGGATTACCGGTGATGGTGTGGATTCACGGCGGTGCGTTCACCCGCGGTTCCAACCGGTTGGCCATGTATGCGGGCGACACGTTCGCCCGCGACGGTGTGGTCTGCGTCGGCATCAATTATCGGCTCGGCACAGCGGGTTTCGCGTCGGTGAGCGGTGGCGTCGAGAACAGGGGATTGCGCGATCAGATCGCGGCCTTCGAGTGGGTGCAGGCGAATATCGCGAGCTTCGGGGGCGACCCCGGCAACGTGACGATCTTCGGCGAATCGGCCGGTGCCATGAGCGTCGCGTCGCTATTGGCGTCGCCGCTTGCGCGCGGCCTGTTCCGGCGAGCGATCATGCAGAGCGGCAACGGGTCAGCTGCGGCGGAGATCGACGATGCCCGTCTGGTCACCGCGCGGCTGTCGGCGATCCTGGGTGTCGACGCCGACGCCCAGTCGTTTGCCGAGGTCGATCCCGTCGCATTGCTCGCGGCCCAGTCGCAACTGGCACTCGAATGCATGGTGAACCCCGATCCCGCCCTCTGGGGTGAGTCGACGGTGGCCAAGGGGCTGGGCATCATGAGCCAGTTCCCCGTCGTCGACGGCGACGTCCTCACCTCCGTGCCGCAGGAGGCGATCGCGTCGGGCACCGGCGCCGATATTCCGCTGCTGGCAGGCTGGAACGCCGACGAGTTCCGATTCTTCCTCGTGGCGTCGGGCGGCGCCGATGCGATCACGGAGCAGGCTGCCGCAGCGGTCCTCGGTCGGCAGCCGAATGGCATCGATCACCTCCGCGCCGGACTCGACGCCGGTGCCAGCCCAGGCGACGTGCTCGCGCAGGCGCTCACCGCACGCGCATTCTCCGGCCCGACGACTGCGCTCGCCGCGTCGCGTCCATCGGGCTCGACGCACCTCTACGAGTTCGGGTACAGCAGCCCGATCGCCGACATCAGGGCAGGTCACGCCGTCGAAATCCCATTCGTCTTCGATCACCTCGACCAGGCACACTCCCTCGTCGGCCCCGAGCCGGACCAGCAGGTCGCCGACGAGATGCATCGAGCGTGGGTCGACTTCGCGACGACAGGTGATCCGGGCTGGTCGTCGACCGGTCCGGAATCAGACAATCGACGCCTTCGGCGATTCGGTTTCTGACCTGCGATAAGTCTTGGCTACGGTGTGTTCATGTCTGCGAGCACCACCGTCGATCAGCGACCGTCGCCGCTGGTACTCGGTTGGAAGCCGGTGCTCGCGGTCGGAGCGCTCGCCGTCCTCGCGCTGATCTGGCATATCTTCGTGATCCCGATCGGCGCGCAATTCAACGGGCTGTTCGACAACGCCACCGATCTGTACGTCTACCGAGCGGGCGGACGCGTCGTGCTCGACGGCCGACCACTCTACGAATTTCCGGTGTGGGGTCGTCTGAGCTTCACCTATCCGCCGTTCTCTGCTGTGGTGTTCACCCTCTTCGCGCTGATGAGTGCGCTGGTGGCGAAGATCGTGTGGTGGGTGGCGATCTTCCTCGCGCTCGTGGCGACGGTGTACCTCGGCATGCGCACGCTCGGCTACAAGGCTGACAGCAAACTCGCGATCTTCGGTGTGTGCGGAGCCATCTGCGTCACGGTGCTCGAACCCGTACGCACGACGATCTGGCTCGGCCAGATCAACGTCTTCTTGATGTTCATCATCCTGCTCGACCTCGTCTTTCTCGATCTGCTCCATCCGCGATCGAGGCTGCGTGGTCTCGGCGTCGGCATCGCGGCGGGGCTGAAGCTGACGCCCGCGTTCTTCGTCGTGTACCTGCTCGTGCTGCGTCGCTGGCGGGCCGCGGCGATGGCAGTCGTGGGGTTCGCCATCACCGTCGTGATCGGATATCTGGTCAGCAGGGCCGACGCTCATCAGTACTGGACGACATACGTGACCGGCGAGTCACGTATCGGACGGGTGGATTCACCGGCGAACCAGTCGGTGAACGGGTTCATCGCGCAGATGTTGGCGTATTTCGATGTTCGACGGTTCTCCAAGCCCGCGCCGGTCGGGCCGTTGTTCTCGCCGCCCGACTGGATGTGGATGCCCGTGGCGCTCGTCGCGGCGATTCTCGGGCTCTGGGCAGCGGTCGTGTCCTACCGACGCGGACGCCGCCTGCTCTCGGTCACCACCGCGGGAATGACCGCGGCGACGGTGTCACCGTTCTCGTGGGGCCATCACTGGGTGTGGGTGGTGCCATTGTTGGTCGTCGCGTTCGACTTCGCGTACCGGGGCAGCATCGGAGGGCGTAGGTACTGGTGGCGGTGGTTGGCCCCGCTGACGGTCGGCGCGCTGTCGTTTTCGTACTGGTGGAACTACTGGGGCAGCGGAAGCCACTACGGAGCCGATCACATCATCGCGGTCGGGCTGTTCATGATGCCGCGATATCCCGACCCGGGAGTGTTCGACCGCATCACGGTCATCCTCTACTCCGGGTGTTATCCACTGATCCTGTTGCTGACGATCATCGTCACGCTGGCAGCCGAGTTCCGGCAGCGTCGCGCCGAGGCGCGCGGGGAGGTGACGCAGCCGGATACGTACCCTGGAGACATCGAGTCGTCCGGTGCCGTCAGCCCCACGGCGTCGGAGACAGCAAACGCGGAGAGTGGAGTACTGCGTGCCGACGTGGCAACGAATACGCATCTGGAGTCGTCAACGCAGATACGTCATCCGGCGTGACGCGCGTCTGAACCTCACCTATCGGATCGTTGTCGGCGTCGTCGGTGCGCTCGTGCTCGCAGGCGGCATCGTCGCCATCCCTTATCCCGGCCCCGGCTGGTTGATCGTGTTCCTCGGACTCGGCATCCTCGCGTCGGAATTCTCGTGGGCTCAACGACTACTGCGCTTCGCGCGAAGCAAATACGACGCCTGGCTCGACTGGATGAAGGAACGTCACTGGTCGGTGCAGGGTGCCTTCGGCATCGCCACCTGCGTCGTCGTACTCGCCTCCCTGTGGGTCCTGGGTGTCCTGGGAACTGCCGCGAACTGGGTGAACCTCGACGCGACGTGGCTCACGAGCCCGATCCTGTAGGACATCCCGGCCGCGGTGGTGGCCAGCGAGGCGCCCGCAGATACGATCGACGTGCACGAACACCGAAACCGATCGGCGGGTAGCTTGCCCGCCTCGCATCAAGGAGCAGCGAAGTGCCCGACAACGCAATGGTGACCAGCCCAGCCACGATCCGTGTGCCGGCCGGGACCACCGCGGGCACGGCGCTGCGCGAGCACGAACTGCCCAACAAGGGACCCGAGGCCGTCGTCGTCGTTCGTGATGCCGCAGGCCAACTGCGCGATCTCTCCTGGGCTCCCGATCTCGACACCGACGTCGAACCGGTTGCCGCCAACACCGAGGCGGGCCGGAGCGTGATCAGGCATTCGACGGCGCACGTGCTCGCACAGGCCGTGCAGGATCTCTTTCCCGAGGCAAAGCTCGGGATCGGGCCGCCGATCAAGGACGGCTTCTACTACGACTTCGACGTCGCCGAGCCCTTCACCCCCGAAGATCTCACCGCGCTCGAGAAGAAGATGAAGCAGATCATCAAGTCGGGTCAGAAGTTCTCGCGACGGGTCTACGCGTCGAAGGACGAGGCCCGGGTGCAGCTCGCCAAGGAGCCGTACAAGCTCGAGTTGATCGACGACAAGGGCGCGGCCGACGACAGCGAGGTCATGGAGGTCGGTGGGGCGGAACTCACCGCGTACGACAACCTGAATCCCCGCACCGGCGAGGTGATCTGGTGCGATCTGTGCCGCGGCCCGCACGTCCCGACAACCAAGTACATCTCCGCGTTCAAGCTCACCAGGAGCTCGGCTGCGTACTGGCGCGGCGATCAGGACAACGCCGACCTCCAGCGCATCTACGGCACCGCGTGGGAGTCGTCGGAAGCCCAGGACACCTACCTCGAGATGCTCGCGGAGGCCGAGAAGCGCGACCATCGACGACTGGGTGCAGAGCTCGACCTGTTCAGCTTCCCCGACGAGATCGGTTCGGGCCTACCGGTGTTCCATCCGAAGGGCGGCATCATCCGCACCGAGATGGAGGACTACTCGCGCAAGCGTCACATCGCTGCCGGGTATCAGTTCGTCAACACGCCGCACATCACCAAGAGCAACCTGTTCGAGGTGTCGGGACACCTCGATTGGTACGCCGACGGCATGTACCCGCCCATGCAGCTCGACGCCGAATTCAACGACGACGGCTCGGTGCGCAAGCCGGCTCAGGACTACTACCTGAAGCCGATGAACTGTCCGATGCACAACCTGATCTTCGATGCGCGTGGACGCTCGTATCGAGAACTTCCGTTGCGTCTCTTCGAGTTCGGCACCGTCTACCGCTACGAGAAGTCGGGCGTGATCCACGGGCTGACCCGCGCACGAGGGTTCACTCAGGACGACGCACACATCTACTGCACTCGCGAGCAGATGCGTGACGAACTGCGTTCGCTGCTGACCTTCGTCCTCGATCTGCTCCGCGATTACGGTCTCGATGATTTCTATCTGGAGTTGTCGACGCGGGATCCCAAGAAGTCCGTCGGCGACGACGAGACCTGGGAGATCGCGACCAACACGCTCGCCGAGGTAGCGGGAGAGTCCGGACTCGACCTCGTACCCGATCCCGGCGGCGCCGCGTTCTACGGACCCAAGATCTCCGTCCAGGTCAAGGACGCGCTGGGCCGCACCTGGCAGATGTCGACCATTCAGCTCGACTTCAACCTGCCGGAACGCTTCAACCTCGAGTACACCGGCTCCGACGGCGCCAAACATCGCCCCGTCATGATCCACCGCGCCCTGTTCGGTTCGATCGAGCGGTTCTTCGGCGTGCTCACCGAGCACTACGCGGGCGCCTTCCCGGCATGGCTGTCGCCGGTGCAGGTCGTCGGCATCCCTGTTGCCGAGGCGTTCGTCGACCACCTTCAGGGCGTCGTGGATCAGTTGAAGGCCAAGGCAATTCGCGCCGAGGTCGACTATTCCGACGACCGCATGCAGAAGAAGATCCGCACGCACACCACCGGCAAGGTGCCGTTCATGCTTCTCGCAGGCGAGCGAGACGTCGAGGCGGGTGCGGTGAGCTTCCGATTCCGAGACGGCACTCAGGTCAACGGCGTGCCCGTTGCCGACGCGGTCAGAATCATCGACGAGTGGATCTCCGCGCGTCGCAACGAGTCTCCGACCAAGGAGCTGATCGAGGGTGCAGGAGATGCCTGACGCCGACGACGCGTCGACCGGTGAGATCCGCGATTGCGGCACCGGCGATCCCGATCGGCTACAGCGGCTGTGGAGTCCGCACCGGATGACCTACATCACGGCCGACCCACCGGTCGTGAAGAAGGCAGCCGACGGTTCGGACCTCACCGGGCACCCCTTCCTCGACATCCCGACGATGACCGACGAGGACGGGTTGATCGTGGCGCGCGGGGAGCACGTCTACGCGGTGCTCAACCTGTACCCGTACAATCCCGGCCACACGATGATCGTGCCGTATCGGCAGGTCGCAGACCTCGAGGCGCTCACCGCAGGCGAGGCCGACGAGTTGATGGGGTTCACGCAGCGCATGATCCGCACGATCAAGGCGGTGTCGAATCCGAACGCGTTCAACGTGGGTCTGAATCTCGGTTACGCGGCAGGCGGCTCGTTGTCGGAGCACATCCACCAGCACATCGTGCCGCGGTGGGTGGGCGACGCGAACTTCATCACGGTTGTCGGCGAGACAAAAGTCATGCCACAGTTGCTGCGCGATACCCGTGCGCTGCTGTCGGACGCGTGGAAGCAGCTCGACACCCCATGAGCGCGCGACCGCACCGCATGAGCAGTGCAGGTACAGAACTGAACGGTCGGGAAGGAGCGGTGCGGTGCTGAGCATTCGAGGCCGGGCGTCGGTGTCGAAGGTGACGTTGCCGCTCGGACGCGCGTTGCTGCGCACCGGGCTGACTCCTGACGCCATGACCGTGATCGGCACCGTGGCGACAGTCGCGGCGGCGGTGACGCTGTTCCCGATGGGCCACCTCTTCTGGGGCACGATGGTCATCTGGCTGTTCGTGATGTTCGACATGCTCGACGGCGCGATGGCGCGAGCTCGCGGTGGCGGAACCCGATTCGGTGCGGTGCTCGACGCCACCTGCGACCGCATCGCCGACGGCGCGATCTTCGCGGGTCTCGCGTGGTGGTGCGCGTGGACGGTGCCGCACCAGTGGCTGTTCGTGGCCACGATGATCTGCCTGGTGACCTCGCAGGTCATCTCCTATGCCAAGGCACGCGCCGAGGCGTCGGGTCTGTATGGCGACGGCGGTCTCATCGAGCGCCCGGACCGGCTGATCGTCGTTCTGGTGGGGGCGGGCTTCACCGGTCTCGGACTGTGGTGGGCGATTCACGTCGCCATGTGGCTTCTCGCGATCGGGAGCGTGATCACCGTCGGACAGCGCATGTGGTCGATTTCCCGGTCACCGGGTGCCCGAGACCTGATCCCGCTGGCGTCGAGCGCGACTGACGCTGACACCGACGCCGGGACCGATGCTGACACCACGACCGACCCCGACACCGAGACCCAGGCTGGGCCCGACGCAGGCACCGGAAGCCGGTGAGTCGCCTCGGCGGGTACGTCTCCGACCTGGGCTACCGGGCCGGATGGGCGGGTGTGCGCCTGCTTCCGGACAGTTGGGGCAGAACCGTTTTCGAGGGCGCGGGCGCGATGGTCGGTCGCCGCAACGGCGGCCCGCAGCAGTTGCGACGCAATCTTGCCCGCGTGATCGGAGCCACGCGGCCGCAGGACGTCCCGGACGAACTCGTCGCCGACGCGATGCGCTCGTATGCCAGGTACTGGTACGAAGCGTTTCGCCTGCCCGCCATGGGGCTGGCGAACGCCGCGGCGTCGGTGCACATCGCCGACGACGATGTCGCCCGCTTCGAGGCCGAGATCGCGAAGGGCAAGGGGCTCATCTTCGCGTTGCCGCACAGCGGCAACTGGGACATGGCCGGGGTGTGGCTGATCAATCGCGGACATCGATTCTCGACAGTCGCCGAACGACTCGAACCGGAGTCGCTGTTCGATCAATTCGTCGCGTATCGCGAAAGCCTCGGATTCGAGATCTTTCCGCTCACCGGTGGGGAACAGCCTCCGTTCGCGCGTCTCGCCGACAGACTTCGCGAAGGGTCGGTGGTGTGTCTGCTCGCAGAACGCGACCTGACCCGCCACGGCGTTCCGGTGCAGTTCTTCGGTGAGCCGACCCGCATGCCCGCCGGACCTGCGCGTCTCGCGATCGAGACAGGCGCAGCGCTCATGCCCGTTCACCACTTCTTCCTCCCGGACGGGAGGTCGCAAATCCTTGTCGGAGAGTCGGTCGACGTGTCGGGCGGCGTCAAGCAGGCCACCCAGGCGGTGGCCGACGCCTTCGCCACGAACATCGCGGCACATCCTGCAGATTGGCACATGTTGCAGCCGCTCTGGGAATCCGACTGGTCGGCGGAGCGTCGTGCCCGAATCGAGAGCACCGGATGAAGATCGGAATGGTCTGTCCGTACTCGTTCGACGTTCCGGGCGGCGTGCAGGCGCATGTGGTCGAGCTCGCCGAGGTGTTCATCGACCGTGGCCATACCGTGAGCGTCCTCGCGCCCGCCGCCGACGAGACGGTGCTGCCGGACTACGTGGTGTCGGCGGGTCCCGCGGTGGCGCTGCCCTACAACGGGTCGGTGTCTCGCGTCTGCTTCAGCCCACACGGCTACCTCACGCTTCGCCGCTGGATCGCCGAGAACGAGTTCGATGTGTTGCACGTCCACGAACCCAATTCGCCGAGTCTTTCGATGCTCGCGTTGATGGTCGCGCTGGGGCCGATAGTCACGACGTTTCACACCTCGACGTCGAAGTCGTTGTGGTTGAAGACATTTCAGGGAATCTTGCGCCCGTACCACGAGCGGATCGCGGGCAAGATCGCTGTGTCGGAGCTCGCGCGGCGCTGGCAGATGGAGTCGCTGGGTTCCGACGCTGTCGAGATCCCGAACGGCATCAACTGTGCGGGTTTCGCCGACTCACCGCCCCTGCCCGTCTACCCGCACCCCGGTCGATCAGTGCTGTTCCTCGGCCGATTCGACGAACCACGCAAGGGCATCGACATTCTGATGCGTGCACTGCCGACGATCGTCGAGAGTTTTCCCGACGTCCGAATCCTGGTGGTCGGCGGAGGCAACGAGCGTGCGTTGAGGCGTCGAGCAGGAGATCTCGCCGACCACCTCGTACTGCTCGGTCAGGCCGACGACGAGACCAAAGCGCGGGCGCTGGCGTCGGCCGACGTGTACGTGGCCCCCAATCTCGGTGGCGAGAGTTTCGGCATCGTTCTGGTGGAGGCCATGGCGGCGGGCGCAGCGGTGGTCGCGAGCAAACTCGACGCCTTCCGACGCGTTCTCGACGACGGCCGTGCGGGAAAGCTCGTTGCTGTCGGTTCTGCCGATGAGCTCGCCGACGCCGTGACAGCACTCCTCTCCGACGACGACGCCCGCGCCGACCTCGTCGAAGCGGGTCGGGCGCGAGCCGCGAAGTACGACTGGTCGCGTGTGGCCGACCAGATCCTGCGCGTGTACGAGACGGTCACCGTCGACGCCGGACCCGTCGTGGTGTCGGACTGAGTGGGCAAGACATGAATGGTGCAGGGCCACACGTGGCATCGAACCTTGCCGACGCCGTGCGGTTTTCCGGGATCACGGTCTCGGGCACCGTGGCGACGATCGTGTTCATCGTGGTGGTGCTGGTCGTCGTGGCGGCGGCGTGGGCCTACAAGACCGCCAACCGTCTCGACCGGCTGAACGTCCGCGTCGATCTGGCACGTCGGTCTCTGGAATCGGCGCTCGAGCGGCGAAGCGTCGTCGCGCGGGCCATAGCGGCGTGGATGGAGACATCGACCGACGACCGTGATGCAGCGGCCGCGGCGACACTCACCGCGGTCGCCGACCGCGCCGAGAGCGCGGCGCCCGATCAGCGCGAGGACGCGGAGAACGACGTCTCCGCAGCACTTGCCCGTACCGATAACGGCACTCGTCCGGCGTCGCTGTCGATCGAACTCGCCGATGCCGAGACTCGCGTGATGATGGCACGACGCTTCTACAACGACGCCGTTCGTGACACGCGGGCGCTGGCGACCAGGAGACCCGTCCGTTGGCTCAAGCTCGGAGGCACGGCGGCACCGCCCGCGTATTTCGAGATCTCCGAGCGGGTGACACCGGACGAATCGTCCTGACAGGCGGCGAATCGTCCTGACAGGCGGCGAACCTGCGGCCAGGACACAATTCGGGGTCGCCTATCCTGTAATGCCAGGAGCCCAGTGGATCGCCGATGGGCCGTGAACGCGAAATCAGGAGACTTACAGTGAGTCGATTCGAATCAGGGGAGCAGCCCGCGACCGACGCAACCTCGTCGATCAACGGACACGCCGCTGCTGACTCGCAGGCAGGACACGGCACTGCCCGCGTCAAGCGCGGAATGGCCGAGATGCTCAAGGGCGGCGTGATCATGGACGTCGTGACGCCCGAGCAGGCGAAGATCGCCGAGGACGCGGGCGCTGTCGCGGTGATGGCGCTCGAGCGGGTACCCGCCGACATCCGTGCGCAGGGTGGCGTGTCGCGCATGAGCGACCCCGACATGATCGACGGGATCATCAACACGGTCAGCATCCCGGTGATGGCCAAGGCGCGTATCGGACACTTCGTCGAGGCGCAGATCCTCCAGAGTCTCGGCGTCGACTACATCGACGAGTCGGAGGTGCTGACGCCCGCCGACTACGCCAACCACATCGACAAGTTCGCGTTCACCGTGCCGTTCGTGTGCGGTGCCACCAACCTCGGCGAGGCGCTTCGACGCATCACCGAAGGTGCTGCGATGATCCGCTCCAAGGGTGAGGCCGGCACCGGCGACGTCTCGAACGCGACGACCCACATGCGCAAGATCCGCGATGAGATCCGACGCCTCACCTCGCTGCCGAAGGACGAATTGTACGTCGCGGCAAAGGAATTGCAGGCTCCGTACGACCTCGTGGTCGAGGTCGCCAACGCGGGCAAACTCCCGGTGACCCTGTTCACCGCAGGCGGCATTGCCACTCCGGCCGACGCCGCGATGATGATGCAGCTCGGCGCCGAGGGCGTGTTCGTCGGTTCCGGCATCTTCAAGTCGGGTAACCCCGCGCAGCGGGCGGCGGCGATCGTGCAGGCGACGACGTTCTACGACGACCCGGACGTGCTCGCGAAGGTCTCGCGCGGACTCGGCGAGGCCATGGTCGGCATCAACGTCGACGACATCCCGGCACCGCACCGTCTTGCCGAGCGCGGCTGGTAGGCGACATCGACGACATGGACACGTTCGCGCCGACGGTGGGTACGTCACCCGCGGGTGGCGAACCCGCCGGTAGGATCTGCTGACCATGGACTCGGTGAGCATCGTCCGTGATTCGTCGCTGACCGGCAGCGACATCGTCGGAGATCTGCGACTCGACTGGTCGGTGTACAGCGACGTCGGAGGTGTCCGCGACGCCAACGAAGATGCTGCTCTCGTGCTGCCCGGACGGTATCTGCTTGCAGACGGTATGGGCGGGCACGAGAGTGGCGAATTGGCCAGTGAAGCAGCGCTCCTGACGCTGGCCGAGGTCGAGCCGGGTGCCGAACTCGCCGATACCCGAGACGTACTCGACCGACTGCTCGTCGACGCGCAGCAGCGCATCGGTGGTATCGATGGCTTCTCCGACCGACGAGCGGGGACCACTGTGACCGGCGCGGTGCTCGTCACCGACGACGACGTCCTCCACTGGCTGATCCTCAACATCGGCGATTCGCGGACGTACCGGTTCCAGAACGGCACGCTGCAGCTGCTCACACGCGACCATTCGCAGGTCCAGGAGTTCGTCGACGCCGGTGTGATCACCGCCGAGCAGGCACGAATCGATCCGCGCCGCAACGTCATCACCAGGGCGCTTGGTGCGGGCATGGCCGAGCCCGACGCCGACTACTTTTCCACCCCGGCACTACCCGGCGATGTCCTGCTCATCTGTTCGGACGGACTGACCGGCGAGCTGCCCGACGCCGAGATCGCCGAGATTCTCGCGGGTTCCGATTCCGCAGAGGATGCCGCGGCAAGCCTTGTCGACGCCGCGCTGTTCGTCGGTGCGCACGACAACGTGACCGTCGTCGTCGTGTCGGTGCGCAGCGACGAGGAGTCGGGCGAGGTCGACGGGGAGAGCATGGAGACGTCGGAGGAGACGCCCACATGACAGCGCCGAGGTGCGCTCGCCGATGACGTCCGGGCAGGTTCCGCAAACGCAGTCCGAGCGCGCGTTCGTCGACTACTGCGGCGAGCGGTTCGGAATTCTGGCGGGTCGTCGGTTCTGGATCGGGCGTGAGGCGGATCTGTCCGTCGACGACAACCCCTATCTGCACCGTCGATTCTTGTTGCTGCACAACGTGAATGGCTTGTGGTGGTTGAGTAATCAGGGTGCGCATCTATCGGCGAGCGTGTCTGCGGGCGACGTCGGATTCTCGGCGGTGCTCGGACCGGGCGCCCGGATGCCGCTGGTCTTCGGTCACACCACGATCGTGTTCACGGCAGGGCCGACCACCTACGAGGTCGACGTCCACACCGTGAGCCCGCAGGTCGACGCCGTGACCGCGCCCGAGGTGGTCGGCGGGATGATCACTCAGGGCGTCCCGATGCTGACCGAGAGTCAGAAGCTGCTGATCGTCGTCCTGGCGGAGGAGATTCTGCGTCGTGACGGCACGGGTGCCAGCGCGATCCCCTCGTCGGCGCAGGCCGCGGGGCGGCTGGGCTGGTCGCTGACGAAGTTCAACCGCAAGCTCGACAACGTCTGCGACAAGCTCGACCAACTCGGAGTCAGCGGAATGCGAGCGGGCGGCGGAAAGCTCGCGAGCAATCGCCGGGCGAAGCTCGTCGAGTACGCGGTGGCCTCGCGCATCGTCACGCGCGGCGACCTACCACTCATCGACGAAGAGGCCGCGCGCAACGCCGCCGGCTGAATCCGATTCACCCGCTCTGACCTGCGACGATGCGGCATGGGGAGTTCTCCCCATGCCCAGGGGAGTTCTCCCCATCGACCGGCGACCCGAGCACTCATAACGTCATCTGCACGCGGTGCGAAGTACCGCGAATGACCGAGCCGACACGGCGTAGACCGATACGGCACAAGCGATGACCGAGGAGATGCTGACATGACCGCACCTACCGCACCCCGCATTCCCGCTGTGCAACTCGACGCCTACGCCGCACGACGTCGTGCCGAGTCGGTGGCGCGTCGTCAGGAGGCGTTGGCCCGGCTCGCCGCGCGTCGGATGCCGTTGCCCGGGCCTTCAGCGGCCGTCGCTGTCGGCGAAGGCCCTTGGCAGGGCGCGACTGTGGCCGGTGGCCGGGGCGAACGACACATGCACCTGTTGCCGCGGCTCGATGCGAACGTGGGGGAGGCGGCGACGACCGACGAGCGCCCACGCAGCCGACAAGCACTGCCGAAGCCGCAGTTGACGCCGCGGGAGATCGAGGTGCTGCGGACGTGGCTGATGGTCGACACGAAGCCGGCAACCGCTGCGGCGCTGTACATTTCGCTCGGCACGGTGAATACACACCTCACGCGTATTCGGGCCAAGTACGCCGAGATCGGCCGTCCGGCCCCGACCAAGGCGGGACTCGTCGCGCGCGCGGTCCAGGACGGGATCGTCGAGCTCGACGAGCTCTGACCGGGCTGTGTGTCTGCCGCGGTGTCACCATGCGGGATACTGTCCGGGTGGCAGACATCGAAGAGATCCTCCAGGTCGAGCGGATCGAGAAGGACATCTACCGCGGTGGCGCGTTCGAGAGCTTTCTGCAGCGCACGTTCGGCGGCCAGGTAGCGGGTCAGGCGCTCGTCTCGGCCACCCGCACGGTTGACGACAACTACACGGTGCATTCACTGCACGGATACTTCCTCCGGCCCGGCAATCCCGATATTCCGGCGGTCTTCCTCGTCGACCGCATCCGCGACGGACGGTCGTTCTGCACCCGCAGAGTGACCGGAATCCAGAACGGCGAGGCGATCTTCACGATGTCGGCGTCGTTCCATGTGCACGGCGACGAGGGAATCGAACACCAGGACCGTATGCCGCCTGCGCCCGACCCCGAGTCGTTGCCCGACAGGGCCGAGACTCTGTCCGACGACGATTCGTCGGTGCTCAAGGAATGGCAGAACTTCGACCTTCGTGTGGTGCCGCGCGAGGACATGGTGACGAATCCGTATTTCGCTGCGCAGCAACGAGTCTGGTTCCGGTACCGACACCGGCTGCCCGACGATCAGACCATCCACGTGTGCACGCTGGCCTACATGAGTGACATGACGTTGCTCGGGTCGTCGAAGGTGCCGCACCCCGGTATCGAACCGCAGGCGGCCTCGCTCGACCATGCCATGTGGTTCATGCGACCGTTCCGTGCCGACGAATGGCTGCTCTACGACCAGAGCTCGCCGTCGGCCGGGGGTGGCCGCGCGCTGACCCAGGGCCGCATCTTCGATCGCGACGGTCGGCTCGTCGCCGCGGTCACGCAAGAGGGCCTGAGCCGCACCGGCCGCCAGATGCCCGCCGACCAGCACGCACGGCACGACAGGTGACCGCGGATACCGGATCGCCACGTGTCGGAGTCCTCGCACTGCAGGGTGATGTGCGCGAACATCTCGCCGCCGTCGCCGCTGCGGGCGCGACGCCGATCAGTGTGCGTCGTCGTGAAGAACTCGACGCCGTCGACGGATTGATCATCCCGGGCGGGGAGTCGACGACGATGAGCAGACTCCTGGGCGTGTTCGACCTCTTCGAACCGCTGCGTGCGCGCCTCCACGACGGCATGCCTGCCTACGGTTCGTGTGCGGGAATGATCATGCTCGCCTCCGAGATCCTCGACACACGGCCCGATGCCCGGCATCTCGACGCGCTCGACATCACGGTGCGCCGCAACGCGTTCGGGCGGCAGGTGGAGTCGTTCGAGACCGATCTGGAGGTCGACGGCATCACCGACGGACACCCGATGCGTGCGGTCTTCATCCGCGCGCCCTGGGTCGAGCGGGCAGGCGAGCGCGTGGAGGTTCTGGCCCGAGTGACCGAGGGTCCCGCGGAGGGTCGGATCGTCGCGGTACGTCAGGGTGACGTCCTCGCGACGTCGTTTCATCCGGAGGTGACAGGCGATCGACGAGTGCACGAATACTTCGTCGGGATGGTCGCCGCTAAGATCTAATGACGAACGACACCGTGCGTGGCAACGATGCCGCGGGCACGCGAAAGGATCGGAACAGCGTATGAGCGGCCATTCCAAATGGGCGACCACCAAGCACAAGAAGGCGGTCATCGACGCCAAGCGCGGCAAGATGTTCGCCAAGTTGATCAAGAACATCGAGGTCGCGGCACGTACCGGGGGTAGCGACCCCGCCGGTAATCCGACGCTGTACGACGCGATCCAGAAGGCCAAGAAGAGCTCGGTACCCAACGACAACATCGAGCGCGCACGCAAGCGCGGCGGTGGCGAAGAAGCCGGTGGCGCCGACTGGCAGACCATCACCTACGAGGGTTACGGACCGAACGGCGTCGCGATCCTCATCGAGTGTCTGACCGACAACCGCAACCGCGCGGCCGGCGAGGTCCGCACCGCAATGACCCGCAACGGCGGCAATATGGCCGACCCGGGCTCGGTGGCCTACCTCTTCACCCGCCGAGGTGTGGTGACGCTGGAGAAGAACGGGCAGTCCGAGGACGACATCCTGATGGCGGTCCTCGATGCAGGCGCTGAGGAAGTCAACGATCTCGGCGAATCGTTCGAGGTGGTCAGCGAGCCGACGGACCTGGTCGCTGTGCGCACCGCGCTGGTCGACGCCGGTATCGACTACGACTCCGCCGAGGCCGATTTCCGTGCCTCCGTCGAGGTACCGGTCGACGCCGAGGGCGCCCGAAAGGTCTTCAAGCTGATCGACGCGCTCGAAGACTGCGACGACGTCCAGGACGTGTACAGCAACGTCGACGTCAGCGACGAGGTCCTCGCGGAACTCGACGCCTGAGTTTCAGTTCGTTCGGGCGAGCGCCGGTCGGTCCGGGTGGTCGTAACGCACCTCGAGATCGGCGGTCGGAGCGTGCGCGTCGTCGTCGAGCAGGGGTCGGATGGTCCACTGCTCGGCGTCGGGTGTCCGGCGTCGCAGAGCGCCCTCCGACATCGCCAGATGGATCACGACGTCGAGGTCGAGTCCGTGCGTGCGCAGCATCGGGCCTGCGACGACGATGACCTGAGAGTCGGTGGCGTGCTGGTGTTCGTCACGAAATGATCTGTCGCGCACCGGGTCCCATAAGCGTGGCAGCCATCGTCGATGCGTCCGGACGGCGTCGATCACCTCTCGGCTGATCGCGGCGAAGTCAAACCAGTTCTCCCGGTACGACTCGGGATCGGATCTGCCGTACTCGAGCCGCAGTGATGCCGGGCGCAGATAGTCCGACGTGCGGACCACGGCCGCCGCACGTCCGAATGCCCGCAAGCCGTCGACGATCTCGGAGGCGAGCATGTCCGGCGTGGCGGCGGGCGCGCCGTCGACTCCGACGACCGCGATGCCGGGAAGGTCGGCGCAGCGGTCGATACACAGCTGCGCCAGGCCCTGTGGAGTGATCGGTTCGAATCGCGTCATCGAGTCCACTCTTACGCCGTGTCGATCACCCGCATTGTCGGGACCCCTCGGTAATATCTCGAACAACTGTTCGCTGCAATCCGAGGAGTATGTGTGCGAGTGATGGGCGTCGACCCGGGGCTGACGCGATGCGGTATCGCCCTCGTCGAGTCGGGTGCTGGTCGCCAGGTGACTGCGCTCGACGTCGACGTTGTCCGCACACCGACCGACATGGACCTCGAACGACGACTGCTCGCGGTGTATACGGCGGCCTCTCATTGGCTCGACACACACCACCCCGATGTCGTCGCGATCGAGCGGGTGTTCGCCCAGAACCAGGTCTCCACGGCGATGGGCACCGCGCAGGCAGGTGGCGTCATCGCGCTCGCCGCCGGTCAGCGCGAGATTCCCGTACGCTTCCACACCCCATCCGAGGTCAAAGCCGCGGTGACCGGAAGCGGGCGCGCCGACAAAGCACAGGTCACCGCAATGGTCACCCGCATTCTCGGCATGCAGACCAAGCCGCGCCCAGCCGACGCCGCCGACGCGTTGGCTCTCGCGATCTGCCACTGTTGGCGAGGTCCGATGGCCGAGCGGATGCTGGCTGCGCAGCGGCAGGCCGAGGCCGCGGCCGCCCGGCATCGTGAGAAGATCGCCGCCGCACGCGAGCGCGCCGCCGATACCGCGCGCGAGCGCGCCGCCGGCGCAGCACAGGGGAGGAGCGGAGCATGATCGCGTCTGTTCGTGGACCCGTGGTCGACGTCGCGCTCGACCATGTGGTGATCGATTGCGCGGGTGTCGGATACCGCGTTCTCGCCACGCCGTCGACGTTGTCGCGGATGCATCGGGGTGAAGAGTCGACGCTGCTCACCTCGATGATCGTGCGCGAGGACTCGATGACGCTGTACGGGTTCACCGAGCCCGACGCCAGAGCGTTGTTTGCGCTGCTGCAGACCGTGACCGGTGTCGGGCCGCGGCTCGCGATGGCCACGCTGGCCGTCCTCGAACCCGAGGCGCTGCGCAGGGCGCTGGCCGACTCCGACGTCAAAGCGCTCACGTCGGTCCCCGGGATCGGCAAGCGCGTCGCCGAGCGGCTCGTCGTCGAGCTTCGTGACAAGGTCGATCGTCCGGCGGCAGACGGACCGGCAGGCGTAAGTGTCACGGGCGGTGGAGTGCGGGATCAGGTCATCGAGGCGCTCGTCGGACTCGGCTTCACCGCGGCGCCCGCGGAGAAGGCCGTCGTCGCGATTCTCGCGGAGACGCCCGATGCGGATGCGTCCGCCGCCTTGCGGAAATCCCTTGCGGTGCTGGGTAAGTCGTGATGAGTTCCGACGAGCCGATCGAGCGCGAGGTCAACGCGACGCCCGTGCGGTCCGACGGCGACCTCGACGCGGGCCTGCGTCCGCGTTCACTGGCCGACTTCATCGGGCAACCGCGGGTGTGTGAACAGCTCGAACTCGTTCTGCACGGAGCGCGTGGTCGGGGAGGAACACCCGACCACATCCTGTTGTCCGGACCTCCCGGGCTGGGCAAGACGTCGTTGGCGATGATCATCGCGGCCGAGATGGGCGCCGCGATCAGGGTCACGTCTGGTCCGGCGCTCGAGAGGGCAGGCGATCTCGCGGCGATGCTGTCGAATCTGGTCGAGGGAGACGTCCTCTTCATCGACGAGATCCATCGCATCGCGCGCCCCGCCGAGGAGATGCTGTATCTCGCGATGGAGGACTTCCGAGTCGACGTCGTGGTGGGCAAGGGGCCGGGCGCGACGTCGATTCCGCTCGACGTCGCACCGTTCACGCTGGTCGGCGCGACCACGCGGTCGGGGTCGCTGACCGGCCCGCTGCGCGACAGATTCGGGTTCACCGCCCACATGGAGTTCTACGAGACCGACGAGTTGGTGCGAGTCCTCCGCCGTTCCGCTGGCATTCTCGGCATCGATCTCGGCGGCGACGCGGCGTCGGAGATCGCGAGTCGGTCACGCGGGACACCGCGTATCGCGAATCGCCTGTTGCGGCGTGTACGCGACTATGCGGAGGTGCGCGGTGACGGAACCGTCACTGTCGACACCGCACGGGCTGCGCTGGCCGTCTACGACGTCGACGAACTCGGCTTCGACCGCCTCGACCGTGCCGTGCTCAATGCGCTGATCAGGGCTTTCGGTGGTGGACCGGTGGGTGTGTCGACTCTGGCCGTCGCCGTCGGCGAAGAGCCCGCAACCGTCGAAGAGGTCTGCGAACCCTTTCTCGTGCGTGCGGGGATGATCGCGCGGACTCCACGCGGTCGGGTGGCGACGGCCGCGGCGTGGCACCACCTCGGATTGACCCCGCCTGCGGGTGCTCTGAACGCCACGTTCGGTGTTCGTCCGCGCGACGTCGACGGTGAATCGCTGTTCGACGACCTCTGAGCACCCAGGTAGTGAGCCAAATGTCCGAATTCGCGGCATGGCACACTAGAGGGAGTGCACAGCTACGGCGTGCCACCTCAACATTCAACGAAGGACTGATCGCTCTCTCATGGAATCTCTGCTCTTTCCGCTTCTGCTCGTGCTCCTCGCCGGCTTCATGTTCTTCTCCATGCGCAAGCAGAAGAAGCGCGCTGCCGAGCAGCAGGACATGCAGAATTCGATTCAGACCGGCACGCGCATCCAGCTCACCTCGGGCCTGTTCGGCACCATCATCGACGCCTCGTCGGCGGACTACATCGACGTCGAGATCGCGACCGGCGTGGTGACGCGCTGGAATCGCCTGGCGATCATGAAGGTCGTACCCACCGAGGATGCCGCGGCGACCTACGCCGGTTACGTCCCGCCGAGCGCACCCCTGACTGCAGATGGTGACGAGTTCTCGACCATCGACGGCACCGTGAGCTACGACTCCATCTCGGGTGGCGACGACGACCGTGACGCCGACGACACCGAGATCAACCTGCGTAAGGATCAGGGCGGAAACAGCTCCGATTCGGACAAGTAACGCGTCTGGTCTGCGCAGCACTGCTGGCGCGTCACACTGCCCGGTGGGGTCGTGTGAACGCGTCAGCGCTGATCAGTAGAGTGGCGTGCGGCCGTGTGGCCTATCAGTACAGTGGCCTGCGGCCATCTGACGCGCGCTGAAGGAGATCGAGTACAACGTGACCACCCCTCGCCGGGCGACAGAGGCGTCGACCAACACACGAGGATCGTCGACCAAGACACGAGGGTCGTCGACCACAAAGCCAGCGAAGAAGCGGCGGTCGCCAGCGCGCGAGATCCCGCCATGGCGCCCGCTGACACTGTTCTTCGTGCTGCTTGCGGCGATCTACGCGCTCATCTTCTTCACCGGTGGCGGATCACCGGAGCCGAAGCTCGGCATCGACCTGCAGGGTGGCACCCGGGTTACGTTGACGGCGCGTACGGAGTCGGGCAATCCGCCGACGCGTGAACAACTCGATCAGGCCAAGCAGATCATCGAGCAGCGCGTCAACGGCCTCGGCGTCTCCGGGTCTGAGGTCGTCGTTAACGGCAGCAACCTGATCATCACGGTCCCCGGTCAAGACGGTGCCCAGGCCAAAACGCTCGGCCAGACCGCTCGCCTGTTCGTACGTCCCGTCGTCGAGGTGCAGGCCGCCACGCCGCAGCCGAAGAAGGACGACGCGGCGAAACCGACCGACGAGCAACCCGCCGACCAGGCGGCCAAGGCGATCGAGGAACAGCGCAAGCTGCGACAGGTTCCCGCGGGCGCCAACACCGACGGGCTC
Source organism: Gordonia sp. 852002-50816_SCH5313054-c (assembly GCF_001665925.1). Lineage (NCBI taxonomy): Bacteria > Bacillati > Actinomycetota > Actinomycetes > Mycobacteriales > Gordoniaceae > Gordonia > Gordonia sp. 852002-50816_SCH5313054-c. Next base: position 352,160 of record NZ_LZTE01000034.1, read on the forward strand.
AAGGCCTACATGGCCAAGATGGACTGCTCGACCGGCGCGAACGATCCACTTCTCGGTAACGACATCTCCGATCAGTACCTCGTGGCGTGTTCGGAGGACGGCAAGCAGGTCTACCTGCTCGCGCCCCAGATCATCGACGGTCGCGATATCAGCTCTGCGAGCTCGGGATCCGATCAGCAGACCGGTGCGTGGACGGTCTACCTCGACTTCAAGCCGAACGCGGCGCAGACCTGGAGCGAGTTCACCGCCAAGAACATCGGCAACACCACCGCGTTCGTCCTCGACAGCCGTGTCGTGTCGGCTGCGACGATCAATTCGCAGATCTCCGGCGGCAAGACACAGATCACCGGATCGTTCAACGAGACAGAGGCCAGCGACCTCGCCAATGTGCTGAAGTACGGCTCGTTGCCGCTCTCGTTCAAGACGTCCGACGCCGAGACGGTCTCGGCAACGCTGGGTCTGCAGTCGTTGCGTGCGGGTCTGATCGCCGGCCTGATCGGTCTGATCGCGGTCTTCATCTACGCCCTCCTCTACTACCGCGCGCTCGGCTTCTTGACGATCCTCTCGCTGATCCTCGCCGGTGCCGCGGTCTACGGCATCATCGTGTTGCTCGGCCGATGGATCGGATTCACGCTCGACCTCGCGGGTATCGCGGGTCTGATCATCGGTATCGGTATGACGGCCGACTCGTTCGTCGTCTACTTCGAACGCATCAAGGACGAGATGCGCGAGGGACGAAGTTTCCGGTCGGCGGTGCCGCGTGGCTGGGCCAGCGCCCGCCGGACCATCTGGTCGGGCAACGCGGTCAGCTTCATCGCCGCAGCCGTGATCTACATCCTCGCGATCGGTGAGGTCCGTGGATTCGCGTTCACATTGGGTCTCACAACCATCCTCGACGTCGTCGTGGTCTTCCTCGTCACCCATCCGCTTGTCGTGCTGGCCAGTAGGAGCGACTTCCTCTCGCGGCCGAACATCAACGGCCTCGGCGCGGTGAGTGAGGTGGCGCGGCAGCGTCGCCAGCGCACCAGCAGGGCAGACCGGGCGGCCGCAGAGCGCACCGACAACGAGCAGACCGTCGCAGAAGGAACGTCGAAATGACAACCACCAACGACACACGCGACGGCTCGGCGCCGACTCCGTCTGCCGGAAGCGACGCCGACTTCGTCGCCGACACCAACAGGTCGTTCCTGTCTCGGCTCTACACCGGCACCGGTGCATTCGAGATCGTCGGACGCAGGCGCATGTGGTACCTGGTGAGCCTGGCGATCGTCGTCATCTGCATCGCTTCTATCGCCATCCGAGGGTTCTCCTTCGGTATCGAGTTCGAAGGCGGAACACAGGTCTCGATCCCCGTCACCCAGGGTGTGACGAGTCAATCCGTCGAAGACGTCACGACCAAGGCGCTGGGCAGCGCACCGGAAGCGGTCCAGACCGCGGGTTCCGGTGCTGCGCAGACCGTGCAGGTGCGTACCGAGACGCTGACGGTGCAGCAGGCATCGACACTCACCCAGGCGCTGACCGACCGCTTCGGGCCAGAACTCACCAACCGCGACGTGAGCATCTCCGAGGTGAGTTCGACCTGGGGCAAAGAGATCACCGAGAAGATGCTCATCGCGCTTGCGGTGTTCCTCGTGATCGTCTTCGTCTACATCGCCATCCGCTTCGACAGGGAGATGTCGGTTGCGGCACTCGCCTCGCTGTTGTTCGACATCGTCGTGACGGCGGGCATCTATTCGCTCGTCGGTTTCGAGGTCACTCCGGCAACGGTGATCGGTCTGCTCACCATCCTGGGCTTCTCGATCTACGACACCGTCGTCGTGTTCGACAAGGTCGGTGAGAACACCCGGTCGGTCTTGCAGACGACGCGTCGGACGTACGCCGAGCAGGCCAACCTCGCGATCAACCAGACCCTGATGCGGTCGATCAACACGACGGTCATCTCCGTGCTGCCGATCATCGCGCTGATGGTGATCGCCGTGTGGTTGCTCGGCGTCGGCACGCTCAAGGACCTCGGACTGATCCAGTTGGTCGGCGTGGTCGTCGGTACCTACTCGTCGATCTTCCTCGCGGCCCCGCTGCTCGTCACGCTCAAGGAACGTCGTTCCGACATCAAGAAGCACACCGCGCGTGTGCTGGCGCGGCGCGGCGCCGTCGAGGCGGGTGAAGACGTCAGCGCGGCAGACCGTCCGGTTCGCGGACGTTCGAGTGCGGCGTCGAGCACACGGAGTGCTCGCGCTGCACAGGATGCGGGGGAGGAGCCACAGGCTCCGACCGGCAAGCGTCGACGTTCCCGATAGGCGCCCCGTGACCTCAGCGCGCAGCACGAAAGTGCTCGCCATGGTGTTGGCGGGCCTCGTCATGGTCGGGGTCGTTGCCGCGTGCGGCGACGACCCGCCGCCGACGCTCGACTACCTCACCGACGCGCGGTTGAGCACCGCCAACGCGAACACCGCTGCGGGCAACGCCGACGGCGCGCTGATGCTGACCGGCCGAGTGCTCCCTGGTTTCAGTTACCTCGGGGCGTCGGGTCAGGTGACGCCCGACCGTGACATCGGCACGGTCAGTGTGCAGGCCGGGCCGGTACAGACGTTGACCTATCAGTTCACCCCCGACGCCGCGTTCTCCGACGGCACGCCCCTCGACTGCGACGATCTGGTCCTGGCGTGGACCGCGATGAGCGGACGGTACCCAGAGTTCGGGGCCGCGACCACCGCCGGCTACCGCGACATCGAGGCAGTCGACTGCGAGGCGGGTGCCAAGGCGGCGACGGTGACCTTCAAGCGTGGTCGCGACTACCGTGACTGGCTCTCGCTGTTCGGCGCGGGCACGCTCATGCCCGCGCAGGTGGTTGGCCGCGTCGCGGGCGTCGCCGATGCGCTGACGTCGATCAGATCGGCCGACCGGGCCGCGATCAGGAAGCTCGCGAGGGCGTGGACATCGGCGTTCGAGCTGCAAGCGGGCGGCGGTGCCGACAACGTACCGGCGTCGGGTCCCTACGAGATCTCCGAGATCACCGAGGCAGGCGTCCTGCTCGTCCCCAACCCGAAGTGGTGGGGAGACGCACCGAAGGTGTCGAGGATCCTCGTGCACGGCAGGTCCGACTCGGCCCGCCTCATCACGGGCAACTCGTACAGCGTCGCCGACGTCACCGCAGGCCTGACCGACGGCGATGCCAAACGTAGCGACCAGAACGCCACAGGGCAGGTGCAAGCCCCGGATGCGCCCGGACGCGCACTGGGCGTCGAGGAATTGGTGCTCTCACGGCGCGGCGTCTTCTCCGACGTGGGTGTTCGACGGGCGTTCGCCAGTTGCGTGCCCCGTGATGCGCTGACGCGCACATTCGGGCAGGGCGCGCAGCTCTGGAACCTCCGGACGCTCGCGCCTGCGGACCGCCTCGCGGCAGCGATCAACGGCGAGTTCGGTCAGGGATACCTGCGCGCGAACACCGCCAAGGCGCGAGAACTTCTCGCCGGAGCGGGTCAGGAGTCCGGCGTCCGGGTGCGCGTCGGCTACCTCGCGCCGGGCGATCGCCAACGACAGATGGTCGCAGCGATTGCCGACTCCTGCCGCGCGGCAGGAATCGCGGTCACCGACGTGTCTTCGCCGCAGTTCGATATCAGCGATCTCGGAAAGACTGCCGACGCGGTGTTGGTGGTCAATGGAACGTCGTTCTCCGCGGCAGGCGCGGCCGATCCGAGTCGAGATGCGTACCAGTTGTTCGACGGGGATCCGTTGGACATCAACGACTTCGATGATCAGGCGGTCTCCGACGCCATCGCCGCCCGCAGCGTCGGGGCACTCGGAAGCGAACACCTGGGCCTTGTCCGGACGATCGAGGGCGCGGCGTGGGCGGATGTGCCGTCGATTCCGTTGTTCGCTGCTCCGCGTGTTCGACGATGGAATGATCGAGTCGACAACGTGGTGGCCGGACTCGGCCGCAATGGAACGGGATGGAACATGGATCGGTGGGTAAGTGGTGAGTGAGCGCGTGAGCAGCGGGCACGCGAGCAGTGGTTCCGACGAGGTCACGCGTGAGGCGGTCCTACGGGCACGAGCTGCGATCGCCGAGCACGAACGCACGGTTCCCGACTTTCCCAAGCCGGGCATCCTCTTTCGCGACCTGACCCCGGTCCTCGCCGACACGGAGGGTTTCTCGTCGATCGTGACAGCGCTGACGCACGGCTGTTCCGGCGTCGACCTCGTCGCAGGGATCGACGCCCGCGGCTTCCTCGTCGGTGGTGCCGTCGCACAAGAGTTGGAGGTCGGCATCCTGGCTGTCCGTAAGGGCGGGAAGCTGCCCCCACCGGTCTACGGCGTCGACTACGACCTCGAATACGGCACGGGTCGGCTGGAGATCCCGGCGAGCGGCATCGACATCACCGGGCGACGCGTGCTGATCGTCGACGATGTACTCGCGACGGGCGGGACCGCTGTCGCGGCGTCGAAACTCATGGGTCTGGCGGGTGCCTCGGTTGTCGGGGTCGCGGTGATCATGGAGCTCGCCGATCTCGGCGGGCGTGCGCGGATCGCTGCCGAACTCGGGCCGGATGTGAGCCTGCACGCGATCACCGACGACCGCTGAGCTGCATCGGTCTCGCAGCGCGCGCCGCGCCGGGCGTCGGGGCCGGATTAGACTCGTCGCATACGGTGTTGAATTCTTCGGAATTTTGTTCACATCGGTGAATATCAGCGTGTCGGCACGGCGTGGCTCGTCGAACGGACACACCGGGAGAAGACGCACCGGGAGAAGGAGGCAGCATGGCGAATGAGACCGAGGCGGCCGTCGCTCGTGAGCGGGTCACGCCGACCGCCCCCGCAGCGGAAGAGGTCCGTACCGCAGAAGACGCCCGTGCCGCTGCTCCCGCCCCGGTGAGTGCGCCCGATGGCAGTCGGGCCGCCGAGCCCGCGTCGCCCGCCGACACCACCCACGCCTCAGCCTCGCGGCGGGTTCGCGCCCGCCTTGCACGGCGGATGACCGCGACCCGCAGCTCGGTCCGTCCGGTGCTCGAACCACTGGTCACCCTGCATCGGGAGATCTACCCCAAGGCCGACATCGCGCTTCTGCAGCGTGCCTACGACGTCGCCGACGAACGTCATCGTGGTCAGAACCGGAAGTCGGGCGATCCGTACATCACCCATCCGCTCGCGGTCGCGACGATTCTCGCCGATCTCGGGATGGACACCACCACGCTCGTCGCCGCGTTGTTGCACGACACCGTCGAGGACACCGGTTACACCCTCGAGGCGCTCGAGAGTGAGTTCGGCGCCGAGGTCGCGCACCTCGTCGACGGCGTGACCAAGCTCGACAAGGTCGCGCTCGGTAGCGCCGCCGAAGCCGAGACGATCCGCAAGATGATCATCGCGATGGCCCGCGATCCGCGGGTGCTCGTGATCAAGGTCGCCGACCGCCTCCACAACATGCGCACGATGCGTTTCCTGCCGCCGGAGAAGCAGGCACGCAAGGCTCGCGAGACGCTGGAAGTCATTGCGCCACTTGCTCATCGGCTCGGCATGGCGACGGTGAAGTGGGAGCTCGAAGACCTCTCGTTCGCGATTCTGCACCCCAAGCGCTACGAGGAGATCGTGCGGCTCGTGGCCGACCGCGCGCCCTCGCGTGACACCTATCTCGCCCGTGTACGCGCCGACATCAACAACGCGCTGTCGTCGGCCAAGATCACCGCGACGGTCGAGGGCAGGCCCAAGCACTACTGGTCGATCTATCAGAAGATGATCGTCAAGGGTCGCGACTTCGACGACATCCATGATCTCGTCGGCATGCGCATCCTGTGCGACGACGTGCGCGACTGCTACGCCGCAGTCGGCGTCGTGCATTCGCTGTGGCAGCCGATGGCCGGGCGTTTCAAGGACTACATCGCTCAGCCGAGGTTCGGCGTGTACCAGTCGCTGCACACCACGGTCATCGGGCCGGAGGGCAAGCCCCTCGAAATCCAGATCCGCACCAACGACATGCACCGCACCGCCGAATTCGGTATCGCCGCGCATTGGCGATACAAGGAGGGCGGCTACCGGGATCGCAAGGGGCGCAAGTCCGATACGACCGAGATCGACGACATGGCGTGGATGCGTCAGCTTCTCGATTGGCAACGAGAAGCCGCCGACCCGGGCGAGTTCCTCGAGTCGCTGCGTTACGACCTCGCGGTCAAGGAGATCTTCGTCTTCACGCCCAAGGGCGACGTCATCACACTGCCCGCGGGCTCGACGCCCGTCGACTTCGCCTACGCGGTGCACACCGAGGTTGGGCACCGATGTATCGGTGCTCGGGTCAACGGCCGGCTCGTCGCGCTCGAACGCGAACTCGAGAACGGCGAAGTCGTCGAGGTGTTCACGTCGAAGGCTCCCAACGCCGGACCGAGCAAGGACTGGCAGAACTTCGTCGTCTCGCCGCGCGCGAAGGCCAAGATCCGCCAGTGGTTCGCCAAGGAGCGTCGTGAAGAGGCTCTGGAAACCGGCAAGGACGCCATCGCCAAGGAGGTTCGACGAGGCGGGCTGCCGTTGCAGCGCCTGATGAGCGCCGAGTCGATGGCCGCGATCGCCAAGGAACTGCGCTACGCCGACGTCAGCGCGCTGTACACGGCTGTCGGCGAGAACCATGTGTCCGCACGGCACGTCGTGAATCGGCTCGTCTCGTCCCTCGGTGGGATCGACGACGCCGCGGAGGAGATCGCCGAGCGATCGACACTGTCGACGATGCCGTCGCGGACCAGGGCCGGTGGCGATGCCGGGGTCGTCATCGAGGGTGTCGACAACGTCCTCATCAAGCTCGCGAAGTGTTGCACACCGGTTCCCGGAGACGACATCCTCGGCTTCATCACGCGCGGCGGGGGCGTCAGCGTGCACCGCACCGACTGCACCAACGCGGGTGAACTGCGCCGCCAGGACGAACGAATCATCCCCGTGACCTGGGCGCCGTCGCCCGAGTCGGTGTTCCTGGTCGCCATCCAGGTTGAGGCCCTCGACCGACATCGGCTGCTGTCGGACGTGACCAAGGTGCTCGCCGACGAGAAGGTGAACATCCTCTCGGCATCGGTGACCACCAGCCGCGACCGCGTCGCGGTCAGCAAGTTCACATTCGAGATGGGCGACCCCAAGCATCTCGGTCACGTCCTGAATGTCGTGCGCAACGTCGAGGGCGTGTACGACGTCTACCGCGTGACCTCCGCGGCGTAGCTGCGCACAGTCGGCGTTCTGGGGCGCCCAGTCGGCGGTCTGGGGCGCCCAGTCGACGCAAAGAAGCGCCCAGTCGACGGGTTGTCCCGCCGACTGGGCGCTTCCTCGCGTCGAGTGGGCGTTTAGTCCAGGTCTCCGCCGGTGATCTTGGCGGTGGTGATCTCCACCGGGAGCTTGGGCTTGCCGTCGTTGGTCTCGCCCGACGGTCCGGGGGTCACGCCGCCTGCGGCGACCTTGTCGAGCACCTTGAGGCCCTCGGGGTCGACCTTGCCGACCACCGAGTAGTCGGCCGGGAGCTGACTGTCGGAGATGACGAGGAAGAACTGGCTCGAGCCGGTGTTGCTGCTCTGGCCGCCCTGGTTGCTGTTGGCGATCGCGATGGTGCCGCGGGGGTAGACCACCGACTGCTGGCCGGTCATCTGGTTGGCCTGTCCCGCCGGCTTGAGGTTGGTCGGCGGCTCGTCGGGACTGCTCCACCCCGGACCGCCGGCACCTGTTCCGGTGGGATCACCGCACTGCAACACCTTGAGCGCCTCGCTCGTGGTCATGCGGTGGCATGGGGTGTCGTCGTAGTACTTGTCGCCGATGAGCGAAACGATCGCGCCCGTGTTGCACGGTGCCGAGGCTCGGGTCAGCGTGATCGGAATCGCGCCCTGGGACGTGTCGAACACCGCCGAGACGTCGCCGGACTTCAGTTGCCGGTCACCGGGTTTGGGGGCAGTCCGCTTCTTGGGAATGCCCTCGTTGATCATCTTGTTCATCTCTGCCGCGTACTTGCGGTATTCCTCGTGCTGCTCCGCAGGCACGCCCTGTGGCGGGTCGGTGGGGATCGGCTTGAGGCGGTCGGGCTGATCCTGGTACTCACACGACGTCCACCGGGCGGCCTCGCGGTCGTCGAGGACCTTCTTCACGATGAGCGTGGTCGCGGTGGCCACGACCGCAACCACCACCACCGTCGAGATCGATGCGATGAGGATGCGCCGACGTTTGCGATCCTGCCGCTCGCGTTCGAGTCTGTCCTCAAGCTTCCGCTTGGCGGCTTCGCGGCGTTCCTCGTTGGTGGTCACGCTGGTGAACCCTCCTGAGACGTCTGTCGGTGCGGATGAACACGGCGCGTTCGAAACACGGTGCGCTCGAAACACGGCTGTATCGACACGCAAGTGTGCCAGGACACCCTGAGAGTTCCCCAGGCAGGTGTACCGGAGTGTCGTCGAGTGCTGTTCTCGCGTGCGCCAGAATGGAGTGTCAGGAGCGACGCGTCATCGGCGCCCGCGTCATGTCGAAGCCGAGGAGAGCACATGCTGATCACCGGATTCCCCGCAGGGATGTTCCAGACCAACTGCTACATCGTGGCACCCGAGCCGGGTGGCGAGGCGGTCGTCATCGACCCGGGCCAGGAAGCGGCCGGCAAGGTCGCCGAGATTCTCGCCGAGCATGACCTGACCCCGGTTGCGGTGTTGCTGACCCACGGACACCTCGATCACACCTGGAACGCCGCGGATGTCTGCGATGCACACGGGATTCCCGCCTACATCCACCCGGCGGACCGTCCGATGCTCGCCGACCCGGCGGTCGGCCTCGGCAGTGCACTCGGCGCGATGATCGGGCCGTTGACCTTCCGTGAGCCGGAGAAGGTCATCGAGTTCGTCGACGGTGAGCCGATCGAGGTGGCGGGCATCAGATTCGACGTCGATCTCGCGCCCGGTCACACCCAGGGATCGGTCCTACTCACCACCGACGTACCGGTCGTCGACGATGCAGGTCAGGAGACCAGCATCAAAGTGTGCTTCTCCGGTGACGTACTCTTTGCGGGGTCCATCGGACGCGCCGATCTGCCCGGCGGCAACCACCGGCAACTGCTCGAATCGATCGAGTCGAAGCTCCTCGTGTTGCCCGACCAGACCCAGGTGTTGCCCGGCCACGGGCCACAGACCTCGATCGGGCAGGAACGCGCGACGAACCCGTTCCTGACGGAGCTGGGGGAGTCGAGCCGACAGAAGGGAAGCAGGAGACTGTGAGCGCCGACTTCGTCGCACCGAAGGGCATCCCCGACTACTACCCGCCCGCGTCGGCTGATTTCCGACGCGTCCGCGACACGTTCACCGACGCCGCTCGGCGGGCCGGATACGGACACATCGAACTGCCGATCTTCGAGGACACCGGCCTGTTCGCCAGAGGCGTCGGCGAGTCGACCGACGTGGTCAGCAAGGAGATGTACACCTTCGAAGACCGCGGCGGTCGGTCGGTCACGCTGCGTCCCGAGGGCACCGCCGGAGTTGTTCGCGCGGTCATCGAACACGGTCTCGACCGCGGTCAACTCCCCGTCAAGCTCTGCTACGCGGGTCCGTTCTTCCGCTACGAACGCCCACAGGCGGGCCGCTACCGCCAACTGCAGCAGGTCGGGGTGGAGGCGATCGGCGTCGACGACCCTGCGCTCGACGCCGAGGTCATCGCGATCGCCGACGAGGGATATCGACGGCTCGGACTGTCGGGATTCCGGCTGGAGATCACCTCACTCGGTGACGACTCCTGCCGCCCGGCATACCGCGACGCGCTGCAGGAGTTCTTGAGCGGACTCGACCTCGACGAGGCGACACGTCAACGCGCACAGATCAATCCGCTACGCGTGCTCGACGACAAGCGCCCCGATATCCGCGAGGCCACCGCCGACGCACCGCTGATGCTCGACTATCTGTCCGACGACGCGCGCGGCCACTTCGAGAGCGTGCTGTCGCATCTGCGCCAGCTCGGCGTCCCGTATGTGATCAACCCCCGCCTGGTCCGCGGCCTGGACTACTACACCAAGACGACGTTCGAATTCGTCCACGACGGTCTCGGCGCGCAGTCGGGGATCGGTGGCGGCGGTCGCTACGACGGCCTGATGCGTCAGCTCGGCAGCAAGCAGGATCTGTCGGGAATCGGCTACGGACTCGGCGTCGACCGGACGATGCTGGCTCTCGAGGCCGAGGGCATCGCCCACGTCGACGCCGCGCGGTGCCAGGTGTTCGGGGTGCCGCTGGGCACCGACGCCAAAGCCGAATTGGTCAGTATCGCAGGACAACTGCGTGCTGCGGGCGTCAGCGTCGACCTCGCCTACGGCGACCGCGGACTCAAGGGCGCGATGAAGGCCGCGGATCGGTCCGGCGCGAAGCTGGCGCTGGTACTCGGCGACCGCGAACTCGCCGAGGGCACCATCGAGGTCAAGAACCTCACCAACGGTGAGCAGCACAAGACGTCGCTGGAGGGCGTCGTCGCAGAGGTCAGCCAGCTGCTGGCCTGAGTGTCATCTCCTCGCGCAGGACGTCGAGGCTGACCCCGCCGAGCGCGAGGGCGTTGGTGTGGAAGTCCTTGAGAGTCCACTCGGGGTGTCGGGTCAGTGCCTGCGTCCGGCACTGCTCCCAGACCCGTTGTCCCAGAGCGTAACTCGGTGCTTGTCCTGCCCACCCGAGGTAGCGGTCGAGCTCGAAGCGCAACACCGCCCGATCCATCGCGACCGACGCGGTGAGAAATTGCCACGCCTTCTCTGCATCCCACGTGCCACCGCCGACAGATGCGGGTGCGGCCTTGCGACAGTGGACTCCGATGTCGACGACGACCCGCGCCGCGCGCAGGCGCTGCGAGTCGAGCATGCCCATTCGGTCGCCGGGGTCGTCGAGCCACCCGAGCTCGCTCATCAACCGCTCGGCGTAGAGCGCCCAGCCCTCGCCGTGTCCCGAGGTGAACGACGCGAGCTTGCGCCAGGTGTTGAGGTCGGGATCGACGATCGCGGCGCCGAGCTGCAGGTGATGCCCCGGCACGCCCTCGTGGTAGACGGTCGTCTTCTCCTGCCAGGTGTGGAAGACGGTCTGTTCCGGCGGTACCGCCCACCACATCCGTCCGGGTCGGGAGAGGTCGGCACTCGGCTGCGTGTAGTAGATGATTCCGGTCGACGACGGCGCCAGCCGACATTCGAGTCGGGTGAGACGGTCGGGAATGTCGAAGTGCGTGCCGGCCAGGCCGTCGACCGCCGCGTCGGAGGTCTGCTGCATCCACGCGAGAAACGACGCGCGGTCGTGGATCTGGTATTGCGGTGCGGCGTCGAGGAATTCGAGTGCCTCGGCGACGCTCGCGCCGGGCACGAGGTCCGCGGCGATGGCTTGCTGTTCTGCGGTGATGGCGTCGAGGTGACCGAGCGCCCAGTCGTAGGCCTCGTCGGGATCGGCATCGGTGCCGAGGTAATACGGCAACCGGAGCAGATACCTGTCGCGCCCGATGGCGTCGTCGGGGTCGGCGGAGTCGAGGACCGTCGAACGCAACAGTGCGGCCAGCCCGTCGAACGCGGCACCCGCGCCGTCGAGGGCGCCGGCCAGGTCGACGGCGAGTGCGTCGTCGGAGGCGATCGGCGAGGTGTTCTGTGCGATCGCCGCGCGCGCCCCGTCGGCTTGTGCGGCAACCAGTTCGATCTGTCGTCGTGCGAGCGCGGGTCCGACGTCGCGGCGGTGTTCGAGTCCGACGATGACGCTGTCGATCGCTGCCGGGATCGCGCTGATCCGCGCAACCATGTCGGCGCGCTGTTCGGCGGTGTCGGTGGGCATGAGGTCGAAGATGTCGCGAATCGCCTGCAGCGGTGAGGCAATCACGTTGCACTCGCCGGTCAGTTCGCCTGCGTCGGCGAGTGCGAGTTCGCGATTGAGCCCCGCTCGCATGGTGGCGATAGTGACCCTGTCGACGTGGTCGGTGGGCGACGCGGCGTCGAGCTGTGCGAGCGTCGAACGCACCAGAGCGGCCCGTTCGTCGACGGCATCCGGGGAGAAGTCGGTCAGCAGCCGGTCGTGGCCTGCGAGGCCGTACTCGGTGGCGAGGATCGGGTCGAGTGCGGCACTACGCGCCAGATGGTCGTCGGCGATCGCGTCGACGGGTGTCGGTGTGCGCCTGATGGTCTCAGAGGTCATTGGTGGAGAACGTGTCGCACTGACGTGGGTCGCCGTTCTTGTATCCGATGGAGAACCAACGGACCCGCTGATCGGCCGAGCCGTGCGTCCAGCCCTCGGGATTGGAGTTCGCGCCCTGGATGGTGTCGTCGCCGATCGCCTTCGCGGTCTGGATGACCGAGTTGATCTGATCTGAGGTGAGCGGTTCCAGCATCGCGTCGCTGCCCTTGTCGGCGTGATACGCCCACACGCCCGCGTAGCAGTCTGCCTGCAATTCGACGCGGACCGAACCCGACTTGGGTCCGCTGGAACCGAGTTGCTGGCCCTTCTGCAGTGCCCCGGTCAGGTTCTGCACGTGGTGGCCGTACTCGTGTGCGACGACGTACTCCTGGGCCAGCGGACCATCGCTGCCACCCATTTGTTTGAGCTGGTTGAAGAACGTCGGGTCGAAGTAGGCGGTCTTGTCGACGGGGCAGTAGAACGGTCCGGTCGCCGACGTTGCGGCGCCGCAACCGGTATCGACGGAATTGCTGAAGATGACGGTCTTCGGCGGGGTGTAGCCCTTCATGAGGTCCGACCACACCCTGTTGATGCTGATGGTCGTGGCCTTGATGCGGCAGATGTCGTCGGTGTTGGCCTTCTCGATGGTGCACTGGGCGAGGTGTTCGTCGATCTCGCTCGCCGAGGTGCTCGACGAACCTCCGGTTGTCGACGAGGTGCCGAGGATCTGGCCGGGATTGATGCCGAGGAAGAGTGCGATCAGCGTGACGATCAGTCCGGCACCGCCGCCGAGCGCGATACGGCCACCGCCTCCGCCGCCGAAACCACCGCCACCCCCGCCGCCGGACACGTTGCTGTTGTCCAGCCCCCCGCTGCCTTGGAACGTCATGCAGGTCAGGCTACCGGCGAGGACGTCCCGATACGGGTGAACCACGCCCAACAATCACGTCTCGGAATGGTGCGAGGGCGGCGGGTTCGGCGTGGGCGGGATACCACTCGGCGACGGCGGGCGCGCCCTCCGTAGGATTGAGCGCGAGATTTCCGAGCTCGTACGTCCACCAGGAAGGACTCCAGTGCTTCGCACGCATTTCGCCGGTTCGCTGCGCCGCGCCGACGCGTCGCAGACCGTCACCGTCGCCGGGTGGGTTGCGCGTCGCCGCGACCACGGCGGCGTCGTGTTCATCGATCTGCGTGACAGCTCCGGGCTGGTGCAGGTCGTCTTCCGTGAAGAGGCTGTCGCCGAGAAGGCACACCGGTTGCGCGCGGAGTACGTCGTGAAGGTCACCGGCCTCGTCGAGGAACGTCCCGCCGGAAGCGAGAACCCGAACCTGCCGTCGGGCGAGATCGAGATCAACGCGACCGAACTCGAGGTGCTCAACGAGTCGGCGCCGCTGCCGTTCCAGCTCGACGAGAGCCCCGGCGAGGAAGCGCGGCTGCGCTACCGCTACATCGATCTGCGTCGCGAAGGACCCGCTGCGGCAATCCGCCTGCGCTCGAAGGCGAATGCTGCGGCTCGCGGTGTCCTCGCCGCTCACGATTTCGTCGAGATCGAGACGCCGACGCTGACACGCTCGACGCCAGAGGGTGCACGCGACTTCCTCGTGCCCGCGCGTCTGCAGCCGGGAACGTTCTACGCCCTGCCGCAGAGCCCGCAGCTGTTCAAGCAGCTCCTCATGGTCGCCGGTATGGAGCGCTACTACCAGATCGCTCGTGCCTACCGCGATGAGGATTTCCGCGCCGATCGCCAGCCGGAGTTCACTCAGCTCGACATCGAGATGAGCTTTGTCGACGAGGACGACGTCATCGCGCTCGCCGAGGAGATCCTCGTGGCGCTGTGGCGGCTCATCGGCGTCGAGGTCACCACACCGATTCCGCGGATGACGTACGCCGACGCGATGCGTCGGTTCGGTTCGGACAAGCCGGATCTGCGTTTCGGGATCGAGCTCGTCGAGTGCACGGAGTACTTCGCCAACACGCCCTTCCGCGTGTTCCAGGCGCCCTACGTCGGCGCGGTCGTCATGGAGGGCGGGGCGTCGCAGCCGCGTCGCACCCTCGACGCCTGGCAGGAGTGGGCCAAGCAGCGTGGCGCCAAGGGCCTGGCATATGTGCTCGTCGGCGAGGACGGCACCCTCGGTGGTCCGGTCGCCAAGAACCTCTCCGACGCCGAGCGGGAAGGTCTCGCCGCACATGTCGGCGCCAAGCCCGGCGACTGTGTCTTCTTCGCGGCGGGCCCGGCCAAGGCACAGCGCGCACTGCTCGGTGCCGCACGCAGCGAGATCGCCGTCCGCCTCGGACTGATCCCGGCACCCGGCGAACCCGTCGACCCGTCGACCGCCGCCTGGGCGTTCACCTGGATCGTCGACGCTCCACTGTTCGAGCCGGCAGACGACGCGACGGCGTCGGGCGATGTCGCCGTTGGCTCCGGCGCGTGGACCGCGGTGCACCACGCGTTCACCTCGCCCAAACCGGAGTCGCTCGACGGCCTCGAATCCGATCCGGGCAACGCACTGGCCTATGCCTACGACATCGTGTGCAACGGCAACGAGATCGGCGGCGGGTCGATCCGTATCCACCGTCGCGACATCCAGGAACGCGTGTTCGCGATCATGGGTATCGACCACGACGAGGCGCAGGAGAAGTTCGGCTTCCTGCTCGACGCCTTCGCCTACGGTGCGCCGCCACACGGCGGGATCGCATTCGGATGGGATCGCATCACCGCACTGCTCGCGGGTGAGAGTTCGATCCGTGAGGTCATCGCCTTCCCGAAATCGGGTGGTGGCGTGGATCCGCTCACCGACGCGCCCGCACCGATCACCGCTGCGCAGCGCAAGGAGTCGGGCATCGACGCCAAGCCGAAGCCCAAGGGCGGCGAGTCCGACCAGGGTGCGGCGAAACCGGCGAGCTGAACGGCCGGCGATTGTCCGCGTGACACATGTCGCACACGGGTGCGTGGGGGACCGCACGTCGGGCGCACGGGCGCTATCTGTGCTGAGATTTCTACCCATGGGGACGTATCTGCTCGACGACCTCCGGGAGGATGACCGGTGACAATCAAGGTGGCGCTCGAACACCGCACTGCATATGCGTTCGATCGGCCTGTCAAGATCTATCCGCACGTGGTGCGGCTGCGCCCTGCACCGCACTCACGCACCCCCATCGAGGCGTATTCGCTCGCGGTGGAACCCGCGGGACATTTCTTGAACTGGCAGCAGGACGCGTTCAGCAACTACCAAGCGCGCCTTGTGTTTCCGGAACCCTCGACGACTCTGTCGATCACGGTGAGCCTCGTCGCCGACCTCACGGCGATCAATCCCTTCGATTTCTTCATCGAGGACTGGGCCGAGGACTACGGCTTCGACTACCCCGACGAACTGCGCGAAGACCTCGAGATCTACCTCCGACCGGTCGGGGTCACCGAGGGGGAGTTCGCCGGGGCCCCGGTACACCCCGCCATCGCCGAGTTCGCGGCCGAACACAAGCCGACGTCGTCGACACGCATCATCGACTTCCTCGTCGCGCTCAATCAGGCCGTCCGCGACGCCGTCGGGTACACCGTCCGGCTCGAACAGGGCGTGCAGACGCCGGAGTACACACTCGCCAGTGCCATCGGATCATGCCGCGACTCCGCGTGGCTCCTGGTGGCGCTCCTGCGCGAGCTGGGATTGGCGGCGCGCTTCGTCTCCGGCTACCTGGTGCAGCTCACCTCGGATATCAAGTCACTCGACGGTCCGTCCGGACCCACCGCCGATTTCACCGACCTGCACGCATGGACCGAGGTCTACCTGCCGGGAGCGGGCTGGGTGGGCATGGACCCGACGTCGGGCCTGTTCGCCGGAGAGGGCCACATCCCGCTGGCCGCGACGCCGACCCCCGGCGGTGCTGCCCCGATCACCGGCGCAACCGGTCCGTGCCACGCGACGCTCGACTTCTCCAACACGGTCACCCGCTTCCACGAGGATCCGCGGGTCACCCTGCCGTACACGGAGTCGCAGTGGGAGCGGGTCGTCGAACTCGGTGCGGCGGTCGACAAGAAGATGGCAGACAACGACGTCCGACTCACGATGGGCGGTGAGCCGACGTTCGTCTCCCTGGACAACCAGACCGATCCGGAATGGACGACCGACGCCGACGGCCCGCACAAGCGGGAGTTGGCGTCGAAGCTCGCCGCTCGCCTCGCCGACGACTACGCGCCGACCGGCCTCGTGCAGCGCAGCCAGGGTAAGTGGTACCCGGGAGAGCCGCTGCCGCGCTGGCAGATCGCCGTCATGTGGCGGGCAGACGGCCAACCGATCTGGCGTCGGCGAGACCTCTTGGCCGACCCCTGGGCGACGCGCGCACAGGCCGCCGGGGCGATGGCACTCGAGGCGTCGGGACCGAAACCAGGCTCGGGCGGCGATCCCGCTGCCGAAAAGTTGTTGTCCGCGTTCGCATCCGCGTTGGGTCTGCCCGGTTCACAGGTGATGCCCGCCTTCGAGGACCCGCTGGTGCGGATGCGCGAGTTGTCGGCGCTCCCGCCCGGCGATCCGGGGTCCGACCCGACGCTGCCCGCCGCGCGAGCCGCGGCATGGGCAGCTGCTGCCGCCGAAGTCGTCGATGCCGACGCCGACATCGAGCCCGCCGACGATTCGACCAAGGCGCGGCGTGAACTGCTCGAATCGCTCGACGCATCGATCACCGATCCGACGGCGTTCGTCCTGCCCCTGAGCCGCTCCGAGAACAAGACGGCGTGGCAGAGCGCGCGGTGGACGACGCGACGTGGGCGTCTGGTGCTGACGCCCGGCACGTCTCCCGCGGGACTGCGTCTTCCGCTCAACTCGCTCTCGTGGGGACCCGCGCCGGTCCTGTACGAGGCCGACCCATCTGTGCGCGCCGACCCGTTGCCCGACGACGTCGCGGACTCGTTGGGCCGCACCGTCACCGACGTCGACCCGACCGCCTTCGTGCCACGCACCGCACTGGTCGCGGAGAAGCGTGGCGACACCCTGTACGTGTTCCTACCGCCGACCGCAGAACTCGAGGAGTATCTGGCGATCGTCGAGATGATCGAGAACGCCGCAGCGGAGATCGACACACCGGTGGTCATCGAGGGCTACGGAGCCCCCGCGGACGCCCGCCTCGTCACGTTGACCGTCACACCGGACCCGGGCGTCATCGAGGTCAACGTTCAGCCGACGAGCAGCTTCGCCGAACAAACCGAGTTGCTCGACTCGCTCTACGAGCACGCACGCCACGCCAGGCTTGGCACGGAGACGTTCGATCTCGACGGCAGCCACGGAGGCACCGGCGGCGGCAACCACATCACCCTCGGCGGATCGACGCCCGCGGATTCACCGCTGTTGCGTCGACCGGATCTGCTGGTGTCGATGCTGACCTACTGGCAGCGCCATCCGTCGTTGTCGTACCTGTTCAGCGGCAAGTTCATCGGAACGACATCGCAGGCACCCCGCGCCGACGAGGGTCGCGACTCCGCGCTCTACGAGATGGAGATCGCGTTCGCCGAGATCGACAGGCTCGCGGTGAAGGGCGAACCGGCGCGCGGTGCCGACGCCCCACCGAATCCCTGGGTCACCGACCGGGCGCTGCGGCACCTACTCACCGACATCACCGGCAATACCCACCGAGCCGAGTTCTGCATCGACAAGCTCTACAGCCCCGACTCCGCGCGCGGCAGGCTCGGACTGCTCGAACTGCGCGGCTTCGAGATGCCGCCGCATCACCGGATGGCGATGGTGCAGTCGTTGCTCGTCCGCTCGCTGGTGTCGTGGTTCTGGGAAAAGCCCTACCGCAGCAGGCTCATCCACCACGGCGCCGACCTCCACGGCAAACACCTTCTGCCGTACTACGTCATCGCCGATATCGCGCAGGTCGCAGAGGAACTGCGCGAGGCGGGGTATCCGTTCGACACCGCATGGCTCGACCCGTTCACCGAGTTCCGCTTCCCGCGGCTGGGAACCGTCGCGATCCGCGAGTACGAGGTCGAACTGCGCGGGGCTATCGAACCGTGGAACACCCTCGGCGAAGAGTCGACGGGGACGGGAACCGCGCGCTACGTCGACTCGTCGATCGAGCGGGTGCAGGTGCGTGTGCAGGGTGCCGACGACGACCGATTCGTGTTGACCTGCAACGGTTATCCGATCCCGCTGACGGGCACCGGCAGGCCCGGTGAACGCGTGGCAGGCATCCGGTTCAGGGCGTGGCAGCCGCCGAGCGCGCTGCACCCGACCATCAGCATCGACACCCCGCTGACCTTCGACCTCGTCGACACGCTCGCGGGCCGATCCGTCGGCGGCGCGACCTACCACATCGTGCATCCGGGCGGCCGTGCCTACGACCGCCCACCGGTCAACGCGGTCGAGGCGGAGTCGCGCCGAAACGGCCGGTTCGAGGCGGCAGGGCACACCAGTGGCTCGGTCGACGTCGGACTGCTCTGGGAGCGCGTCGCCCGCATGGCCACCGACAGTGGGGTCCCGGCGATCCTCGATCTGCGTCGGGCACGTACAGTTCTTCGGTGACTGTTTCAGCGGGCGGCGGTGTGCCCGCGGTGTTCGACAGGTACCGATCCGACGGTTACACGCTGTTCGATCTCGGACAGCTCAATTCGGGCGGTGCCGCACCTGCTGCCGCACGCAACCATTACGACGAAGTGCTCGATTCCGCGGGCGCTGTTCGTCCTGCCTGGGACGAGCTCGTCGCAGGCTACGCGCTGCGCGGCGACGACCGACTGCAGGCGTCGGCCGCGCGGCTGGCATCGGCGGTCTCGGACGAAGGTGTCGTCTACAACCAGGTCGACGGCACCACGACGATCCCGCGGCCCTGGCTGCTCGACGCTGTCCCGCTGATCGTCGACGGCGTCGAATGGGCCGAGCTGGAGAAGGCGATCACCCAGCGGTCGATGCTGCTCGATCTCATCCTGCGTGACATCTACCGCGACCAGAAGACCATCAATGCGGGGCTGATACCTCCGGAGATGGTTTTCGGACATCCCGGCTACGTGCGCAAAGCCGCTCGGCTCGAGGTCGCGGGACCGCACGCGCTGTTCCTACACGCACTCGACCTCGGACGCCTATCCGACGGCTCGTTCGCCGTCTACGGCGACCGGACACAGGCGCCGTCGGGTGTCGGGTTCGCCATCGCTGACCGGCGACTGATCTCCCGGACGTTCCCGCAACTATTCCAGCGCTGCGCGCCACGCCCGATGGCGACGTTCGCGGGCACTCTCCGACTGGCGTTGACCGACTACGCGCCGCCGGGGGTCGACGACCCGACCGTCGCGGTGTTCAGCCCCGGCAGCATGTCTGAGACCTTCTTCGACCAGGCGTATCTGGCGTCCGTGCTGGGCTTCCCGCTGGTCGAGGGTGCCGACCTGACGGTGCGCGACGGCGCGGTCTACATGCGTTCCCTCGGCAAGTACAAGCGCGTCGACGTGCTGCTGCGCCGCGTCGACGCCTCCTTCTGTGATCCGCTCGACCTGCGGACCAACTCGCGTCTGGGCGTCGCGGGACTCGTCGAGGCCATCTCGCGTGGAAACATCACCGTCGTCAACACCCTCGGCAGTGGCGTGCTGGAGAATCCGGCGCTGAATGCGGTCCTCCACAAGGTCGCGCCGATGCTCATCGACGAGGAACTCGCTCTCGAATCGGTGCCGACCTATTGGGCCGGCGACGATTCGGCACGGTCGAAGATCGTGTCATCGCTCGACTCGCTCGTCCTCACGAACTTCCGTACCGGCGAGGAGTTCGTCGGTCCCGCAACGAATTCCGCGACCCGCGACGTATTGCGCTCGCGGATCGATGCCGAGGCCTGGCAGTGGGTCGGCCGCGAGGTCGAGGCGTACTCGGTGGCGCCGAGCCTGACCGAGGCGGCGTTGCCCGCGCAGGGGCGCGGCACTCTGCGTGCCGCACCCGTCTCCGTGCGCGCGTTCTCGGTCGCGCAGGGTCCCACCTACGCGGTGATGCCGGGCGGCCTCGGTTCGGTCCTGGCCGACGGAGTTGTCGGCGCGTCGCTGGCATCGGTCGCCGCCAAGGACATCTGGGTAACCAATCCCGATGTGGGAGGACATGTTTCGCGGCGTACGGAGCTGCGCGGCGAACCCGACGACGAGGTCGCCATCATCGCGCGCCCGGCGTCGACCGGCTACTCCGACATCGCGGCCGCCGCGAGCCCGCGCGTCCTCGCCGACATGTTCTGGTTCGGCCGGTACGGCGAGCGCACCGAGTCGGTCACGCGGCTGGCCAAGGTCGCGCGTGAGCGCTACCAGGACTTCCAGTACCGTCCGTGGATGTCGGGCACCGCTGCGGTTCCGCTGTTCTTGCACGCGGTCGCCGCGGTAACCGGAACCACCGGCCTTCTCGGCACGGGGGAGACGTTGCTCGACGACGACTCGTCACTCTCGTCGATCGAGCAGGTCAACACCGCGATCGTGAAGATCGCCGAACTGACCGTCAATCGGTACACGCAGGGCACGATTGCGCACTCGACCGAACGCCTCGTCGCCACAGCCAGGGCTGTCCGCGACCAGATGTCGACGAGTACGTGGATGGTGTTGACCCCGATGGAGCGCGCGCTGGAGGCGATGACACGCCAGATCGAGCGCGCCCGCGACGACGTCGGGGCGGGCACCGGGGTGTTCGGCGACGCCGCACTCGACCTCGGACCCGATCTGGCCCGCACGCACGAGCACATCCTGCACGGCGCTCTCGCGCTGTCCGGTCTGCAGGCCGAATCGATGGTGCACGACGCCGCCTGGCTGCTCATGGATCTCGGTAGGCGTATCGAGCGGGTGATCACGCTCGCCGACCTCACCCGCGCGCTGTTCGAGTACGAGCACCCGCTGGACATGGAACAGACCCTGTTGGAGTCGTACCTGAGCGCCACCGAGTCGTCGGTCATCTACCGCCGACGCAACCGCGGTCTCTACCGGGCCGAGGCCGTCGCCGAGCTGCTGATGTTCGACGAGACCAACCCGCGCGCGATGATCTACCAGCTCGCCAAGATGCACGACGATCTGACGTCGCTGCCCGAGGAGTTGCGTTCGGCCGCTGCCGAGCGCGCGGTCGAGGAGATGACAGCAGAATTGCGTCGCTGCGACCCGGCCGATCTGAGTAGCGTCGACGGATACGGCAAGCGCGCCGACCTCGTCGAACTGACAAGCACTCTGCGCGACCGTGCACGGGCGCTGTCCGACCTGCTCAACCGCACGCGGTTCGCTCCGCCTCGTACCGCGCAACCGATCTGGGGAGGTCAGCTGTGACGACACCCGCCGAGACGCCCGCAACGCGCAAGTACCGCGTCTTCCACCGCACCTGCTACACCTACGACGACGAGGTGTCGTCGTCGTACGGCCGGTGCTATCTGACCCCGCGCGACCTCCCGTATCAGCGTGTCCGTGAAACCGAGACGGTGATCTCGCCCGAGCCCGCTGACCGGTCTGTCGGTGTGGATGTCTACGGCAACATCGACGCGTACTTCCATGTCCGCACCGCGCACCGGGCGTTGGAGGTGACCACGACGTCGATCGTCGAGGTCGACCCCATCGACCAGGGACTCGTGCACAGCGTCGCCGCACGGGCGCCGTGGGAGGACGCTCGACCGGCCGTCACGGGTGCTGTTCTCGTCGACGAGTTCGTGCTCGATCTCGACCCACCGGAGATCACGCCCGCCGTGCGCGACTACGCCGCAGCGGTCTTCACGCCGGGTCGTCCGCTCGTCGACGCGATCATCGATCTGACGTCGCGCATCTTCTCCGACTTCACCTATCGCTCCGGGTCGACGGCGATCAGCACGCGCGTCGACACGGTGCTCGAACGTCGGATGGGCGTCTGTCAGGACTTCGCCCGCGTGGCCATCGCCTGCCTACGGTCGGTGGGACTCGCGGCGCGCTACGAGTCCGGCTACCTCGCGACCGACCCGCCCCCGGGTACCGAGCGCATCTTCGGCGCCGATGCCAGCCATGCGTGGGCCGCGGTCTGGCTGCCCGGTGATCGGTGGCTGGCCTTCGATCCGACGAACAACAAACTCGTCGACGAACGTCACGTCACCGTCGCGTGGGGTCGTGACTACGACGACGTGCCGCCGCTGCGTGGCGTGATCTACACCGACGCGTCCAAGAGTGAGATCGAGGTCTCGGTCGATGTCAGTCCCTTGTCAGAGGTGATTACGTGAGTGCTGCGCGAGGCAGCCGAGCGGGGCCGGGTCGGTCGAAAAGCCGTCGTCGCAACGAATTGTTGTCTTTTGCGACGCAAAAGGATCTCGCGAACGAAAACTGCAGGTCGAAGCTGTGCCGTGCAGTTCGCTCTTCAAGTCAGTCGCATAACCCGGTGACGCGTGTCGGCGCCGACGAGTAGGTTGGTTGGTGCCATGACGGTCATCACAGAAAGCCGCGTCACCAGCGTGGTGCGTGCCGCAGAAAACATGTTGTCCCGCAGAGCGGGGTCGCCGGTGGTTCTCGCCGATCCCGAGGATCTCGGGGGGAGCGGCCGAACCACAGTCGTCCGAGTACGCGTGGCGCAGAACCCACTGTCGATGGACCGCACCCTCGTCATCAAGGCGCTCCCGAGTCACGAGGACCCGCAGGCGTTTCACCGCGAGATCGCATCGTACAAATACGCGACGGCACTGCCGACGGAGTCACGGCCCGGTCCGCAACTGATTGCCTCCGACCCCGACAACCGGTTGATGGTGCTCTCCGACCTCGGCCGCGGGCACCCGTTGACGGTGCTGCTCGCCGACGCCGATGTGGTCGAGATGAGCCGTGCGGTGAGCGCATGGGGCCAGGCGCTCGGCCGGATGCATGCGGCAACAGTCGGCGGAGAAGGCGACTTCGACGCCCTCGTGCGCCACGGTGCGGCAGGCACCGCGGGCAGGGACATCCTCCGCGACGAAGCGATCCGTGCGGTGTCCGCAGCATCGGCGCGGGTTGCCGATCTCGGGCTGACGCTTCCCGACGCCGTCGCGGAGGCGCTGACGTCGGCCTGCGCACTCTTCGACGAGGGTGATCACCGCGCGTTCAGTCCCTCCGACGTCGGCCCCGAGAACATCCTCCTCAACGACGACGGCGTGCAGTTCATGGATTACGAGTGGGGCGGATTCCGCGACGCCACACTCGACATCGCCTACGGGTTGGTCACCTTTGCCCCGCAACTCGGGCCGGCGGGCGTCGCCCACCGCCTCGACCTCGAGGTGTCGATGGTCGACGCCTGGCGCTCAGAAGTGGTGCCGATCTGGCCCGCCCTCGAGCGCGATCGCTACATGGCACGGCAGTTGCTCACGGCACGGCTGCTGTGGGTGTGGTTGTCGACGGTGTGGATGCTGCCCGATTCGTCGACCGACACCGTTCCGATGACGCACTACGCCCACGACTGGGCGCTGCACACCAACGATCCCCGCGTCCTGGTTGCGCGCTGGTCCGATCTCGCCGCCGCGGCGACGAGCAACGCCGAGATCTCTGAGTTCGCAACCGAAGTGGGCCTCGCGCTGCAGCGTGCGTGGCTGGACTGACCGCGGTGGGGGGATTGTTCGACCCGCCGTCTCAGAGTTCGACGAGCGGCGCCACATCGCTGACAGCGCCGCCGTCACCGAGCGCACCGCTGGCGGTGCGGATGCGGCCGCAGAGTCTCGACGACATCGTCGGCCAGCAACACCTCCTCGGCGCCGGGTCGCCATTGCGGCGTCTGATCAGCGGATCGGGCGCGGCGTCGGTGATGCTCTACGGGCCGCCGGGAACCGGAAAGACGACGATGGCATCGCTCATCTCGAGCGCCGCGGGAGGTCGCTTCGAAGCGCTCTCCGCGTTGTCCGCGGGCGTGAAGGAGGTGCGCGCGGTCATCGAGGTCGCGCGGCGCCGACTGGCGGCGGGTGAGCAGACCGTCTTGTTCATCGACGAGGTCCACAGGTTCTCCAAGACCCAGCAGGATGCACTGCTCGACGCCGTCGAGAACCGCATCGTCCTCCTCGTCGCCGCGACCACCGAGAATCCGTCGTTCTCGGTCGTGTCGCCGCTATTGTCCAGATCGCTTGTGCTGCAGCTGCGTTCGCTCACCGACGACGACATTCGCACGGTGCTCCGCCGCGCCGTCGCCGACGAACGCGGACTCGGCGGTGCCGTCACCGTCACCGACGACGCATACGCCCACCTCGTGTCCGTCGCGGGCGGCGACGCGCGCAGAGCACTGACCGCACTCGAGGCCAGCGCCGACGCAGCGCTGCGCGAACCGACACCCGGTGCCGAGGAGATCGGTGAGGAGGGGGTAGGCGAGATCCCCGAGATCGGTGTGTCCGACGTCGAGGCGGCCATCGACCGTGCGGCTGTGCGGTACGACCGCGACGGCGACCAGCACTACGACGTGACCAGCGCGTTCATCAAGTCGATCCGCGGGTCCGATGTCGACGCCGCGGTGCACTACCTCGCCCGGATGATCGCCGCGGGCGAGGATCCCCGCTTCATCGCCAGGCGGCTGATGATCCACGCGAGCGAAGACATCGGGATGGCCGATCCGATGGCGTTGCAGACCGCCGTCGCCGCGGCGCAGGTGGTGGCGCTCGTGGGGATGCCGGAGGCCAAGCTGGCGCTCACGCAGGCGACTATCCACCTCGCGACCGCCCCGAAATCCGCGGGTGTCGTCAGTGCTATCGGCGCTGCACTCGCCGACGTCGAAGCAGGCAAGGCGGGAGCCGTGCCGCCCGGACTGCGCGATGCGCACTACAGCGGCGCCAAGAAGTTGGGCAGCGGCGTCGGATATCAGTATCCCCACAACGATCCCGACGGTGTTGTGCCGCAACAGTATCCACCCGACGAGCTCGTCGGCGTCGACTACTACGTGCCCACCGATCACGGTTTCGAGCGCGAGATCGGGCCGCGGGTGGCCAAACTGCGATCGATCGTGCGCCGGGCGACGCGCCGGCCCAAGAAGTCGTGACGCCGCTCAGCGGTGGCGTGTCGAGAACGCCAGAGCCGTTGCCGCCGCGGCCATTCCGACGCCCACCCACACCGGCGACACCCAACCGAGCCCTGCGCCGATAGTCAGTCCGCCGAGAAACGTGCCGATCGCATTGCCCACGTTGAACGCGGCGATGTTGGCCGCCGACGCCATGGTCGGGGCGTCGCCCGCGAAGTGCATCACCCGCAGTTGCAGCGGCGGGCTGGTCGCGAACCCGACGAGGCCCATGACGAAGAGCAGGATCGCGACGGCGATCGGCACGTGTGCGAGCAGTGCGTAGGCGACGAGGGTGAGGGTCAGCAGCACGGGCAGGGTGCGCAGCGTGAGTGAGAGGTTGCGATCGGCTGCCCAGCCGCCCGCGACGTTGCCGACGCACAATCCGAGTCCGAAGATGATCAGCAGCCAGGCCACCGCGGACTCCGGATAGCCCGTGACATGCGTGACGAGGGGCTCGACGTAGATGAACGCGCCGAAGACTCCGCCGAAGAGCACTATTGTCAGGACGATCGAGATCAGCACCTGCGGGCGGAGCAGCACGCGGTAGGCCGATCCGCCGTTCGACGTCGGAGCGGGTCGTGACGGGACGAGTGCCACGATCCCGAGCAGTGCGACAACGCCGACGACGCTCACCATCCAGAACGCCGCCCGCCAGCCGAAGTGTTGGCCCACAACGGTTCCGAAGGGAACCCCGATCACATTCGCCGCAGTCAGGCCGGTGAACATGACCGCTATGGCGCTGGCTCTGCGGTGCGGCGCCACGAGGTCGGCCGCCAGCACGGCGCCGATACCGAAGTAGCCGCCGTGGCACATCGCTGTGACCACGCGGCCGAGCAACGCCACGTCGAACGTCGGCGCGAGGGCGGTGAGCACGTTGCCGACGATGAACAGGCACAGCAGCACCACCAGCGCGCGTTTGGGTGGTCGCCTGCTGAGGAACGCGGTGACGGTGAAGGCTCCGACGGCGACTGCGAGCGCATATCCCCAGATCAGCGCACCCGCGGTGGGCACCGATACGCGCAGCGACTCGGCGACGTCGGACAGCAGTCCGGAGATGATGAACTCGGTCAGGCCGATGCCGAATCCGCCGACAGCCAGTGCGGTCAGGGCCGCTCGGGCGTGTGGTCTGGCGGTGGTCTTGTCCGGGGTGGAATCTGTTGCGGGCGTTGTCGTCTCGCTCATGGTGTTTCCTTCACGACGAAATGACGCGCGGTCGGGTGACCGGCGTGGGAAAAGGGCGAACGGGGTGGCGCGGGCTCAGCCCGAGAGAGTCGTGCTCGCGAGCAGACGTAGCGCGTCGTCGTGCGACGAACCGGGCGTGGCGTGCATGAGCATCAATCGATGCCCGTCCTCCTGGGGGAGATGCAGCATGTCGTAGGTGAGGTCGAGCTCGCCGACGATGGGATGTCGGAAGCGTTTGGTGCCGCTCGAACAGGATTCGACGGGGTGCTGCGCCCAGATGCGAGCGAAATCGGCGCTGCTGGAGGCGAGGTCCGAGACGAGATCGGCGATGTCGTCGTTGGCGCCGTTTGCGCCGTTGGCGTTCACATGTCCGGTGACCAGCGGCCCCGTGACGTATCTCAGCGAGGCGACTGCCAGTCGTGCCTCGAACTCCCAATCACGGTGCAGCGCACGCGTGGCCGGGTCGGTGAACAGCATCGACACCTTGTTCGGTGGTGTGTCGGACGTCGGGGCCGCAGGGTCGAGGTGACTTGCCAGCACCGCGTGGCCAAGGCGATTCCACCCGACGATGTCCTGCACGGGCGACAGCGCGATCGCCGCGACGTCGGGCATCGCGTCGAGCAACGTCGCAAGACCGGGACGCATCCGCGACCGGACGGGCCGGGGCGTCGCCGAGCCCGCGAGGTGATAGAGATGTGCACGCTCGACCTCGTCGAGGCGGAGCGCGCGTGCCAACGCGTCGATCACCTGCGTCGACGGATTCGACGCCGCGCCCTGTTCAAGGCGGGTGTAGTAGGTGAGCGAGACACCTGCGAGTTCTGCGAGTTCTTCGCGACGCAGCCCCGGTACCCGCCGGAGACCCGTCGTGACGACGCCGAGGTCGGCGGGTACGAGCGCGGCGCGGCGGCTGCGCAGGAAGTCGGCGAGTTGCTCGGCGGCGGTGGATCCGTTGGTCACCGATCCATGGTCGCGCGATCGGCCGCGACGTGCGTGTCCCTGTCGGTGACAGTCGAGCAGACGGCCACAACACCGCTGTCCAGCACGGCCTTCTCGTGCTGCTGACGACGCAATTCAGGTGTCCTTGTCGCGCGGCGGTAGGCTGGTATGTCGCAGATCGTCGGATTCGCGCACGCCCCGAGTCAGTCCGACGCAGACCTTCCAGACGCACCACGACGACCGAGGACAGAACCCAGTGCAGACGCATGAGATCCGGCAGCGATTCCTGGATCACTTCATCAAGGCCGGACACACCGAGGTGCCCAGTGCCTCACTGATCCTCGACGATCCCAACCTGCTGTTCGTCAACGCCGGCATGGTGCCGTTCAAGCCCTACTTCCTCGGTGAGCAGACCCCGCCGTTCGACCGCGCCACCAGCGTGCAGAAGTGTGTCCGCACACTCGACATCGAAGAGGTCGGCATCACCACCCGCCACAACACCTTCTTCCAGATGGCGGGCAACTTCTCGTTCGGCGACTACTTCAAGCGCGAGGCCATCCGCTTCGCGTGGGATCTGCTCACCTCGTCGGTGGACGACGGCGGATACGGCATCGACCCACAGAAGCTGTGGCCGACGGTCTACCTCGACGACGACGAGGCATTCGCGATCTGGCGTGACGAGATCGGTGTTCCCGCAGAGCGCATCCAGCGGCGCGGGATGAAGGACAACTACTGGTCGATGGGCGTGCCCGGCCCGTGCGGTCCGTGCTCGGAGATCTTCTACGACCGTGGCCCCGACTACGGCGTCGAAGGCGGACCCGAAGCCGACGAGGATCGCTACATCGAGATCTGGAATCTCGTGTTCATGCAGAACGAGCGAGGCCCCGGCGGAGCCAAGGAGAATTACGAGATCCTCGGCCCGCTGCCGAAGAAGAACATCGACACCGGCATGGGTGTCGAGCGCGTGGCCTGCCTGCTGCAGGGCGTCGACAACGTCTACGAGACCGACCTGCTCAAGCCGCTGATCGACCTTGCTTCGGAGCTGACCGGTCGGGGCTACGGGGCGGGCAATCACGACGACGACGTGAGGTTCCGCGTCATCGCCGACCACGCCCGCACCGCGGTCATGCTCATCGGCGACGGCGTGCTCCCCGGCAACGACGGACGCGGCTACGTGCTGCGGCGCCTGTTGCGCCGCGTGGTGCGCTCCATGCGGTTGCTCGGCGATGCCAAGCCGACGATGGAGATCATCGTGAACACGGTGATCGACGTCATGTCGCCGTCCTATCCCGAACTCGCCGAGCAGCGCGCCCACATCGTCTCGGTCGCCGTCGGGGAGGAGACGTCCTTCGCCAAGACGCTCGAGGCAGGCTCCAAGCTGTTCGCCGACGCCGCACAGGCCACCAAGGCCGCACACAAGAAGACGATCAGCGGCAACGACGCCTTCACCCTGCACGACACCTACGGATTCCCGATCGATCTGACGCTCGAGATGGCCGCGGAAGCGGGCCTCGACGTCGACCAGCAGGGATTCACCGAACTGATGGCGGAGCAGAAGCAGCGCGCCAAGGACGACGCCGTCGCCCGCAAGACCGGGCACACCGACGCCGCTGTGTACCGCGAGTTCCTCGACCGCGGCCCCACGGAGTTCACCGGCTTCGACGAACTGGTGTCGGAGGCGCGAGTGCTCGGTCTCATCACCGACGGCACGCGTGTGCGGTCGGCGGGGCCGGGGGAGCAGACCACGGTGGTCCTCGACCGCACCCCGTTGTACGCGGAGTCGGGCGGCCAGATGGCCGACGTCGGCACCATCACCACCAGCGACGGCACCCGACTCACCGTCAGCGACGTGCAGAAGGTCGGCAAGTCGGTGTGGCTACACAAGGCCACTGTCGACGCCGGTGAGATCCACGACGGCGACGAGGTCATCGCTTCCGTCGATCAGTCGTGGAGACACGGTGCGACACAAGGGCATTCGGGTACGCACATGGTGCATGCCGCGCTGCGCGAGGTGCTCGGCCCCAGTGCGACACAGGCCGGATCGCTCAACCGGCCCGGCTACCTCCGATTCGACTTCCACTCCGGCTCGGCGCTGAGCGAGGATCAGCGACAGCAGATCGAGGAGATCTCGAACGCCGCCGTCGAGTCCAATTACCCGGTGCACACCTTCGAGACCGGCCTGAGTGAGGCGAAGGCGATGGGCGCGATGGCGCTCTTCGGCGAGAACTACGGCGACGTCGTCCGCGTCGTCGAGATCGGCGGGCCCTTCTCGATGGAGCTCTGCGGCGGAACGCATGTGGCGTCGTCGGCGCAGATCGGGCCGGTCACGCTGATCGGCGAATCATCCGTCGGATCGGGTGTGCGACGCGTCGAGGCATACGTCGGGATGGACTCGTTCCGCTACCTGTCGAAGGAGCGTGCGTTGCTCGCGGGGCTGGCCTCGTCGCTCAAGGTCCCGTCCGCTGAGGTCCCCGGTCGCGTCGAGCAACTCGTCACCCGCCTGCGTGACGCGGAGAAGCAGCTCGAGAAGGTTCGCGCCGATGCCGCTCGCTCTGCGGCCGGAGGTCTGCTCGATTCCGCCGACACCGTCGGTTCGACACTCGTGGTCGGTGGGGTGGTCCCGGGAGTCGGGGCGAACGACCTGCGCGGCATCGCGACCGATCTGCGAGGCCGCGTCGGTGACCGGCAGGCCGTGATCGCGCTGTTCTCGACGACGGGTGAGGGTGACGAGACCAAGGTTCCGTTCGTCATCGCCACCACCGATGCCGCGCGAGGCGCAGGCATCAAAGCGGGCGATCTGGTCAAGGAGATCGCGCCACTCGTGGGCGGACGCGGCGGCGGCAAACCCGACCTCGCGCAGGGATCGGGGACCGACGCCGCGGGGATAGACGCGGCGCGGTCCCGCATTCGGGAGATCGTCGGCCGATGAGTCTGACTCGGGGGCGTCGTCTCGGCGTCGACGTGGGGAGCGTGCGGATCGGGGTCGCCGTGAGCGATCCCGACGGCATCCTCGCGACACCCGTCGAGACTGTCGCCGGAGCCGACGTCGACGCCGCGGTGGCGCGACTGCGCGCACTGGTCGAGGAGTACGAAGCCGTCGAGGTGATCGTCGGGTTACCCAAGACGCTGCGCAACACGGACGGTCCGGCAGCCGAGAAGGCGCGCGCCTTCGGGGCCCGACTCGCCGAAGAACTTGAGGGGATTTCAGTCGTGTTTTCTGACGAACGACTCACCACCGTAGCTGCGCAGCAGGCGCTGCACGCCAGTGGACGCAGCGTCAAGGCGTCGCGTGGGGTGATTGATCAGGCGGCGGCGGTCGCTATTCTTCAGGGGTGGCTGGATTCGCGACGATGAGTGGTTCAACGCTGTCCACGGACCATCTCGCCGTGCGAGCCGTTCGATGTGAGGGAGGGGACGTTCGGTGACCGACGAACGGCATCGGAATCGTCATCGTGAAGCCTCTGATCACCCTACCGAAGGACTCGATCTCGAGCGACTCCGGTACTTCACCCAACCGGCCGATGGCAAGCCGCACAACCGACATCGGCGTCGGCGCACCGGCACCACGGGACAGATACCGGTAGTCCGAACCGACACCCCGAGATCCGAACGACCGCGACCCGACGGCGCGCAGGCGCCGCAGCCGACCCGGAACGTCGCAGAGGGTCGTGCTCCGCGCCCGGTGCAGCCTGCGCCACAGGCCCCCGCCACGTCGCCGCGGCCGGCTGATCGGCCAGTCCGCCGTCCGGAACCGGTCTCCGACGTCGAGCCGGTGGACACCTTCCACATGGCCGCACCGCGTCGCGCCCGCCCGCAACGGATCGCGCCGACACCTCCCGTCGACAAGCAACTCGACACCGCACCGGTCGAGCCGACTCCGGTCGAAGCCCCGGTGGCGTCGAGGGCGCCGGTCTCACCGGACTCATACGATGCGCGCGACTACCAGAGCGCAGGCGTCGCACTCGAGTCGATCGAGACCGACGAGTCGTACGACTCGATAGACCACGATCAGCCGATCTCGCCGACGCGCAGGGGGCGGGTTCGCGCCCACACTCCCGAATCGCGACGCAGGCGACGTAAGCGGCGAACCGTGCTCGCAGCGGTCATCGCCATCATGCTGGTCGCCGTGGTCGGGGTCGGCTACTACGGATTGCGTGCGGCGGGCATGCTCGACTCGCGCAAGGACTACACCAACGCCGCGGGTACCGGCGACGTGATCGTCGACATTCCGCAGAACTCCACGCTGAAGGATTTCGGGCGAATCCTCGCAGACGACAACGTCGTCGGCAGTCAGCGCGCATTCATCAATGCTGCTGACGGACAAGCGATTTCGGGCGGCTACTACAAGCTGCGCACCGAGATCCCCGCGTCGACAGCAGTGCAGATGCTGACCGATGGGACGACGCACCGGGTCGGTCGGGTCGTGGTTCCGGAGGGTCTGCAGCTCGACACGAAGAAGGGTGCCGACGGCAAGACGACGCCCGGCATTTTCCAGATGATCTCCGACGCCACCTCCGTCACCGTCAACGGACAGAAGGTCGGGGTATCGGTCGACGACCTGCAGAAGGCAGCAGCAGGCACCTCCGCGCAGGAACTCGGTGTTCCCGATTGGGCGGTGGCCGACGTCGAGAAACTCAATGGTGATCACCGGCGGATCGAGGGGCTGATCGCTCCCGGAACGTGGGAGACGATCGACCCGCACATGTCGGCAACACAGATCCTGCAGCAGTTGATCTCGCAGAGTGCGCAGCGTTTCGCGCAGTGGGGCCTGAGCGATCAGGGTTCCAACGACTCGGGTCTGACGCCGTACCAGACCTTGGTGTCGGCGTCTGTTGTCGAGCGCGAGGTCGCCAAGCCCGACGACTACGCCAAGGTCGCGCGGGTGATCCTCAATCGCCTCGACAAAGACCAGCGTCTCGAGATGGATTCGACCGCCAACTACACCGCGACGGTGACCAACATCGACCTCGACGGTGAGGCGTACAAGTCGGACAACGCGTGGAACACCTATCAGATGAAGGGGCTCCCGGCGACGCCGATCGGAGCGGTCGGCGAGCGTGCGCTCGAGGCGACCGAGCATCCGGAGGACGGCAACTGGCTCTACTTCGTCACCGTCGACCGCGAGGGTACGACGCTGTTCGCCGACACCTTCGATCAGCACAAGCGCAATCGTGAGCAGGCGTGCAACAACAAGCTCCTGACCACCGGGTGTAGTTGAGTCGATGGATCTGACACCTCCGCCGCGGCGCGCTCCCGTCGGTGGCGCGGTCGGGCGCCGCGCTGCGGTCCTCGGCTCGCCCGTCTCGCATTCGCGCTCACCCGACCTGCATCTCGCGGCCTACCGGTCGCTGGGCCTCGACGACTGGACCTACGAGCGGATCGAATGCGACGAGCGTCGGCTTCCCGACCTGGTGGGCGAGCTCTCGCCTGAATGGGTGGGTCTGTCGGTCACCATGCCCGGCAAGCGTGTCGCACTCGAGGTCGCGGACGAACGCACCGAGCGGGCAGTCCTCGTGGGTTCGGCGAACACCCTGGTGCGCACCGAGACCGGTTGGCGCGCCGACTGCACCGACATCGACGGCATGATCGGTGCCCTGCGGGAGGTCGACGTCGCGGCGTCGCAGCACCCGCACGCGGTTCTCGTCGGGGCAGGCGGAACCGCGCTACCGAGCGTTGCCGCCCTCGCAGAGGCCGGATTCGGTGCACTGACGGTGGTCGCGCGCGACGAGTCACGCGCGTCCGACGTGGTCGACCTCGCGCAGCGACTCGATCTCGACGTGCGCTTCCTCCCGTTTCGCCCGTCCCGAGAACTCCTCGACGCGAGCGCGGACTCGGGCGTCGTCGTATCGACGGTCCCCGCCGCGGCGGTCGAGCCGATCATCGACTCGCTCACGCACACGCGCGCGCTCGTCGACGTGATCTACAACCCGTGGCCGACGCCGCTGGCCGACGCCGTGTCGGCGAGCGGGGGGCGCGTTGTCGGGGGTCTGGTGATGTTGCTGAACCAGGCCTACAGCCAGGTGGAGCAGTTCACAGGACGTGTCGCACCGCGTGAGGCGATGGCCGCGGCGCTCGACTGATCCCTTCCCAGCCCTGTTCTGTCCCCAGTCACAGCCCTGTCCACAGGTTCGCCGCACATGTCGGCCGCGGGGCGTCGGATCGCGCCGCGGCGCCGAGACTGTCGTGCATGGAACTCGTCGGCTGCGTGGTTGCGCTGTGGCTCGTCGCGCTCGCCGACATCGACCGTCGCACTTCGCGGCTGCCGACCGTGCTGCTGTGGCCAGGTCTCGTCGCAGTCGGGGTCTCGTGCTACGTGCGGCCGTCCATCGCGCTCGCAGCGGTCGCTGCCGCAGGTCCCTACCTCGTGGGGTGGCTGGCCGGTCTCTGCGGTGGTGGCGACGTGAAGTTGGCGCTCGTGCTCGGCGGCATGCTCGCCGACCCGGCGTCGGCGTTGCTGATGGTGCTCGCGGCTCAGGTACTCGGGCTGCTGACGCGACGAGGGCGGCAGCGCTGGCCGCACGGGCCGCCGATGATCGCCTCGGGTGCGACGCTGTTCGTGGTCGGCTCGGGATGAGAAGACGTGGTTGGGGTGTCGCCGCCGTCACATGGAACAATTGATCCTTGTGTTGCGCTGGATAACCGCCGGAGAGTCTCATGGCCCGGCCCTTGTTGCCATTGTCGAAGGCATGGTCGCCGGGGTGGAGATCACCTCGACCGACATCGCCGAACAACTCGCACGCCGCAGGCTCGGCTACGGGCGTGGTGCGCGCATGAAGTTCGAGGCCGACAAGGTGAGTGTGCTCGGGGGTGTGCGGCACGGGCTGACGCTCGGAGGGCCGGTGGCGATCGAGATCGCCAACAGCGAGTGGCCCAAGTGGGAGACCGTGATGGCCGCCGATCCCGTCGACCCCGCAGAGCTCGAGGGCAGCGCGCGCAACGCCGCCCTGACCCGACCCCGGCCGGGTCACGCCGACTACTCCGGCATGCTCAAGTACGGATTCGACGACGCTCGGCCGGTGCTCGAGCGCGCGAGCGCCCGCGAGACCGCCGCGCGCGTCGCGGCAGGTACGGTCGCGCGCAACTTCCTGCGTCAGGTTTTCGGGATCGAGGTGATCTCGCACGTGATCTCGATCGGTGGCAGCACCCCGTATGTCGGTCCGCCGCCGACGATTTCGGACCTCACGGCGATCGACGAGAGCCCGGTGCGTGCATTCGACAAGGCCGCCGAGGAATCGATGATCGCCGAGATCGAGACCGCGAAGAAAGAGGGCGACACGCTCGGCGGCGTCGTCGAGATCGTCGCGACCGGTGTCCCTGTCGGGCTCGGTTCCCATGTCAGCGGCGAGACCCGTCTCGATTCGCGTCTGGCGGGCGCGCTGATGGGTATCCAGGCCATCAAGGGTGTCGAGGTCGGCGACGGTTTCGAGACCGCACGTCGTCGTGGTAGCGCCGCGCACGACGAGATGGTGCCCGGGCCCGACGGCGTACTCCGGTCGACCAACCGCGCGGGCGGCCTCGAGGGCGGCATGACGAACGGCGAGGACATCCGCGTTAGCGTCGCCATGAAGCCTATTTCGACGGTGCCGCGCGCACTCTCGACCATCGACATGGCGACCGGTGAGCAGGCGCAGGCCATCCACCAGCGTTCCGACGTCGTCGCTGTGCCCGCGGCGGGTGTCGTCGCCGAGTCGATGGTCGCGCTCGTCGTCGCGCAGGCTGCTCTCGAGAAGTTCGGTGGCGATTCGGCGACCGAGACCTCCGACAACCTGGCCGGATACCTCAAGCGCGTTGCGCAGCGCGGAGCGCGGTCGTGAACACTCCTGCGGCAGCGGGCGTGACATCGACGAACAAGCCCGCGGCCGTACTCGTCGGGTTCATGGGTGCGGGTAAATCGACCGTCGGCCGGTTGCTCGCCGACAGGCTCGGCGTCGACTTCATCGACACCGACCACGAGATCGTGCGACGAACCGGCCGCTCCATCCCGGACATCTTCGTCGCCGATGGCCCCGAGAAGTTCAGGGAACTCGAAGCCGACGTCGTCGCCGATGTACTCGCGACGCACGGCGGCATCGTCGCCCTCGGCGGGGGTGCGGTCACCACCGCGGACGTGCGTGCGGCGCTCGATACGCATCGTGTCTTCTACCTGCGCGTCAGCGCGGAGTCGGGATTCGCCAGGGTCCGCGAGTCGGATCGCCCGCTCCTGGCCTCAGACGATCCGGCAGAGCGCTACCGCTCTCTGCTCGCAGAACGCGAGGACACGTACTCGGCGGTGGCGGGCGTCGAGGTCGACGCGCACGGCGACCCCGACGCCGTCGCCGATCTGATCATTCTGGCGTTGGCCGACGAACTGACAGCAGGGAGAACCTCATGACCGAGCCGATCTCGATCAGAGTCGACGGGGCGTCGCCCTACGACGTCGTCATCGGGCGCGGCCTGCTCGACGAGGTCGCGCAGGCCGCCGCAGGCGCCGACCGGATCGCTGTGCTGTATCAGCCGACGCTCGCGCAGACGGCGGAGCAGGTGCGAGAGTTCTTGGCGGACAAGGGTTTCGATGCGCATCGCGTGGAGATCCCCGATGCGGAGGCGGGTAAGGACCTGTCGGTTGCCGCATTCTGCTGGGACGTCTTCGGGCGAATCGGCCTCAAGCGCAACGACAAGGTCATCGCGCTCGGCGGGGGAGCGGCAACCGATCTCGCCGGTTTCGTTGCCGCCACCTGGATGCGCGGAATCGGTGTGATCCACATTCCGACGACGCTGCTCGCCATGGTCGACGCCGCGGTCGGTGGCAAAACCGGCATCAACACCGACGCGGGTAAAAATCTCGTCGGCTCGTTCCACGAACCCGACGCCGTGCTCATCGACATCGCCACGTTGGAGACGGTGCCGCGCAACGAGATCATCGCGGGCCTCGCCGAGGTCATCAAGACCGGATTCATCGCCGATCCCACCATTCTGGACATCATCGAGGCCGATCCCGCCGCTGCCACCGACCCGACCGGCCCGGTGCTTCCGGAGCTGATCCGACGTTCGGTCCAGGTGAAGGCCGACGTCGTCTCGGCCGACCTCAAAGAGTCGTCACTGCGCGAGATCTTGAATTACGGACACACGATGGGGCACGCGATCGAGCGTCGCGAACGCTACCGGTGGCGTCACGGTGCCGCCGTGGCTGTCGGATTGGTCTACGTCGCCGAACTGGCGCGGCTCGCAGGACGACTCGACGACGAGACCGCCGATCGCCATCGGAGCATTCTCGAACTCGTCGGCTTGCCGACCACCTACGACGCCGACGCATTTCCCGATCTGTTGGACGGGATGTCGGGCGACAAGAAGAACCGGTCGGGTGTCCTGCGGTTCGTCGTTCTCGACGGGCTGGCCAAGCCGGGCAGGCTCGAGGGTCCCGATCCGAGCCTGCTGGTCGCGGCCTACTCGGCTATCGCGTCGGAGCGTCCGACCGCGGGTACCACACTGCTCTGATCTCGCGGATACCGATCAGGCCGGATCGGCGCCCGAGTTCGCGACTCTGCGGTCGTCGGTGCGCTCGATGACGGCGGTGTCGTCGTCGCGGTCGGAAGTCTCGCGGTTGGATTCGTCGTCGAGACGTCGTTGCTCTTTGCGCTGGTCACGCCGGGTGAGCCAGCGGCCAATGGACGCGCCGAAGAACGCCGGGAAGAAGATGAGAAGCGCGATGAACGAGCCGCCGGCGATGATCTCGATGAAGAAGCTCGACTCGCTGATTCCCTGAACACCGTTGGTGCCGAGAATCCAGCAGATCAGGCACGACAACAGGCCCGCGAACACGCCGGCCTTGAGCCAACGGATCGTGAGGTCGTCGTAGTCGTCGGGGTCGGGGTGTGCCCGGGCGTCGCGGATGCCGTCGAAACCGCCCCAGACCAGCGCAATGAAGACAACCGCCGCGACCGCGATGGTCTTCCATGCCGTCGAGTGAAGTGGTGATTGAACGACTGCGATACCGAGGAGAATACGAGCGACGACGTGGACCGC
The DNA here is from genome assembly GCF_001665925.1 of Gordonia sp. 852002-50816_SCH5313054-c. Taxonomy (NCBI): domain Bacteria; kingdom Bacillati; phylum Actinomycetota; class Actinomycetes; order Mycobacteriales; family Gordoniaceae; genus Gordonia; species Gordonia sp. 852002-50816_SCH5313054-c. Next base: position 389,310 of record NZ_LZTE01000034.1, read on the forward strand.
GGTCATGACGACACCGCGCAGCAACCAGGACACCATGGCCGACATCATACTCATGGGTAGCGTGATCTCGAACACGCGGGAGTGGAGTGGCGTGGTTCGCCACCCCACTCCCGCGTGGGAAATCGTTGCGATGTCAGGCCGCGAGCGCCGTGGCGCTGCGGGGTGTCGCCGTCACCGGCGCGGCTCCGAGGTCGTCGGTCGCGACATCCTTGGTCTCGCGGGCGGTGAGCGCGGCCGCAGCCGCGATCAGGCAGATGGCCGCGGTGAAGATGCTGATCACCACCCAGCCGCCGTCTCCGACGCCTCCCAGCGCGGTCACGATCGACGGCGCGAAGCCCGCCATGAGGAATCCGAGCTGCGTGCCGATGGCGAGGCCGGAGAAACGGACCCGGGTGGAGAACATCTCGCCGTAGAAGGCCGGCCACACGGCGTTGGCAGCCGCGTAGCCGAACGAGAAGGTGAGCACGGCGAGCACGAAGGTCAGCAGGTGATTGCCCTGACTCATCGAGAGCATGTAGAAGGGCATCAGGATGGCCGACGAGAGCGCGCCGTAGATGAAGACCGGCTTGCGTCCGATGCGGTCGGCGAGGGCACCGAAGAGCGGCTGGGTGATCAACGCGCCGATATTGGCGACGACCACGAGCCACAGGGTGAGCCCGGCGTCGAGCCCGACGTGCTTGCCGTAGGCGAGAGCGAGATTGGCGAAAACCGTCGAGACCGCTGCGATGAAGGCGCACAACACGACTCGCGCTACATCACGCCAGTGGTCGCGCATCAGGGGTACCAGTGGCATACGTGCGATGTCGCCGGATTCGCGGGCCTCGGTGAATTGCGGTGTCTCGTGCAGTCGACGTCGGATGAAGAAGGCGACGAGAACCACGACGGCCGACAGCCAGAACGGAACACGCCAGCCCCACGAATACTTCGCGTCGTCGGGAAGTGCCATGAAGGGGATCAGCACGAGCGAGGCCAGGATGAGTCCGCCCTGGGTTCCGGTCAGCGTCCACGACGTGAAGAACGCACGACGGTGGTCGGGCGCGTGCTCGAGTGCCAACGAGCTGGCGCCTGCCTGTTCACCTGCTGCGGAGAACCCCTGGAGCAGACGACAGATCACGAGCAGGGTTGGCGCGAGCCAGCCGATCTGATCGAAGGTCGGCAGACACCCGATGACGAACGTCGACACGCCCATCAGCAAGAGTGTGAACATCAGTACGCGCTGGCGACCGATGCGATCACCGAAATGGCCGAGGATCAACGCTCCGATCGGGCGTGCGATGTAGGCGACACCGAACGTGGCGAACGACATCACCAGCGCCGCGTTGTCGTCGGACGGAAAGAACACGTGCGGGAAGATCAGCGCTGCGGCGGAGCCGAACAGGAAGAAGTCGTAGTACTCGACCGCACTGCCCATGAAACCCGCGAGTGCGGCGTGTCGTGGTGTGCGTTTCCCGACGGCTCCGGTGCCGTCGGATTCGGTGGTGGTCATGTTGGGTACTCCTCTGGTGCGATTGTGCCTGGTGGCAGGGCGGTCAGGACGCGTTTGCGACGAGTTGGCGGAAGTGACGGGTCATTCGATCGGCATCCGGGTGCAGCCCGGTGATCAGCGCGAATGCGTCGACGGCCTGGTAGACGGCCATGTGTCCTCCGTCGAGGGTTGGTGCGCCCACCGCGCGCGCGGCCTGCAGCAGCGCGGTGTCGAGGGGGCGGTAGACGATGTCGGCGACCCAGAGGTCGGGCCGCAGCAGCGCGGCGTCGAACGCGATGCCGGGATGCTCGGCCATTCCGGTCGGCGTCGCGTGGACGACGCCGGAACTCTCCGGAAGCAGTGCGGGGAGCTTGTCGAACGCCGCGGCGTCGACACTCGGCAGTGGGTGGCGGGTGGCGAGGTCGTGTGCGAGGGCTCCGGCGCGGTCGACGTCGAGGTCGACGACGGTGAGATGGGCGGCACCGAGCCGCAACAGCGCATCCGCGACCGCCGTTCCCGCGCCGCCCGCGCCGACCAGCACGACGTCGGCGAGGTCGGCGTTGGGCAGCCCCTCGGTGAAGCCGTGTGCGAATCCCGTTGTGTCGGTGTTGTATCCGACGTCGCCGTTGTCGGTGAACAGAACCGTGTTCGCCGCGCCGAGTGTGGCCGCGACGGGATCGACATGGTCGAGGTGCGCCATGACCAACTGCTTGCACGGGTGGGTGACGTTGACGGCGTCGAATCCGAGCGCGCGCGCCCAGGACAGCACCTCGCCGATGCGGTCGGGGGAGATGCCCGCCGCGGTGAGGTCGATCGGGCGGTAGCTGTAGTCGAGCCCGAACGCGCGGCCTTCGGCCATGTGCATCGCCGGGGTCAACGACGGCCCGACGCCGGTGCCGATGAGTCCGACCAGAAAGCTGGTCTCGGAAGGTTCCATGAGCTGTCTCCGTAATGTACGAACTAGTACGTTCGCAATCGAGTAGAGCACTGTGCTCCGCGTCTCGTCAACAGTTTCGTGTGATTGGAATCGCACAAGAAGACGCAGAGACTCCCGTTGGGCGGGGTGTGTTCAGGCGTTGGTGGTGAGCCACCCGACGACGACGTCGCCGATCATTCTGCGCAGGTGAGCGCGGTTCGACGTCTCGGTCAGATCGAGGTCGAAGAGGTAGCCGAAGGTGTAGCGATTGGCCACCTGGAACACGCAGTACGAGCTGATCACCAGGTGGACGTCTAGCGCGCTGACGTCGGTCCGGAACAAGCCGGCCGTCCGACCGTCGGCGAGGATGTCGTCGAGGAGCGACGTTGCGGGGGCGCTCAACTGGGGGAGGTCGGTGAGTCGTCGGATGAAGTCACCGCGATGGATGTTCTCGATCGAGACCAGACGGATGAAGTCGTCGTTGTCGATGTGGTGGTCGAAGGTGACCTCGGCGAGTCGTCGGATCGCCTCGATCGGATCTGCGTGGTCGACGCGCAGCTTCTGTTCCGCCTGACGGATTCCGCGGTACGCCCGGTCCAGAACTGCCAGGTAGAGGCCCTCTTTGCCGCCGAAGTAGTAGTAGATCATGCGCTTGGTGGTGCGCGTGCGTTCGGCGATCTCGTCGACCCTGGCGCCCGAATATCCCGATTCGGCGAAGACCTCGGTGGCAACGTCGAGCAGTTCGGCACGCGTGCGCTCGGGATCGCGCTGGAGTTCGGATTTCGGCTTGGCGGCCACGATGGGAGCTTACTTGCGAGGCATCTGCCCACGACGAACCATTGCCACCACTATGTACCAATTGGTACATTGATGTGATGAAGACCTCGATCGCGACCGTCTCGGTGTCTGGCTCACTTGTCGAGAAACTGCACGCGTGCGCCGCAGCGGGCTTCGACGGTGTGGAGATCTTCGAGCCCGATCTCATCGCCGCCGATCAGTCGCCGGAGGAGATTCGAGCTCTCGCACAAAGGCTCGGCCTGGCGCTGTATCTCTATCAACCGTTGCGCGACATCGAAGGTGTCAGTGAAGCGAGATTCGTCGACAACCTGCGACGCGCTGATGCGACATTCGCCACAGCTGCGCGACTGGGTATCGACACGGTTCTCGTCTGCAGCAATGTCGCCACCGCGACCATCGACGACGACGCGGTGTCCGCCGATCAGCTCCGACGCGTCGGCGATCTCGCGGCCGGACACGGCCTTCGCATCGCCTTCGAGGCCCTCGCCTGGGGACGGTTCGTCGACGACTACCGGCGTTCATGGCGCATCGTCGAGCTCGCCGACCATCCGGCAGTCGGCCTGTGCCTCGACAGTTTTCACGTGCTCTCGCGCGGGCACGATCCGTCGGCGATCCGAGCGATCCCGGGGGAGAAGATCTTCTTTCTCCAACTCGCCGACGCCCCGGCGCTCTCCATGGACGTCTTGTCGTGGAGCAGGCACCATCGCTTGTTCCCTGGCGAGGGCGCATTCGATCTGGAGGGCTTCGTCGGTCATGTTCTGGCTGCCGGCTACACCGGCCCGTTGTCGTTGGAGGTGTTCAACGACACATTCCGGCAGACCGACCCGGTGCCGACGGCGGTACACGCGCATCGGTCACTGCTGTGGTTGCAGGACCGGCTCGACCTGATCGACATCCCCGACCCCAAGTCCCCGACAGGATTCGACTTTGTCGAGATCAAGGCCGAGGACACCCGTGAGGTCGAGGCCATGCTGCACCAGTTGGGCTTCGTCGGGCGCGGCCGACATCGGAGCAAACCGGTCACGTTGTGGACAGCAGGTCAGCCGCGAGTGGTTCTCAACGAGCAACAGGCGCGTGACGAGTCGCCGCACATCGCGGCCATCGGACTCCAGGTATCCGACCCGGACGCGGTGAGCAGGCGCTCCGCGATCCTCGGTGCACCCGCCGTCAACCGCCGCACACACGCGTCGGAGCACGCGTTCGGCACGACAATCGTGCCCGGCGGCACCGAGGTCTTCTGGACGGGAGCCACGCCCGACCAACCCGCTTGGGTCGACGAGTTCGACGACGGGCTGCCGACGACGCCCACGGCGATTCGCGCGATCGACCACGTCAATCTCACCCAGCAGTGGGAGACCGCCGACGACGCACGGCTATTCCTGATGAGCGTGTTCGGTCTCGACGCCGACGACCCGGTCGAAGTGCCGGGGCCACGCGGGCTGATCCGCAGCGAGGTGCTGCGTTCTGTCGACGGTGGCGTGCGGATTCCACTCAACGTCGCCCCGCACGTCCTCGACTCCGAGGCCATCGCGCAGCACGTCGCATTCGCGTGCGACGACGTGCTCGGACTCGCGCGTCGCGCGCACGAGGCAGGCCTGCAGTTCCTGCGCGTCCCGGACAACTACTACGACTACGTTCGTGGACGCTTCGGCATCGACGAGGAACTGCTCGCGCAGCTGCGTGAGCTGGGCGTGCTCTACGACCGCAGCTCCGATCCGGCGGGCGGGTACCTGCTGCACTTCTACACCCGCACGGTCGGCCGGGTCTTCTTCGAGTTCGTCCAGCGGTTCGACGGCTACGACGGGTACGCCATCGACAACGCACCCGTGCGACTCGCCGCGCAGCAGTAGCTCAGCAGCCCTCCGAGTAGCGTGAGTGGCATGCTCACAGCTCCGTTTCCCGATGAATTCGCGCGTCGTCGCGAGCGGTTTCGTGCACTGATCTCGACCGGCCCGGCGCCCGTCGACGCCTTCGTGGTCTCCGACCTCACCAACATTCGTTACCTGAGCGGGTTCACGGGCTCGAACGCCGCGCTGTCGATCTCCGCCGCGGGAAGCGACGGCGACCGGATCTGCACGGACGGGCGCTACCTGACGCAGGTCGCCGAACAGTCGGGCGACCTCGTCGCTATCATCGCGCGCAATTGCACCGATGAGCTCATCGGCGCCGCGATCGCCGCGGGTGCCTCGCGGGTCGGCTTCGAGTCGGATGTACTCACGGTTGCCGCACATGCCAATCTGACGGGCGGTCTCGGGCAGGGGAGTGAACTCGTCGGACGGACCGGACTCGTTGCCGAGTTGCGTGAGGTCAAAGACGACGCAGAGGTCGAACTGCTGCGGCGTGCGTGTGCCATCGGCGACGTCGCACTCGCCGAGATCATCTCCGACGGTGTGATCCGTGCCGGGGCCACCGAACGCGAGGTGGCACGTGCGCTCGAGAACGCGATGTTCCGCCACGGTGCCGACGAGATCTCCTTCGAGACCATCGTCGCGGCGGGTGCCAACTCGGCGATCCCGCACCACCGCCCGACGTCGACGGTCCTCGCAGACGGTGACTTCGTGAAGATCGACTTCGGGGCCGTCGCGGGCGGCTATCACTCGGACATGACCCGCACCTATGTGCTCGCGCGCGCAGCGGACTGGCAGCGCGAGATCTACGACCTGGTGTTGACGGCACAGACTGCGGGCCGTGAGGCGCTGAAAGCGGGCGCCGACCTCAGGTCGATCGACGCCGCGGCGCGGTCGATCATCGCCGACGCCGGCTACGGGGACCAGTACGTGCACGGCCTCGGCCACGGCGTCGGACTCGAGATCCACGAAGCGCCGGGCATCGGAAAACTGGCGACGGGTACACTACCTTCCGGCGCAGCGGTGACTGTGGAGCCCGGTGTCTACCTCCCCGGAAGAGGTGGCGTCCGGATCGAGGACACGCTCATCGTGACAGATGGCGAGCCCGACCTGCTGACCACCACCGACAAGACCTTCACCGTCATCTGACGGCCCGCGCACGCCGATGCGCAGGAGATGCACACATACCGACGTAGAAGATTGAGGAACTGATTCATGGCGACCACCGCCGATTTCAAGAATGGTCTCGTACTCCGCATGGACGATCAGCTTTGGCAGATCCTGGAGTTCCAGCACGTCAAGCCCGGCAAGGGACCCGCGTTCGTGCGTACCAAGATCAAGAACGTGCTCAGCGGTAAGACGGTCGACAAGACCTTCAACGCAGGCGTGAAGGTCGAGACCGCGACCGTCGATCGTCGCGACATGCAGTTCCTGTACAACGACGGCACCGACTACGTCTTCATGGACGCACAGGACTACGAGCAGTACCCGATCGCGCCGGAGACCGTCGGCGACGGCGCACGCTTCCTGCTCGAGAACATGACCGTCCAGGTCTCCCTCAACGAGGGTCAGCCGCTGTTCGTCGAGCTCCCGGTCACGGTCGAGCTCGTCGTCACGCACACCGACCCGGGTCTGCAGGGTGATCGGTCGACCGGCGGCACCAAGCCCGCAACGGTCGAGACCGGCACCGAGATCCAGGTGCCGCTGTTCATCAACACCGGCGACAAGCTGAAGGTCGACTCGCGCGACGGCAGCTACCTCGGCCGCGTCAACAGCTGACCGCCCGGCTCCGTCAGCGAAGGTAGATCAGTGAAGCAACCCGGAACCCGGCACAAGGCCCGCCGCCGCGCGGTGGACCTGTTGTTCGAGGCTGAAGCCAAGCAGGTCAGCCCCGCGCAGCTCGTCGCGGAACGGCGCGAATTCGTGCGCGACGACGAGAGCGTCGGCGAGATCCACGACTACACCGCGACGGTCATCGAGGGGCTCGCCGACGACCAGGCACAGATCGATTCCGTCGTGGCGTCGCATCTGAAGGGCTGGACGCTCGAGCGGCTTCCCGCCGTCGACCGTGCGATTCTCCGTCTCGCGACGTGGGAGCTGTTCAACTCGACCGACGTCGATCCGATCGTGATCGTCGACGAGGCCGTCGAATTGGCCAAGGAACTGTCCACCGACGACTCACCCGCGTTCGTCAACGGTGTGTTGGCAAAGATCGCCGAGCTCGCCCCGCAGGTACGGGCGGCGCAGGCGGCCGGGTCCGACGGGCAGGGCTAGAACAGCCCTATGCCTACCGGCGTGTAAAGTATTCGGCGACAGACATCCTTTAACGATCCGTCCCGTGAGGCGGAGAAGGAGGTCCATACATGGGCGAACGTGTTCTGCTCGACGCCGCGGATGTGTCCCGCACCATCGCGCGCGTCGCGCACCAGGTCATCGAGAAGACGGCTCTGGGCTCACCCGATGCACCCCGCGTGGTAATCATCGGAATCCCGACGCGTGGAACAACTCTCGCCGATCGGCTGGCCGCGAGGATCAAAGAGTTCTCCGGCGTCGACGTTCCCGTCGGATACCTCGACATCACGCTCTATCGTGATGATCTCCGTGCCAAGCCGCACCGCCCCCTCGAACGCACGATGGTGCCCGCCGGTGGCGTCGACAACGCCGTCGTCGTCCTCGTCGACGACGTGCTCTACTCGGGCCGAACCGTCCGCGCGGCACTCGACGCGCTCCGCGACCTCGGCCGTCCGGCGGCAGTCCAGCTCGCTGTCCTCGTCGACCGTGGGCACCGCGAACTACCGCTACGCGCCGACTACGTCGGAAAGAACATCCCCACCTCGCGCGACGAGACCGTGTCGGTACACCTGACCGAGCACGACGGCGTCGACGAGGTCGTGCTCGGCTCGAAGGGGTCGAGCGACGAGCAGGCGGATCAGTGATGCGCCACCTACTCTCGACTGCCGACCTGACCCGCGACGACGCCACCGATCTTCTCGACGAGGCCGAGCGCTTTGAACAGGCGCTGACCGGCCGCGAGATCCGCAAACTCCCGACGCTGCGCGGACGCACCGTCATGACCGTGTTCTACGAGAACTCCACCCGCACAAGGGTTTCTTTCGAGGTCGCGGGCAAGTGGATGAGCGCCGACGTCATCAACGTGAGCGCGTCGAGCTCGTCGGTCAACAAGGGCGAATCGCTGCGCGACACCGCGAAGACGCTGCGGGCTGCGGGAGCCGATGCGCTCATCGTGCGGCATCCCGCGTCGGGCGCGGCACATCAGATCGCCGCCTGGACCTCCGGCGGATTCGGCCCGGACGGCCCGGATGCGGAGGGCACCGGACCCGCGGTGATCAACGCGGGTGACGGCACCCATGAGCATCCGACGCAGGCGCTGCTCGACGCCCTCACGCTTCGTCAGCGACTCGGCAGTATCGAGGGACGTCGGATTGCGATCGTCGGCGATGTGCTGCACTCGCGCGTCGCGCGGTCGAATGCGCATCTACTTTCCACCCTCGGCGCCGACGTCGTGTTGGTCGCGCCGCCGACGCTGCTTCCGGTGGGCGTCGACGAGTGGCCGGTCGAGACGTCGGGCAACCTCGACGCCGAACTACCGGGCGCCGACGCCGTGATGATGCTGCGGGTGCAGGCGGAGCGCATGAACGGTGGCTTCTTCCCGTCCGCACGCGAATACTCGGTGCGCTACGGGCTCAACGAGCGTCGGATGGGGTTGCTGTCCGACGACGCCGTCGTGCTGCATCCGGGTCCGATGCTGCGCGGCATGGAGATCGGCTACTCGGTGGCCGACTCGCCGCGCGCGACCATTCTCGAACAGGTGCGCAACGGCGTGCATGTCCGCATGGCGGTGCTCTTCCGGCTGCTCGCGGGCACAGAATCAGGAGGTGCGCTGTGACCGGCCCCAGCTCGGCAGCAGGATCGGTTGCCACGGGATCGGTGCTGATCCGCTCGGTCCGCCCGTACGGCGAGGGCGACCCGGTCGACGTACTGGTCACCGACGGCGAGATCGCGGAGATCGGAACGTCGATCGACGCCCCGGACGACATCGAGGTCGTCGACGGTGCCGGCGCGATCGTGCTTCCCGGCTTCGTCGACATGCACACGCATCTGCGCGAACCCGGCCGCGAAGACACCGAGACGATCCGAAGTGGTTCTGCCGCAGCGGCTCTCGGCGGATACACGGCCGTGTTCGCGATGGCCAACACCGCACCCGTCGCCGATAACTCGACGGTGACCGACAACGTCTGGCGTTCCGGACGCGAAGTCGGACTCGTCGACGTCTACCCGGTCGGGGCTGTCACCGTCGGACTCGAGGGCAAGCAACTCGCCGAGATGGGCATGATGGCGTCGGGGGCCGCGGGCGTCCGGATGTTCAGTGACGACGGAAAATGCGTCTCCGACCCGCTGCTCATGCGTAGGGCACTCGAATACGCCAAGGGGCTCGGCGTGCTCATCGCGCAGCACGCAGAAGAGCCGCGTCTGACGGTCGGGGCCGTCGCGCATGAGGGTCCTACAGCGGCACGGCTCGGACTCGCGGGCTGGCCCCGCGCGGCCGAGGAGTCGATCGTCGTCCGCGACGCACTGCTGGCTCGCGACGCCGGGGCGCGGGTGCATATCTGCCACGCGTCGACCGAGGGCACCGTCGCACTGCTGCGCTGGGCAAAGGAGCAGGGAATCGCCGTGACCGCAGAGGTCACCCCGCATCACCTGCTGCTCGACGACTCGCGGCTGCAGACCTACGACGCCATCAACAAGGTGAATCCGCCGCTGCGTGAGGAGCGCGACAAGGTGGCGCTGCGTCAGGCGCTGGCCGACGGGATCGTCGACTGCGTGGCGACCGATCACGCGCCGCACGCCGCGCAGGAGAAGTGCTGCGAGTTCGCGCAGGCCAAGCCCGGAATGCTCGGCTTACAGACCGCGCTCCCGATCATCGTCGAGACCATGGTCGCTCCGGGTCTGCTCGACTGGCGTGGCGTCGCCCGCGTCATGAGCGAACGCCCCGCGCAGATCGTCGGGCTCACCGATCAGGGCCGCCCGATCGCCGTCGGAGAACCCGCGAATCTGACGCTGGTCGATCCGGAGACGTCGTGGGTGGTGCACGGGCGCGAGCTCGCGAGCCTTTCCGACAACACCCCCTACGAGTCGATGTCGATGCCCGCGACCGTGGTGGCGACGCTGCTGCGCGGCGTGGTCACGGCACGCGACGGCGAGGTGACACGGTGAGTGCGTCGGAGATCATCATCGTGATCGTCGTCGTGCTGGTGTGGCTCGGACTCATCTCGCTGGTCCTGCGCGGATGGCGTAACCGGGGTCGTCGCCAGGCGGAGTTGATCGGCGAGATGCCCGTTGCCCCAACCGAACTCGGCGAGCCGCAGCTCGGCCCCGACTCCGGTGTGTACGTCGGCTCGACGCTCGCGCCGAGTTGGCAGAACCGAGTGGCAGTCGGCGACGTCGGCGATCGCGCCACCGCGACCATCTCGGCCTACCCCGACGGTGTGCTGCTCGAACGGCGTGGGGCCAGCGACATCTGGATTCCGCGCTCGTCGATCACCGCCGTCCGTACCGAGCGAGGGCTCGCGGGCAAGGTCATGACGGCCGACGGACTGCTGGTGATCCGCTGGGTGCTGCCCACCGGAACCGAGATCGATTCAGGAATGCGCGCGGACGACAAGACCGTCTACCCGGGATGGGTGGCCGCATTCGACACACAGCCCGATACAGAACAGAGGAAAGACCAATGACCGCAGCGGTTCTGGTGCTCGAAAACGGCCAGGTGTTCCGCGGCCGGGAATACGGCGCCGTCGGCGAGACGCTCGGCGAAGCGGTGTTCTGCACCGCGATGACCGGCTACCAGGAGACACTGACCGACCCCAGCTACCACCGACAGATCGTCGTCGCCACCGCTCCGCAGATCGGTAACACCGGTTGGAACAACGAGGACGGCGAATCGACCGGCAGTGCGGGCAGCGAGGGCGAGGTCGGCGACTCGGGCAAGATCTGGGTCGCCGGGTACGCGGTGCGCAATCCCACACGGCGCGTGTCGAATTGGCGCGCGACAACGTCCCTGGAGGACGAACTCGAGCGCCAGGGCATCGTCGGCATCTCGGGTATCGACACGCGGACCGTCGTGCGCGTGCTGCGCGACCACGGATCGATGCGAGCCGGGGTCTTCTCCGGTGGTGCGCTCGCCGACGACGACGAACTCATCGCCCGGGTGCGCAGCCAGCCGTCGATGAAGGGCGCGAACCTCGCGGGTGAGGTCAGCACCGACACCGGTTACCTCGTCGAACCGGCTTCCGACCCACGATTCACCGTCGCCGCAATCGATCTCGGCATCAAGACCAACACCCCGCGCATGTTCGCCGAGCGCGGCGTCGCCGTGCACGTGCTGCCCGCGGACGCCGGCTTCGACGCGATCGCCGAGTTGAAGCCCGACGGCGTGTTCCTGTCGAACGGTCCGGGCGACCCGGCGACCGCCGACGATGCCGTCGAGTTGACCCGGCGGGTCCTCGGCGCCGATCTGCCGCTGTTCGGCATCTGCTTCGGTAACCAGATCCTCGGCCGCGCGTTTGGCCGGAACACCTACAAGATGAAGTTCGGTCACCGCGGCATCAACATCCCGGTGATCGACGCGGCGACCGGCAAGGTGTCGATCACCGCACAGAATCACGGCTTCGCGCTCGAGGGCGAAGCGGGCGAAGAATTCGACACCGACTTCGGCCGTGCCCGCGTCAGCCACGTGTGCGCCAATGACGGAACCGTCGAGGGCGTCGAATTGCTCTCCGGCCGAGCGTTTTCGGTCCAATACCACCCAGAAGCGGCGGCCGGCCCACACGACGCCGCCTATCTGTTCGACAGATTCGTCTCCCTGCTGGAGGCAGATCGCGCACACGGAACGAGGTCCTAATGCCGCGCCGCGACGACATCAATCACGTCCTGGTGATCGGCTCCGGCCCGATCGTCATCGGACAGGCCTGCGAGTTCGACTACTCGGGCACCCAGGCATGCCGCGTGCTCAAGGCCGAGGGTCTGCGCGTGAGCCTGGTCAACTCGAACCCGGCGACGATCATGACCGATCCGGAGTTCGCCGACGCCACCTACATCGAGCCGATCACGGCCGAGTATGTCGAGAAGGTCATCGAGGCCGAGCGTGACTCCGGTCATCCGATTGACGCGGTGCTCGCCACCCTCGGCGGGCAGACCGCGCTGAACACCGCTGTGGCCCTGCATGATCGGGGGTCTCTCGAGAAGTACGACATCGAACTCATCGGTGCCGACTTCGACGCCATCCAGCGTGGCGAGGACAGGCAGATGTTCAAGGACATCGTCGCCAAGGTCGGGGGCGAGAGCGCGCGGTCGCGCGTCTGCCACACCATGGAAGAAGTGCGCGAGACCGTCGCCGACCTCGGGTATCCCGTGGTCGTGCGCCCGTCGTTCACGATGGGTGGCCTCGGTTCGGGTATGGCCTACAACGAAGACGACCTCGACCGCATCGCAGGTGGAGGCCTCGCGGCGTCGCCGACCGCCAACGTGCTCATCGAGGAGTCGATCCTCGGGTGGAAGGAATACGAGCTCGAGCTGATGCGCGACAACCGCGACAACGTGGTCGTCGTGTGTTCGATCGAGAACGTCGACCCGGTCGGAGTGCACACCGGCGATTCGATCACCGTCGCACCGGCGATGACCCTGACCGACCGTGAATACCAGAAGATGCGCGATCTCTCGATCGACATTCTGCGTGAGGTCGGCGTCGACACCGGCGGCTGCAACATCCAGTTCGCGCAGGACCCGCGCGACGGACGGCTCATCGTCATCGAGATGAATCCTCGGGTGTCCCGCTCGTCGGCATTGGCTTCCAAGGCAACGGGTTTCCCGATCGCGAAGATCGCCGCGAAGCTCGCCATCGGCTACAGCCTCGACGAGATCACCAACGACATCACGAAAGAGACCCCGGCCTGCTTCGAGCCGACGCTCGACTACGTCGTGGTCAAGGCGCCGCGCTTCGCGTTCGAGAAGTTCCCCGGCGCCGACGACACGCTGACCACCACGATGAAGTCGGTGGGCGAGGCGATGAGCCTCGGCCGCAGCTTCGCCGAGGCATTCGGCAAGGTGATGCGTTCGCTCGAGACCAAGGCGGCCGGATTCTGGACCGAGCCGAACCGGCCCGATCCGGCGACCGTCGACCTCGACGCCCTGCTGGAGGAGATCGCGACCCCCAAGGACGGTCGCATCTACAAGGTGATGCTCGCGTTCGACGCCGGAGCCACGATCGAGCAGGTCTACGACGCCACTGCCATCGACCCGTGGTTCCTCGCCGAGATCGCGGGGATCGGAGCGCTCGGCGCGCAGATCCGCGACGCCGACGAGCTCACCGAGGATCTGCTCCGCGATGCGAAGTCGAATGGCTTCTCCGATCGTCAGATCGCCGCTCTGCGTGACGATGTCGCCGACGAGAATGCCGTTCGCGCCCGTCGCCACGAGCTCGGCGTCCGGCCCGTCTACAAGACCGTCGACACCTGTGCCGCCGAGTTCGAGGCGAAGACGCCCTACCACTACTCGACCTACGAGCTCGATCCCGCGGCGACCAGCGAGATCGCTCCGCAGACCGAGCGGCCCAAGGTGCTGATCCTCGGTTCGGGCCCCAACCGCATCGGCCAGGGCATCGAGTTCGACTACTCGTGTGTGCACGCGGCGCTGACCCTGTCGGAGGCCGGCTACGAGACGGTCATGGTCAACTGCAATCCGGAGACGGTCTCGACCGACTACGACACCGCCGACCGCCTCTACTTCGAGCCGCTGACCTTCGAGGATGTGCTCGAGGTGTACCACGCGGAGTCGCAGTCGGGCACCGTCGCGGGAGTGATCGTCCAGCTCGGTGGGCAGACACCGCTCGGACTCGCCGACCGTCTCGAGGCGGCCGGGGTACCGATCGTCGGAACCAGCCCTGCGGCAATCGATCTCGCGGAGGATCGCGGTGAGTTCGGCAAGGTGCTCACCGCAGCCGGACTGCCCGCGCCAGCGTTCGGCACGGCCACCTCGTTCGAGGAGGCACGCGATACCGCCGCCCGGATCGGCTATCCGGTGCTGGTGCGCCCGTCCTACGTGCTCGGCGGTCGCGGCATGGAGATCGTGTACGACGAGGCATCGCTCGCCGACTACATCTCGCGCGCAACAGAATTGACGCCCGACCATCCGGTGCTCGTCGACCGCTTCCTCGAAGACGCGGTCGAGATCGACGTCGACGCCCTGTGCGACGGCACCGAGGTGTACATCGGTGGCGTCATGGAGCACATCGAAGAGGCCGGCATCCACTCCGGCGATTCGGCGTGCGCACTGCCGCCGATCACGCTCGGCCGATCGGATCTCGAGATGGTCCGACGCTCCACCGAGGCATTGGCCAAGGGCATCGGCGTGCGTGGACTCATGAACGTGCAGTACGCGCTCAAGGACGACATCCTGTATGTCCTGGAAGCGAATCCGCGTGCAAGCCGCACCGTGCCGTTCGTGTCGAAGGCGACGTCCGTCCCGCTCGCAAAGGCGTGCGCGCGCGTCATGCTCGGCGAAACCATCGCCGAACTGCGTGAGCAGGAACTGCTGCCCGCCACGGGAGACGGCGGCACCGCGCCGATCGACGCTCCCATCGCGGTCAAGGAAGCAGTGTTGCCGTTCAACCGCTTCCGCCGCTTCGACGGCACGGGAGTCGACGCGCTGCTGAGCCCGGAGATGAAGTCGACGGGCGAGGTCATGGGAATCGACGCCGATTTCGGGCGGGCCTTTGCCAAGTCGCAGACCGCGGCATACGGCTCACTGCCCACGCAGGGCGCCGTCTTCGTGTCGGTGGCCAACAAGGACAAGCGCGCGCTGCTGTTCCCGGTCAAACACCTCGCCGACCTCGGGTTCACCATCCTGGCCACCGAGGGCACCGCAGAGGTTTTGCGACGCAACGGAATCGTCGCGACGACGGTGCCCAAGCACTTCGAGGCCAAGCCGGGGGAGCGCACGATCGTCGACGCGATTCTCGCCGGTGAGGTCGCGATGGTGATCAACACGCCCTACGGCCAGTCGGGGCCGCGCGTCGACGGCTACGAGATCCGCAGTGCCGCCGTCACCGCCGGAATCCCGTGCATCACCACCGTGCAGGGAGCCAGCGCCGCGGTGCAGGGCATCGAGGCCGCGATGCGAAAAGAGATAGGCGTCGAATCGCTGCAGCGTCGGCACGCGACGCTGGTCAACGAGGGGTGATGAGTGTGACACGTTCGGACACAACAGGTTTCGCGGTTCACTACCGATCTGCTGTTGCCGAACGTGGCAGGCTGTGCGCCGGGATCGATCCCCACGTCGAGTTACTCGAGCAGTGGGGGTTGCCCGTCGACACCACTGGGCTGCGGCAGTTCGCCGACGTCTGCGTCGACGCGCTCGGCCCGGTCGCAGCCGTGATCAAACCGCAGGTGGCGTTCTTCGAGGCGTTCGGCGCAGCGGGATTCGCGGTGTTGGAGTCTGTCATCGCGGGGTGCCGCGCGGCGGGTGCCGTCGTACTCGCCGATGCCAAACGCGGCGACATCGGCTCGACGATGCAGGCGTACGCCCACGCGTGGCTCGACGAACGGTCACCACTGTGCGCCGACGCCGTCACCGTCTCGCCGTATCTGGGATTCGGCTCACTGTCGCCTGCGATCGACGCCGCGCGGCACGGGGGGCGCGGAGTCTTCGTGCTCGCACGCACATCCAACCCCGAGGGGGCAGGAGTGCAACTCGCCACGACGGGCGACCGGGCAGTCGGACAGACGATCGTCGACGACGCCGCTGAACAGAACGCTGACGGATCGGCGACGGTCGGGCTTGTCGTCGGAGCGACCCGTGCGCACGGGCTCGATCTGAGCGCACTGAACGGCCCCATCCTGGCTCCCGGTCTCGGGGCGCAGGGTGCGACGGCCGCCGACCTCCCCGAGGTCTTCTCCGGCGCCGACCCGGCCTGGGTGCTGCCCGCGAGTTCCCGCGGAGTGCTGCGCGTCGGTCCCGATGTCGCTGCGCTGCGGACGGCGTTCGCGCTTGCTCGCGACGAGGTAGAGGCCGCTCTGCGCTGATCGTCGGACGTTCCGAGGACTCCGACGACGAAACGCCCGCCCGACACTGTCTGTGCCGGACGGGCGCCTGCTTGTTCCTATCACCACAGGTCGTAGACGGCGTTCGCGTTGGGGAATCCGCTCGCGACCGAGGCATTGACGAAGTAGTGACCACCGGTGGTGCCGGTCATGTTGGTGTTCACAGCGCCGCGGACGTTCTCCAGCTCGTAGATCGCACGCGGGCCGAAGGCACCGACCTGGTAGTTGACGAACACCGTCTCCGACGGTGCGTTCGGTGCGCTCGCGGTGACGACCTCGCTGGCCCCCGGGGCCAGGGCGAACTGAGGTGCGTTGATCCACTGACCGGAGCCAGGCGTACCGCCCGCGTAGAACTCGGTGTGATTGGTGTGGTTGGTGATGGTCATGGCGACGGTCGGCTCTCCCGGGTGGTTCACCGGCAAGGTGCCCGCGTGTGCAGCGCCGACTCCGGCGGCAGCCAGCGTGCCGGCGATGCCGAGTCCTGCGACAACCGCCGCGGTGCGGATCGCGAAGGTCTTCCGGTGACGCGGCTTGGTCTGCTCGGTGCTTGCGGTGTTGGCGGTCTCGGTGCTTGCGGCGGCGGTGTTGGTCTCGGGGGTGGTGGTGTTGGCGTTCATGGTGTTTCTCCTTGCGACGGGGCCGCGTCCTTGGGGGGCGTGGTCGCTGTTTCTGACACCAATGACTTTGCCGCTCAGAAGCCCTTCGCAACCTCCGCCGACGGGCTGATCAGCAGGATGATCAGCGCATCCCCCGATCGGTGGATGTGGGCGTCAGCACAGGGGAGCGTCGAGGACGCGGCCGCGCGACACGCTCAAGCTGTGCATCAATTCGCGGAGTTTGTCGGTCGCAACTGCTGTCACAGCAGTACCAGGCGAGATTCGATGAGCATCGACGACGTCGAGGCGTCCGAGACACACGTGTCGCGGAGTCGACTCTGTGACCTGCGGTTTTGTGTGGATTCGTGGTCTGTCACAGCGAACGCGTAGGCTCTGCCGAGTCGTCGGTGAGCAGGGAGTTTCCCAACCCTCTACATCACCGAGGCCGACCGAAAACGCGGGGGTGCCTCTCGCAAATGCCTGTTCAGATGGGTACGGTCGCTTTCGCTGCAGTCATTCGACGTGATGGCGCCCCTGATCGGGCGAGTACACGTCGAGACACGCGGCCACACGCCACCGGAGCCTGCCCCGGGCGCCGGTGTAGTCAGTTCTAGAACGAAAGACGGAGGAACCCGTGGCGCTTCCCCAGTTGACAGACGAGCAGCGCGCCGCTGCGTTGGAGAAGGCAGCTGCCGCTCGCCGAGTACGCGCCGAGCTCAAGGAGCGTCTCAAGCGCGGCGGCACCGATCTCACGCAGGTGCTCAAGGATGCCGAGACCGATGAGATCCTCGGCAAGATGAAGGTCTCGGCTCTGCTCGAGGCGTTGCCGAAGGTTGGCAAGGTCAAGGCGCAGGAAATCATGACCGAACTCGAGATCGCCCCGACGCGCCGCCTGCGCGGCCTCGGCGATCGTCAGCGCGCGGCGCTGCTCGAGAAGTTCCCGTCCTGAGCGGGCAGAACACACACACGAGGGGCCGACTGGTTATTCTGGTCGGCCCCTCGGCCGTGGGTAAGTCGACCGTCGTGAGGCGAGTCCGCGAGCTCGTGCCCAACCTGTTCTTCAGCGTCTCCGCCACGACCCGCGCGCCGCGCCCGGGCGAGGTCGACGGGCGTGACTACTACTTCGTGTCCGACGCCGAGTTCGATCGCATGATCGCCGACGACGAATTCCTCGAGTGGGCAGAGATCCACGGCGGACTCCAGCGATCGGGCACGCCGGCGAAGCCTGTCGAAAACGCCCTCGCGACCGGTCAGCCGGTACTGTTGGAGATCGACCTGGCCGGTGCACGCAACGCGGTACGCCGACTTCCCGAGGCCATCACCGTCTTCCTCGCGCCGCCGAGTTGGGACGATCTCGTCGAACGACTCGCAGGTCGCGGCACCGAAACACCCGAGGCGGCGCAGCGTCGTCTCGAAACCGCCAGAACCGAAATGGACGCGCAGGGCGAGTTCGACCACGTGGTGGTCAACAACGAAGTCGACTCAGCCGCCCGCCAGTTGGTATCCTTGCTGGTTGGATCCGACAATACAAAGCAGGAGTTCGCGTGAGCACGCAGACCAATTTCGACACCCCCGAGATCGTCGACGCACCGTCGTACGACACCCCGCTCGGTATCACCAACCCTCCGATCGACGATCTCCTCGAGCGCGCGTCGTCGAAGTACGCCCTGGTGATCTACGCAGCCAAGCGCGCACGTCAGATCAACGACTACTACAACCAGCTCGGCGACGGCATCCTCGAGTACGTCGGCCCGCTGGTCGAGCCGGGTATGCAGGAGAAGCCGCTGTCGATCGCCATGCGCGAGATCCACTCGGATCTGCTTCAGCACACCGAGGGCGAGTAGCACTCACAGGAGATGTCCACTCCGGACGCCAAGCGGCGCATTCTGGTCGGTGTCGGCGGCGGCATCGCCGCATACAAGGTGTGCTCGGTCATCCGACACTTCACCGAGGCCGGACACGAGGTGCGGGTCATCCCGACCCGTGCAGCTCTCGAGTTCGTCGGCAAGGCAACCCTGGAAGCACTGTCGGGTCATCCCGTCTCGACCGAGGTCTTCGACCACGTCGACGAGGTGCCGCACGTGCGATTGGGCCAGGCTGCCGACCTGGTGATCGTCGCACCGGCCACAGCAGACCTGATGGCCCGTGCCGCGACGGGACGGGCCGACGACCTCCTCACCGCGTCGCTGCTGACGGTCACCTGTCCGGTGATGTTCGTGCCCGCCATGCACACGGAGATGTGGGAGCACCCCGCAACGCAGGCCAACGTCGCCACATTGCGTGAGCGCGGCGCCACTGTCGTGACACCGGCGTCCGGTCGGCTGACCGGTCGCGATACCGGCGCCGGGCGCCTACCCGAGCCGCAGGAGATCGCGCTGCTCGGCGAGTTGCTGCTCGACCGCTCCGACGCGCTGCCCTACGACCTCGCGGGTGCGCGCATCGTGATCAGCGCGGGAGGCACCCGTGAGCCGCTCGACCCCGTGCGCTACTTGGGCAACCGCAGTTCCGGGAAACAGGGCTTCGCACTTGCACGCGCCGCGGCACAGCGTGGCGCTCACGTCACCGTCGTCGCGGGTTCGACCAATGAGGCAGGCGAGCCTGCAGGCGTCGAGGTCATCCATATCGAGGACGCGCGCCAACTCGCCGACGAGATGACCAAGCGTGCCGCAGACGCCGACGCGGTGATCATGGCCGCTGCCGTCGCCGACTTCCGCCCGGTCACCGTCAACGACACCAAGATCAAGAAAAACGACGACGGCCCCGCACCCATCGAGCTGACGACCAATCCGGACATCCTGCGTGGACTCGTGCAGTCCAGGGAGTCCGGTGCCATCCCGTCCGAGGTGGTGATCGTCGGCTTCGCCGCGGAGACGGGCGACGACCAGGGTGGTGTGCTCGACCACGGCCGCGCGAAGCTGCGCCGGAAGGGATGCGACCTGCTCGTCGTGAACGCGGTCGGCGACGGCAAGGCGTTCGGCACCGAGGACAATACGGGCTGGTTGCTCGCGGCGAACGGCAACGAGACGTCGCTTCCGTACGGTTCGAAAACACTCATGGCGAGCCGAATACTTGACGAAGTTCGCGCTTTGCTGCCTGATTAGGTTCGCCCTCCACCTCGTCAATCGAATGTCCGGACGAGTGTGTAGTTTGTAATCCACGAGACCACCAACGGCGACCATTCGAGTTTGCCGTGTGCTCCCACTGGGGGGACACGAGTTTGAGAGGATCAGATGACCAGCTCTGCGTCACGCCTGTTCACCAGTGAGTCGGTCACGGAGGGCCATCCGGACAAGATCTGCGACGCGATCAGCGATTCGGTCCTCGACGCCATCCTCACCGACGATCCGAAGGCCCGCGTTGCCGTGGAGACCCTCGTCACCACAGGGCAGGTTCATGTGGCGGGAGAAGTCACGACCACCGCCTACGTCGACATCCCCGGCATCGTCCGCAGCAAGATTCTCGAGATCGGCTACGACTCGTCGACCAAGGGCTTCGACGGCGCGTCATGCGGTGTGAACGTAGCGATCGGTGCGCAGTCGCCCGATATCGCGGGTGGTGTCTTCAATTCGCACGAGAGCCGCAGCGGCATTTCCGAGGACGAGATCGACGCGCAGGGCGCGGGCGACCAGGGACTCATGTTCGGGTACGCCACCGACGAGACCCCCGAGCTGATGCCGGTTCCGATCGCGCTCGCTCATCGGTTGTCACGTCGGCTGACCGAGGTTCGTAAGAACGGCACGCTGCCGTACCTGCGACCCGACGGCAAGACCCAGGTCACCATCGAATACGACGGCGACAAGCCGGTCCGACTCGACACGGTCGTCGTCTCGACCCAGCACGCAGCCGACATCGACCTCGAGAAGATGCTCACCCCTGACATCAAGTCGCAGGTGATCGATCCGGTCCTCGCCGAGCTGGATCTGCCCGGCTTCACCACCGAGGGCTACCGACTGCTGGTCAACCCCACGGGCAAGTTCGTGCTCGGCGGTCCGATGGGCGACGCAGGCCTGACCGGACGCAAGATCATCGTCGACACCTACGGCGGCATGGCTCGCCACGGCGGCGGTGCGTTCTCGGGTAAGGATCCGTCGAAGGTCGACCGCAGCGCGGCGTACGCGATGCGGTGGGTCGCCAAGAACGCTGTCGCTGCCGGTCTTGCCAGCCGCATCGAGGTGCAGGTCGCCTACGCCATCGGCAAGGCAGCTCCCGTCGGACTCTTCGTCGAGACCTTCGGCACCGAGAAAACCGATCCCGAGGTAATCCGCAAGGCGATCTCCGAGACGTTCGATCTGCGTCCGCTCGCGATCATCCGCGACCTCGACCTGTTGCGCCCCATCTACGGCCCGACCGCGGCCTACGGCCACTTCGGACGCACCGATCTGGACCTGCCCTGGGAGAACACCGACCGGGCCGACAAGCTGCGCTCGGCAGCGGGTCTCTAAGACATAAGCCGAAGTTCTGCAGAAAGAACGTGCAGCGTCGAAGCCGGTCGCGAAGGTCCTGCCCATGCTCGGGCTGGCCCATCTCGACCGGCCTTTCGACTATCTGATCGACGCCGAGCAAGATGCCGATGCCGCCCCGGGGGTCCGGGTGCGGGTTCGGTTCTCCGGCCGACTCGTCGACGGATTTCTTCTCGACCGCGTCGAAGAATCCGAGCATCCCGGCAAGCTGGGGTGGCTCGAACGGATCGTCTCGCCCGAGCCGGTGCTCTCACCCGAGATGATGCTCGTCTGTCGTGCGGTGGCCGAGCGCTACGCGGGCACGATGTCCGACGTGATCCGACTTGCGGTGCCGCCTCGACACGCGCGCACCGAAAAGGAGGAGACGCCTGCACCGACGTCGGACGTCGTCGTTCCCGAACCTGACGGGTGGCGTGCGTATCTCAACGCCGACTCGTTCCTCGACTCGCTCGCCGAGGGTGCTCCGCGGGCGTTGTGGCAGGCGACGCCGGGGGAGGACTGGCCGGCACGACTCGCCGAGCTCGCGGCGCAGGTCGCCGCGGCGGGGCGCGGTGTGGTCGTCGTGGTACCCGATCAACGTGACCTCGACCGATTGTCGGCGGCGTGCGAGCCGCTGCTCGGCGACCGGTGCGTGACCCTCGCCGCAGGACTCGGCCCGACCGCCAGGTATCGGCGATGGTTGTCTGTGCGTCGAGGCGCGGTCGACGTCGTACTCGGAACCCGCAGTGCGGTGTTCGCCCCCGTGCACGATCTGGGGCTGATGGTCATCTGGGACGACGGCGACGACAGCCTCGATGAGCCGCGAGCGCCGTATCCGCATCCACGCGAGGTCGCGGTGTTGCGGGCGCACATCGAGCGCGCCGGACTCGTGATCGGTGGTTTCGCACGAACCGCCGAGGCGCAGGTGCTCGCCGAGGCCGGCTGGGCCCACGACCTCGTTGCCGCGCGAACGACGGTCCGCGACCGCAGCCCCAGGATCGACGCGATCAGCGACGAGGATGCGCGCGTGGCACGTGATCCGTTGGCGCACAGCGCACGCATACCCGAGGTGGCGTTCGACGCCGCGCGAAAAGCCATCGCCGCCGACACCCCGGTCCTGTTCAGCGTGCCTCGGCGCGGATACATCCCGTCGCTCGCGTGCGCCCGGTGTCGTACCCACGTGCGCTGCAGGTCGTGTCATGGGCCGGTGCAGATGGGCGCCGACCAGCAGCTCACCTGCCGATGGTGTGGCCGGATCGAGCTGCGTTTCCGCTGCGTCGAATGTGGCGGTACCCAGGTCAGGGCGCTCACGACGGGCGCACGCCGTACTGCCGAGGAGTTGGGACGCGCGTTTGCGGGTGTCCCGGTGCTCACCAGCGGCGGCTCGTCGATCCACGACCGAGTCGACGGTGGGGCGCGCGTCGTCGTGTCGACGCCGGGTGCAGAGCCGGTTGCCGACGGCGGTTACGGAGCGGCGATCGTCCTCGACACGTGGGCGCAGCTCGACCGATTCGACCTGCGTGTCGACGAGAACGCGGTCCGCCGCTGGATGGCGATCGGTGCGCTGATCCGTGCGCGCCACGAGGGCGGTGCGATGGTGATCGTTGCCGACGCGTCGCTGAGCCCGGTGCAAGCGGTCATCCGGTGGGATCCGGTGGGTTTCGCCGCGCACGAACTCGGCAATCGGGTCGAGTTGGGTTTTCCGCCCGCGGTGACGATGGCCTCGATCGACGGCGACACCGCGTCGATCAACGCGTTCACCGATCTGATCGAATTGCCCGCCGGCGCAGACGTTCTCGGTCCTGTGCCACTGCCACCGGGCGTCCGGCCCCCCGCTGGTGTTCCCGACGGCGCCGA
The DNA here is from genome assembly GCF_001665925.1 of Gordonia sp. 852002-50816_SCH5313054-c. Lineage (NCBI taxonomy): Bacteria > Bacillati > Actinomycetota > Actinomycetes > Mycobacteriales > Gordoniaceae > Gordonia > Gordonia sp. 852002-50816_SCH5313054-c. Next base: position 412,342 of record NZ_LZTE01000034.1, read on the forward strand.
GATCGAACGCATTCTGGTGCGGACCGATCGCCGACACGGGCGAGAACTGACGGCGGCGCTGACCGAGGCGCAGGTGCGCCGCAACACACATCACGAGACCGGGCCGATCCGTGTGCAGGTCGATCCACCTACCATCGGATGAGCGCAATGTCTGCGCCCAACGACGCCGAAGGAGTCTGACGTGCGGATCGTGTTCGCCGGAACACCCGAGGTCGCGGTGCCCTCATTGCAGCGACTGCTCGAGTCGGCCGACCATGAGGTCGTCGGTGTGATCTCGCGACCCGATGCGGTCGCGGGGCGTGGTCGTAAGGTGTCGCGGTCACCGATCGCCGAACTCGCCGATGTGAACGGCATCGAGGTCATCACTCCGCGTCGGATGTCCGACGCGGAGGTCGCCGACGCACTCGCGCGGTGGCAACCCGACGTCGGAGCCGTGGTCGCCTATGGCGGGCTGATTCCGCCCGACGTTCTCGAGATCCCACCGCACGGGTGGATCAATCTGCACTTCTCGGTGTTGCCCGCATGGCGCGGGGCCGCACCGGTACAGGCCGCGATCGCCGCCGGTGACGAGACCACGGGCGCCAGCACCTTCCTGTTGGAGAAGGGCCTCGACACCGGCCCCGTCTACGGCGTGCTGACCGAGACGATCCGGCCGACCGACACCAGCGGAGAGCTGCTGGAAAGGCTGTCCGACGCAGGGTCGACGCTCCTTCAGTCCACTCTCGACGGGATCGCCGCGGGTGCGTTGTCGCCGGTGCCGCAGCCTGCAGAGGGAGTCAGCCACGCACCCAAGGTCGAGGTCGACGACGCGCGGGTCCGGTGGGATCTGCCCGCGCACCTGCTCGATCGACGTATCCGTGCCCACACTCCCGCACCTGGCGCGTGGACGACACTCGGCGACGCGCGCGTGAAGCTCGGCCCGGTCGGCCTCGTCGGCTCCGACGACCCGTCCGCGCCGAAGGATCTGGCTCCCGGGCGCGTCGTCGTCACCAAGAAGGTGGTGTTCGTCGGTACGGCCACAGATCCCGTGCGGCTCGGGTGGGTGCAGCCGCCGGGCAAGAAGCAGATGCCCGCCACGGATTGGGCGCGTGGTGCGCGACTCGACGACGAGACGGTGCTGTCATGAGTGATCCGAAACTGCGGAAGAAGGCCGCCGATCCGGTACGCGAGGTCGCACGCGACGTCCTGCGCGCGGTCCGTGAGCGCGACGCCTACGCCAACCTCGTACTCCCGAAGCTGTTGCGAGAGCGCAAGATCACCGGACGCGACGCCGCGCTGGCCACGGAACTGACTTACGGCACCGCGCGTGCACTCGGCACTCTCGACGCGATCATCGCCGCGGCCGCGAATCGTCCGGTGTCCGAGATCGACGGCGACGTTCTCGACGTACTACGTCTCGGTGCCTACCAGTTGCTGCGTACCCGCATCGGCGCACACGCGGCGGTCTCGACGTCCGTCGATCTTGTTCGTAGCGAAAAGGGCATGGGCCCTTCGGGTTTCGTGAACGCCGTGCTGCGCAAGATCTCTCAGCGCGATGAGGACCTGTGGGTCGACGAGTTGGCACCGCCGATCTGGGACGACCTCGTCGGGAACCTGGCGTTCCGATACGCGCACCCGCGCTGGATCGCGGAGGTGTTCTCCGACGCTCTCGGTGGCTCCGCGGGCGAACTGCAGGCCGCGCTCGCCGCCGACGACGACCGGCCACCCGTACATCTCGTCGCCCGCCCGGGACTCATCACCGCAGAGGAATTGGCGCTGACGAGCGGTGGCGAGGTCGGTCGTTACTCGCCGTACGCCGTGTACCTGCCGGGTGGCGACCCGGGCGACATAGAGGCCGTGCGACAGGGCTATGCGGGAGTTCAGGACGAGGGGAGTCAGCTCGTTGCGCGAGCCGTCACCGCCGCCGACATCGGTGAGGACGGCGGTCGATGGCTGGACATGTGCGCAGGCCCCGGCGGTAAGGCTGCGTTGATCGGCGCGATCGCCGACATCGACGGTGCGCATCTCGACGCCGTCGAGGTGAGCGAACACCGCGCCGACCTGATCCGGGGTGTCACCCGCGACATGCCTGTCGACGTCCACGTCGGCGACGCGCGCAATCTGACGCCCGAGACTGGCTTGGCCCCCGGCTACGACAGAATTCTGCTCGACGCCCCGTGCTCGGGACTCGGCTCGCTTCGTCGTCGACCGGAGGCCCGCTGGCGGCGAACTCCCGACGACGTCACCGAACTCGTGGGTCTGCAGCGTGAATTGCTCACGGAGGCTTTGCGAATGGTCCGCCCCGGCGGCGTCGTCGTCTATTCGACGTGCTCGCCGCACCCCGCGGAGACGACCGAGCTCGTCGCCTCTGTTCTCGACGACGTCCCGGAGGCTCGCCAACTCGACGCCCGACCACTCGTCGGCACCGAGGAGATCGGCGACGGCCCACACGTACAACTCTGGCCCCATCGGCAGGGCACCGACGCGATGTTCCTGGCCGCGCTGACGAAGGAGTGATCACTGCTCCTCGACGTGCTCGCACCGTCGCCTTCCCGATCGAAAATGCCTGCGACGCCGCCTGATTCGAGGTAGTCTAGAACAAACATTCGACGGCGTCCGGGGGTCTCGTGTTCGCAGAAACCAGCGATCTGGAATCGCTGGTTTCTGCGCTCGGTGAGATGCCTGCCGCCGAGTCCGAAGCCGATGCCGCCGCTCGGCTCACCGTTCTGGAAGAGATCAAATCCGCCTGTGCCGCAGCACAAGCGCGTGAGGCGGCGCGGTTGGATGAACTCCGTCGCGCCGATGAACAGCAGCGTGGAGTACCGAAAACCAGGCAAGGCCGGGGACTGTCGGCTGAGATCGGAATTGCGCGAAAAGCCTCTCCGCAGAAGGGGTCTCAGTATCTCGGGTTCGCGCGGGCGATCGAGCACGAGATGCCCCACACACGCGACGCGCTGGCGTCGGGTCGGCTGACGGAATGGCGTGCCACAATCCTGGTTCGCTAGACTGCCTACCTCACCCGCGAAACGCGCGAGGAGATCGACCGACGGGTCTGCGCGGATCCGACGACGCTCGACGGCGTCGGCGACTGTCAACTGGAGGCACTCGCGAAGCAGCACGCGTACGAGTTGGAACCCCGGGCCGTGGTGGATCGAAAAGCGAAGGCCGAGAAGGATCGTCGAGTATCGGTACGTCCGGCGCCCGATCTGATGACTCAGTTGTCCGCGCTGCTGCCGATGAAGCAGGGAATCTCGGTCTACGCGGCACTCAAGCGGTACGCCGACTCGGTCGTCGGTGCAGACGACCGCAGCCACGCGCAGATCATGGCCGACACGCTCGTCGAGCGGGTCACGGGACAGGCATCAGCCGGCGCCGTGCCCGTCGCGGTCAACCTCGTCATGTCGGCCGACACGATGCTCGGGGGTGAGAAGGCGGCGGAGGTTCCGGGATACGGGCCGATTCCGGCGTCTGTTGCGCGCAGGCTCGTCTCCGAGGGCTTCGATCCCGACAGTGAGACCACCTCGACCCTGAGACGCCTCTACGCAAGGCCGTCCGACGGCACCTTGGTCTCGATGGATGCCAAGTCGCGGTGCTTTCCCGCGGCGCTGGCGCTCTTCGTCGCCCGGCGCGACAGACGATGCAGGGTTGCCTACTGCAACGGCCACGTCGAACACATCGACCACATCCTCGCCCACCGCAGCGGTGGAGCAACGACAGCCGAGAACGGGGAGGGGCTGTGCCGTCTTCACAATCTGGTCAAGGAACTGCCCGGTTGGAAGTACCGTCGGCGCACCGAGTTCGGCGACATCACCGTGATCGACGTCATCACACCCTCGGGGCGCGAGCACCGAAGCACGTCGCCGCCCGCTGTCGGCTTCCGGCCGGCGGGGGAGAGCGCGCTCGAGACCGAACTGGCGGCGCTGATCAACGCAGCGTGACGTCGGTTGCGTAGCCGACGATGACGAGGGGTTCCGCCGACCTCGTCGTCGACGACGACGAGCGCACATCACCTATGGCAGATGGGCGAAATTCACCGCATTCAGAGCACACAATTATCGTCATTTCCGACGGCGCGCTGATTCTCGGTGCGGGAGTTTGAGCGTTGACCACGTATATTGCCCATACGTGAACGATCTTCGCGCAGCCCGGTACGCCGAACACATACGTAGCATGGGCCAGTTTGTCCGTTTCGGCATTGTCGGAGCGTGCGGAGTCGTCGTCAATATGGTCGTCGCGATCCTGCTGAACAAGGCCCACGGTGGTACCACGAAGGCGAACGACGTGGTGTGGCACGTCAGCGGCACCGACTTCAACCTTCGCTTTACGGTTATCGTCTGGATCGTCGGATTTCTCGTGGCGAATTGCGTGAATTTCCAGCTGAACCGCACGTGGACGTTCAAAAGTGCCAAGCATGCGAGCTGGTGGTCGGAGTTTTGGCCATTTCTCGCCGTCGGCAGCGTCGCTGCGATCGTCGGCATGTTCCTGAAGGTCGGCTTCACCAATCCGACGTCGCCGATCTACCTCTCGTCGTCGTTCTTCCACGAGGGTGCAGGCCTGCATTCGCGCGAGTACTGGGCCCAGATCATCACGATCGTGATCACGATGCCCATCAACTTCGCCGTCAACAAGCTGTGGACGTTCCGCGCGGTGCGGACACCGATCGCCGCGCGTGAAGAGCAGGTGCCGCCGGCTGCCTCCGCGGAACCTGCCACATCGTCGGGCCCGGTGGACAGTTAGATTGACTGCCATGACTGACGCCAACACGCCGATGATCGCGCCGTCGATTCTCTCCGCCGATTTCGCCAATCTCGCAGCCGAATCTGCTGCGGTCGCGCATCCGGGCAGCACTCGCGCCGACTGGCTGCACGTCGACGTGATGGACGCACATTTCGTCCCCAACCTCACGCTCGGGCTCCCGGTCGTCGAGAGCCTGCTCAAGGCAACCGACATCCCCCTCGACTGCCACCTGATGATCGACGACCCCAAGCGCTGGGCGCCGCCGTACGCCGAGGCCGGGGCCTACAACGTCACCTTCCACGCGGAGGCGACCTCGGATCCCGTCGACGTTGCGCGCGACATCCGCGCGGCAGGGGCAAAGGCCGGCCTCGCGATCAAGCCGAACACGCCGCTCGAGCCGTATCTGGAGATCCTGCGCGACATCGACACGCTGCTCGTGATGAGTGTCGAGCCGGGCTTCGGCGGACAGAAGTTCATCGCAGAGGTGCTGGAGAAGGTCAAGATCGTGCGCACAATCGTCGACTCGTCGGATCTGCGACTGCTCGTCGAGATCGACGGCGGAATCAACGCCGACACCATCGAGCAGGCCGCCGAAGCGGGCGTCGACTGCTTCGTCGCGGGTTCGGCTGTCTACGGTGCCGACGATCCCGGTAAGGCTGTCGCAGCGTTGCGCGAGCAGGCCGCCACGGCCAGGGCTCGTGTCGACTGACAAACCCCTCGATTCCTCGATGCGGTCAGCCATCGAGGAATCGGTCGGCGCACTGGGGCTCAGCTCTCCCAACCCGCCCGTCGGGGCGGTGATCGTGTCGCCCGATGGCGAGATCATCGCGCGGGGCCACACGCAGCCGCCTGGCGGGCCGCATGCCGAGATCATGGCGCTGCGTGCTGCGGGAGACGCCGCGCGCGGCGCAACCGCGGTGGTGACACTCGAACCGTGCAATCACACCGGCCGCACCGGCCCGTGTTCGCAAGCCCTGATCGACGCGGGGATCGCGCGCGTGGTGTTCGCGGTTGCCGACCCCAACCCCACCGCCAGCGGGGGAGCAGGGCGGCTGCGCGACGCGGGCGTCGACGTCGAATCCGGTCGCCTCGACGTTGAGGCGCGCACCGGCCCACTGCGCCACTGGCTGTTCACGCAGGAGCACGGCAGGCCGTTCGTCACCGCGAAGATCGCGTCGACCGTCGACGGTCGGGTGGCCGCACCCGACGGCACGAGTCGTTGGATCACCGGCCCACAGTCACGGGCGCGCGCACACCGCCAGCGCGGACAGATCGACGCCATCGTCGTCGGCACCGGAACCGTGCTCGCCGACGATCCCTCGCTCACCGCACGCCTGCCCGACGACACTCTCGCGCCACACCAACCGGTCCGGGTGGCGATGGGGTTGCGCGACGTCGAGACCTCGGCCCGCATCCGCGACGACGCCGCGCCGTTTCTGCAGGTGCGCAGCCACGATCCGGCAGATGTCCTCGCCGCGCTACCCGAGGCCACCTGGGTGCTCGTCGAGGGCGGACCGGCGATCATCGGCGCCTTCATCGACGCGGGTCTCGTCGACGAGATCGAGGCCTACGTCGCGCCGACGGTGCTCGGCGCAGGTGCTGCTTCGGTCGATCGGCCAGCGCTCACGACCCTCGCGCAAGCGCAGCGATTTGTCACCACCGACGTCGAGCGACTCGGTGACGACGTCCTCATCCGCATGGCGCGCGACTGAACCCTACTTTCGCTTCAAGCGGTTCCGGCCGATGAACCATCCCGCGATCACGCCCGCGAGCGCGATGATCGTGAGGACGAGCCACAACGACGCTCCGACGTGGATGAACAAGAAATTGATGCGCACGTGCTGCGTGTTCTGCGCGATGAAGATGACGCCCACAACGATGAGCACGAGTGGAATCCAGTTGCGTGCGGCGAGTCCGAGCAACTTCGACGACGTCGTCTGCCCTGTTGAACTGCCCTCGGTGTTCGCGGTCATTGCGACACCGCCTTCCCATGAGTTTGAACCAAAGCGGCTGTACTGAACTTTGCGGTTGTACTGACTCTGCGGTGGGCGATGAACGCCCGCTGATCGGAATTATCACCCGGTGAGGGGCACCGGTGGCGGATTGCGGGTTTCGGGTGAGTGTCGCACCGCTTCACCTGCGTGCTAGCGTCGAATGCAGACGTTCTCGGGGCGGGGTGAAAGTCCCCACCGGCGGTGAGTGGTCGCGATCAGGTCGCGTCGACAAGCCCGCGAGCGCCCGGCCGCCAGGTCGGGGTCAGCAGATCCGGTGTGATTCCGGAGCCGACGGTCATAGTCCGGATGCGAGAGAACAAGACGGCACAGGTGTGCCGCCCTGTCCGCCCCACGCGGGTTGCCCATTGTGTTCGCGCAGAACACGGCGGGTTATCCGGAACGCAGTGGGTCGCCCGCAACGAGGGCAGGACAGGAGCGCATATTGTTCACCGGCATCGTCGAAGAACTCGGCACGATCGTCGCGCGCGACGACCTTTCGGATTCGGCCCGATTCACCATTTCCGGACCGCTGGTCACCTCTGACGCCTCACACGGAGACTCGATCGCGGTCAACGGTGTGTGCCTGACCGTAGTGGAGTTGTCGTCCGACGGCGCGTTCACGGTCGATGTGATGGCCGAATCCCTCAATCGCAGCTCGCTCGACGTCCTCGCGACCGGCAGCCGCGTCAACCTCGAACGCGCCATGGCCGCAGACGGCCGCTTCGGTGGGCACATCGTCCAGGGTCACGTCGACGGAACCGGCACGGTGACCGCGGTGACGCCCTCCGAGCACTGGACCGTCGTGCGGATCGCCGTTCCCGACACACTGTCGCGCTACCTCGTCGAGAAGGGATCGATCACCGTCGACGGTGTGTCCCTCACCGTGTCCGCCATCGGTGGCGACCCCGCTGGGCAGGGGCAGAGCTGGTTCGAAATTTCCCTGATCCCCACCACGTTGAACGAGACGAACTTGGGTACGGCGCAGGTGGGTGCCGTGGTCAACCTCGAAGTCGACGTCATCGCCAAGTACGTCGAACGTCTTGCGTCGGCAAACACCACCGCAACACCCGCGGACGCAGCAGGAGTGAAGTGACACAGATGAGTACCGAAAACACCGTTGCCGACCACACCGTCGCCGACCACACCGTCACCGACAGCACGGCCACGCACACGACGGTCGACTTCGACACCGTCGAGCGCGCCATCGCCGACATCGCTGCCGGCAAGGCAGTCGTTGTGGTCGACGACGAGGACCGCGAGAACGAGGGCGACCTGATCTTCGCCGCCGAGAAGGCAACTCCGGAGCTCGTTGCCTTCATGGTGCGCTACACGTCGGGCTACCTGTGTGTGCCGCTCGACGGCGACACCTGCGACCGACTCGGCCTACCCCCGATGTACTCGGTCAACCAGGACAAGCACGGCACCGCCTACACCGTGACGGTCGACGCGCGTGAGGGCATCGGCACAGGCATCAGCGCGTCCGACCGCGCGACGACTATGCGCAAGCTCTCCGACCCGGCCAGCACGGCCAACGACTTCACCCGACCGGGCCACGTCGTGCCGCTTCGCGCCAAGGACGGGGGAGTCCTTCGACGCCCCGGACACACCGAAGCCGCTGTCGACCTCGCGCGCCTCGCAGGCTTCACCCCGGCGGGCGTGATCTGCGAGATCGTCTCGCAGAAGGACGAGGGTTCGATGGCGCAGACTCCCGAACTGCGGGTCTTCGCCGACGAACACGACCTCGCACTCATCTCGATCGCCGACCTCATCGCGTGGCGTCGTCGGCACGAGAAGCACGTCGTGCGCGTCGCCGACGCACGCATCCCGACCCGGCACGGAGAGTTCCGCGCGGTCGGCTACACGAGCATCCACGACGACGTCGAGCACGTCGCGTTGGTGATGGGCGACATCGCGGGAGACGACGGAACCGGCAGCGACGTGCTGGTCCGCGTGCACTCCGAATGTCTGACCGGTGACGTGTTCGGATCACTTCGCTGTGACTGCGGTCCGCAACTCGACGCCGCGATGGAGATGGTCGCCGCGGAGGGCCGCGGTGTGGTGCTCTACATGCGTGGCCACGAGGGCCGCGGCATCGGGCTGATGCACAAGCTGCAGGCCTATCAGCTGCAGGACGCGGGTTCTGACACCGTCGATGCCAACCTTCAGCTCGGGCTGCCCGCCGACTCGCGCGACTACGGACTCGGCGCACAGATCCTCGCCGACCTCGGCGTCACCTCGATGCGGTTGCTCACCAACAACCCCGCGAAGCGGGTCGGTCTCGACGGATACGGTCTGCAGATCGTCGAACGCGTGCCGATGCCGGTGCGCGCGAACAAGGAGAACCTGCGGTATCTGCGCACCAAGCGCGACCGCATGGGCCACGACATCATCGGACTCGACGAACCGCTAGCCGACGGCGCAGCGGTCGCAGGTGAGGCAGGACAGGCATGAGCGGCCCGGGCGAACCCGAACTCGACCTCGGCGATGCAGGCGATATCTCGCTCGCCATCGTGTCGTCGCAGTGGCACGCAACGATCTGTACCGCGCTCCTCGACGGTGCCGTGCGGGAGGCAGCCAAGCGCGGCGTCGATGACCCGACCATCGTCCAGGTCGCCGGGGCCATCGAGCTGCCGGTCATCGTGCAGGCGCTGGCCCGGACCCACGACGCCGTGGTGGCGCTCGGGGTCGTGATCAAAGGCGAGACGCCACATTTCGAATACGTCTGCGACGCCGTGACCGCGGGACTGACCCGTGTCTCGCTCGACGAGTCGACGCCGGTCGGCAACGGCGTCCTGACCACGCTCAACGAGCAACAGGCACTCGACCGTGCCGGTCTGCCCGACTCCAAAGAGGACAAGGGTGCACAGGCAACGGCCGCGGCGTTGGCGTCGGCGCTCACGCTGCGTGCGTTGAGCACCGCCGGATCGCCCACGTGACCGAGAGCCGTCAGCACATGGCGTCGACCGACACGTCCGAGCGCGGCGATGCCGAGTGGGACATGGTCTACCGACCACGCCGACTCGCGCGGATCGCCGTCGTCGTCGCCGTCGTCGTGCTGGCCATCCACATCGTCTTCGGTGTGCTGCTGACGATCTCCGACACCGGCCCGGAGAACATCGGGGCGTCGGACCAGGCGGCGATCATCATCATCGGACTGATCATCGCGGCCGCCATTCTGCTGTTCACCCGACCGCGGCTACGCGTCGGAAAGCAGGGCGTATCGGTGCGCAACCTGTGGGGAGACAGACTGTTCGAGTGGGATCGAGTGCGCGGTTTGACCTACCCCGACCGCGGATTCGGTGCGCAGTTGCTCCTGCCTGCGGACGAGCACATCCCTGTGCTCGCGGTCCAGGCGGGCGACGGGGACAGAGCCGTCGAGGCGATGGATCGCTATCGCGAACTCGCGGCGCGGTACCAGAGCGGTTCGACACCGACCTGACCGGCGGGTGCACCGCTCTGGTCGGTGCCGCGTACTAGCCTGGAATCCGTGGCAGACCCGACTACCTACCGTCCCGCACCGGGGACGATTCCGACCGACCCCGGGGTCTACCGTTTCCGCGATGCACATGGCCGCGTCATCTACGTCGGCAAGGCCAAGAACCTCCGCTCGCGTCTGACGTCGTACTTCGTCGACGTCGCGTCGCTGCATCCACGTACGCGCCGGATGGTCACCACCGCGGCGTCGGTCGAATGGACGGTCGTCGGCACCGAGGTCGAGGCGCTTCAGCTCGAGTACAACTGGATCAAGGAATTCGATCCTCGGTTCAATGTCCGCTATCGCGACGACAAGACCTACCCGATGCTCGCGGTCACCATGAACGAGGAGTATCCGCGGCTGTTCGTCTACCGGGGTCCACGTAAGAAGGGCGTCCGGTACTTCGGTCCCTACTCCCACGCCTGGGCGATCCGCGAGACCGTCGACCTCCTCACCCGCGTCTTCCCGGCCAGAACCTGCTCGGCAGGCGTGTTCAAACGCCACCGCCAGATCGATCGTCCGTGTCTGCTCGGCTACATCGACAAGTGCGCTGCACCGTGCATCGGTCGTGTGAGTGCCGACGAGCACCGTGCAATCGTCAACGACTTCTGCGACTTCCTCGCCGGACGTACCGACCAGATGATTCGACGCCTCGAACGCGAGATGAACACGGCGGCAGAGCAACTCGACTTCGAACGTGCGGCACGGCTGCGCGACGACGTCGGTGCGATGCGACGCGCGATGGAGAAACAAGCCGTTGTGCTCGGTGACGGCACCGACGCCGACGTCGTCGCGATGGTCGGCGACGACCTCGAGGTCTCCGTGCAGATCTTTCACGTCCGCGACGGTCGTGTGCGCGGGCAGCGAGGGTGGGTCGTCGAGAAACCCGACGACGAGTCACCCGCCGAGCAGGTCGCGCAGTTCCTCACACAGTTCTACGGTCGGCAGGACGATCTCGACGGCAGCGAGGCGATCCCGCGAGAAGTACTGGTCCCGGAGCTGCCACCAGACGAGGAGCAACTCACCGCGTGGCTGTCGGGGTTGCGCGGGTCGAAGGTCAGTCTGCGCGTGCCGCAGCGTGGCGACAAGCGCGCACTCTTCGAGACCGTCGAGCGCAATGCGGGCGAGGCGCTCGCCCAGCACAAGCTCAGGCGCGCAGGCGATCTCACCACCAGGTCGGCCGCGCTGACCGAACTACAGGAAGCGCTCGGACTCGACCAGGCACCCTTGCGCATCGAATGCGTCGACATCTCGCACGTCCAGGGAACCGATGTCGTCGCATCGCTCGTCGTGTTCGAGGACGGACTGCCCCGCAAGTCCGACTACCGGCACTACTCGATTCGGCAGGCGGCAGGCGACGGACACTCCGACGACGTGGCATCCATCGCGGAGGTGACCCGCAGGCGGTTTCTGCGGCACCGCGCCGACCAGGACGCCGCCGCGGCGGCCGCGGTGCAGGTGACATCCGGCGAGATCTCCGCGCGTGCGGTCGATTCCGCGCCACCGCCGCCGAAGAAGTTCGCGTATCCGCCCAACTTGTACGTCGTCGACGGCGGCGCGCCTCAGGTCCACGCGGCGGCAGCCGTTCTCGACGAACTCGGCGTCAACGACGTCTCCGTCATCGGCCTCGCCAAGCGTCTCGAAGAGGTGTGGGTGCCCGGCGACGACGACCCGGTCATCCTGCCGCGCAACAGCGAGGCGCTGTTCCTGCTGCAACGCGTACGCGACGAAGCTCACCGGTTCGCGATCACCTTCCACCGCAGCAAGCGCAGCAAACGAATGACCGAATCGGTACTCGACGGCGTCGCCGGTCTCGGGCGCGCACGCCGCACCGCCCTGGTCACCCACTTCGGTTCGGTTGCCCGACTGCGCGAGGCGTCGATCGACGAGATCGCACAGGTTCCCGGCATCGGTGAGGCGACGGCGCGCGCTGTCCACGACGCGCTGGAACCCGTCAACGCGGGCGCTCCGGCCCAGAGTGGTGTTTCAGATCAGAACGGTGTGTCAGATCAGAACGGTGTCCCAAGTGTTCCAACCCAGACGGGAGCAGAGAGTGGCTGAGATCGCCGACGACGATCAACTCGTCGTGCTGTTTGTGGCAGGCATGTCGGGTGCGGGCCGATCGACCGTCGCCAACATCCTGGAGGACGACGGTTGGTACGTCGCCGACAACGTCCCCGCCCCGTTGCTCTCGACGCTGGTCGAGACCGTGCGCGAGTCCGACCCGCCGGTCACCCGGCTGGCGGTGGTGCTGCGGGCTTCCGATCCGTCGATCGGTGCGCAGTTGGAGTCCCTGCGCACCGAACTCGAACTCGCGGGGATCGCCACCAAGGTGTTGTTTCTCGATGCGACCGATTCCGTCCTGGTTCGCAGATTCGAGCAGGTTCGTCGTCGACATCCGTTGCAGGGCAAGGAAACTCTCGTCGAAGGTATCGCTCGCGAGCGTGTCATCCTCGCCCCGATCAAGAACTCCGCCGACCTTGTCGTCGAGACGTCGTCGTTGACGGTGTCGAAGCTGCGTGAGCTCGTCGAAGAGGTTTATCCGCACGACGGCGAGCCACGACTGTCCGTCGCGGTGCAGTCGTTCGGGTTCAAGTACGGGTTGCCCATCGACTCCGACATGGTGGCCGACGTCCGATTCCTGCCCAACCCCTACTGGGTGTCGGAACTGCGCGAGAAGAACGGACGCGACGCACCGGTTCGCGACTACGTGCTCGGGCACGACGAAGCGGGGCATTTCCTCGATCTCTACACCGACCTTGTCGGTGTCGTCGGAAAGGGCTATCTACGCGAGGGTAAGCGCTACATGACGATCAGCGTCGGCTGCACCGGCGGCAAGCATCGCAGTGTCGCGATCGCCGAGGAACTCGCGTCGCGGTTGAAAGCTGCGGGAGACGACGCCGGTTCGACGCGATACGACGTGCGTGTGATGCACCGCGATCTGGGGCGCGAATGAGCAGCCCGGACCGCATCGTCGCGCTCGGTGGAGGCCACGGCCTGTACGCGACGTTGACGGCGATGAGGTACCTCAGCCCGAACGTCACGGCGGTGGTGACGGTTGCCGACGACGGTGGTTCGTCCGGCAGGCTCCGAAGCGAACTCGACATCATCCCTCCCGGCGATCTGCGGATGGCGATGGTCGCGCTGATGAGCGCACCCGCCGCGCTCGACGATCGAGGCGACAACCCCGAACCGGGCGCGATGGAACGCTCGCGTCACGAACTGTGGGCACGCACGCTGCAGCATCGTTTTGGTGGATACGGCGCACTCGCAGGGCATCCCGTCGGCAACCTGCTCCTCGCGGGCCTGTCCGGGGTTCTCGGCGACCCGGTCGCGGCCCTCGATGAATTGGGCAGACTTTTCGACGTCGACGGCCGGGTGCTTCCGATGTCGACCGGGCCGTTGGAGATCGAAGCGGATGTGTCCGGTCTCGAATCCGATCCACGGATCAGTCGGGTCATCCGGGGACAGGTCGCGGTCGCGACGACGCCGGGCAAGGTGCGTCGCGTGCGTCTGCTGCCGCCCGACCCGCCTGCCTGTGACGATGCTCTCGACGCCATCGCCGCTGCCGACCTCGTCGTACTGGGACCCGGCTCGTGGTTCTCGAGCGTCATCCCACACGTGCTCGTGCCCGCGCAGCGAAAGGCGTTGCGGCAGAGCGCAGCCCGCAAGATGCTGTTCGTCAATCTGGCGCCCGAACCAGGGGAGACGCCGGGCTTCTCGGTCGAGCGTCACCTCCATGTCCTGCACGCGCACGACGACACGTTGTCGATCGACGACGTCGTCGTCGACTCGGCATCTGTACCGTCGGGTGCCGAGCGTGATCACCTGGTGCGGGCGGCGAAGAATTTCGGCGCACAACTGCGCGTCGGGGATCTGGCCGTCCCCGGTCAGCATGTGCACGACCCCGTCAAGGTTGCGTCGCTGGTGAAGCAACTGTGCGAAGGTGAAGGCACCGACTAGGCTGGGTCCATTGTCTGAGGCGCGGACGTTGCGAGACTCGGGTGTCTGAAGTATCGCCCGAGCGAGGGGTGTGGGAACCAGGTGACAGGAGGCAAGGGACCGGTGGCAATGACCGCGGCCGTGAAGGACGAGTTGAGCCGGCTCACGGTGACACAGGTGAGTTGCCGCAAGGCCGAGGTGTCTGCGCTGTTGAGGTTCGCAGGGGGCCTGCACATCGTCGCGGGTCGCGTGGTGGTCGAGGCCGAAGTCGACATGGGCAATGTTGCGCGCCGCCTTAGGCGCGACATCCACGACCTCTACGGCTATGCCTCAGAAGTCCACGTGCTCCGTAGCGGGGGCATCCGCAAGAGCGCTCGCTACATCGTGCGGGTCACCAAGGACGGCGAGGGACTCGCGCGTCAGACCGGCCTTCTCGACCTGCGTGGCCGCCCGGTCCGCGGACTGCCCGCGCAGGTGGTCGGTGGCAGCGTCGCCGACGCCGAAGCCGCTTGGCGCGGAGCATTTCTCGCGCACGGATCACTCACCGAACCCGGTCGTTCGTCGGCCCTCGAGGTCAGTTGTCCCGGGCCGGAAGCGGCCCTCGCGCTCGTCGGCGCCGCGCGTCGGCTCGGTGTGTCGGCCAAGGCTCGCGAGGTGCGCGGTGCCGACCGCGTGGTGATCCGCGACGGCGAGGCCATCGGTGCGCTGCTCACCCGCATGGGCGCACATGACACGCGATTGGTGTGGGAGGAACGACGGATGCGACGCGAGGTGCGCGCGACCGCGAACCGCCTCGCGAACTTCGACGACGCCAACCTGCGACGGTCCGCGCGTGCCGCCGTCGCCGCGGCCGCTCGTGTCGAACGGGCATTGGAGATCCTCGGCGACGAAGTCCCCGATCACCTCATCGCGGCAGGGCAACTGCGTGTCACGCACAGGCAGGCGTCGCTGGAGGAGCTCGGTCAACTCGCCGATCCGCCGATGACCAAGGACGCCGTTGCGGGACGGATCCGACGCCTGTTGTCGATGGCCGACAAGAAGGCTCGCACCGAGGGGATTCCCGATACCGAGTCGGCGGTCACGTCGGATCTTCTCGACGACGCCTGACGCTAGCGACCCTAATGGGTGCCGGAGGTGTTCGAGACCACTAGGCTGGACGGTGACTGGGTTCGCGGAGGCGCTTTGGCTCCGCCCCATGACCCGGGCCGTGAGGCCCGAGACCGATGAAACCGCTTAAGGAGCACACAGTGACTGTTCGGGTAGGCGTCAACGGATTCGGCCGAATCGGCCGCAATTTCTTCCGTGCCGTTGAGGCACAAAAGAAGCTGGGCCAGACCGACATCGAGATCGTCGCGGTCAACGACCTGGCCGACAACAAGTCCCTCGCACACCTGCTGAAGTTCGACTCCGTCGGCGGCATCCTCGACGAGGACGTGTCGCTCGAGGGTGAGGACACCATCGTCGTCGGCAACCAGAAGATCAAGGCGCTCGAGGTCCGCGAGGGTCCGGCAGCGCTTCCGTGGGGCGATCTCGGCGTCGACGTCGTCGTCGAATCGACGGGCATCTTCACCAACGCGGAGAAGGCGAAGGGACACCTCGAAGCCGGCGCGAAGAAGGTCGTCATCTCGGCACCCGCGACCGGTGAGGACATCACCATCGTCATGGGCGTCAACGACGACAAGTACGACGGCAGCCAGAACATCATCTCCAACGCGTCGTGCACCACCAACTGCCTCGGCCCGTTCGCGAAGGTGATCAACGACGAGTTCGGCATCATCAAGGGCCTGATGACCACGGTCCACGCCTACACCGCAGACCAGAACCTGCAGGACGGTCCGCACAAGGACCTGCGTCGCGCACGCGCGGCGGCGATCAACATCGTGCCGACCTCGACCGGTGCCGCCAAGGCCATCGGACTCGTGCTCCCCGAGTTGAAGGGCAAGCTCGACGGCTTCGCGCTGCGTGTGCCGATCCCGACCGGCTCGATCACCGACCTCACCGTCGAACTCGAGAAGGGCGTGTCGGTCGACGAGATCAACGCCGCGATGAAGGCTGCCGCCGACGGACCGCTCAAGGGCATCCTGCGTTACTACGACGCACCGATCGTCTCCTCGGACATCGTGGGCGACCCGCACTCGTCGATCTTCGACGCGGGCCTGACCAAGGTCATCGAGGGCAACCTCGCCAAGGTCAGCTCCTGGTACGACAACGAGTGGGGCTACTCCAACCGTCTCGTCGACCTCTCCGATCTGGTGGGTAAGTCGCTGTAATGAGTGTGAAGACTCTGAAAGACCTTCTGGCCGAAGGCGTTTCAGGGCGCGCGGTGCTGGTCCGGTCGGATTTCAACGTTCCGCTCGACGGAACGAAGATCACCGATCCGGGCCGCATCATCGCGTCGCTGCCGACGCTCAACGCACTGATCGACGCGGGCGCCAAGGTTGTCATCGCCGCCCACCTCGGTCGTCCCAAGGGCGAACCGGACCCGAAGTACTCGTTGGCGCCGGTCGCAGAGCGCCTCGGTGAAGAACTCGGACGCAACGTCCAGCTCGCCGCCGACGTCGTCGGACCCGATGCGCTCGCGCGCGCCGAGGGATTGACCGACGGCGACGTGCTGCTGCTCGAGAATGTTCGATTCGATGCCCGCGAGACGTCGAAGGTCAATGCCGAGCGCGAGTCGATGGCCGCCCAGCTCGCCGAGCTCGTGGGCGACGACGGCGCGTTCGTCTCCGATGGTTTCGGTGTGGTCCACCGCAAGCAGGCGTCGGTGTACGACGTCGCCAAGCTGCTGCCGCACTACGCGGGTCAGCTCGTCGAGCGTGAGGTCGACGTGTTGACGACGCTGACGACCGATCCGGCGCGGCCCTATGCCGTCGTGCTCGGTGGCTCGAAGGTGTCGGACAAGCTCGGCGTGATCGAATCGCTGGCCCCCAAGGTCGACACCCTGGTCATCGGCGGCGGTATGGCGTTCACTTTCCTTGCCGCGCAAGGACATTCGGTCGGTAAGTCGCTGCTGCAGGAAGATCAGATCGACGTCTGCAAAGACCTGCTCGACCGGTTCGCCGACGTCATCCACCTTCCGGTCGACGTCGTCGTCGGCGACAAGTTCGCCGCCGATGCCGAGTCCGACACCGTCTCGGTCGAGGACATCCCCGACGAGTGGATGGGCCTCGACATCGGGCCTGAGTCGGTCAACCGCTTCGCCGCGGTGCTGACCGGGGCCAAGACCATCTTCTGGAACGGCCCGATGGGCGTGTTCGAGTTCCCGAAGTTCGCCGCGGGCACCAAGGGTGTGGCCGAGGCGATCATCACCGCGACCAACAACGGCGCGTTCAGCGTCGTCGGCGGTGGCGACTCGGCTGCTGCCGTGCGCACGCTCGGGCTGCCGGAAGAGGGCTTCTCGCACATCTCGACGGGTGGCGGCGCGTCGTTGGAGTTCCTCGAAGGCAAGGAGCTTCCGGGTCTGAAGGTGCTGGAGGACTGATGGCTGCTCGTAAACCGCTCATCGCGGGCAACTGGAAGATGAATCTCAACCATCTCGAGGCGATCGCCCTGGTGCAGAAGATCGCGTTCGCGCTGCCGGCGAAGTACTTCGAGAAGGTCGACGTGACGGTGATCCCACCGTTCACCGACATCCGCAGCGTGCAGACCGTCGTCGACGGCGACAAGTTGCTGCTCACCTACGGTGCGCAGGATCTGTCTGAGCACGATTCGGGTGCCTACACCGGCGAGATCAGCGGAGCGTTCCTCGCGAAGCTCGGCTGCACCTTCGTCATCGTCGGGCACTCCGAGCGTCGGACCCTGCACGGTGAGACCGACGAGGTGGTGTTGGCCAAGACCAAGGCGGCGCTGCGTCACGGGCTGACCCCCATCGTGTGCATCGGCGAGCACCTCGACGTCCGTGAGGCCGGAAACCAGGTCTCGCACAACGTCGAACAGCTCAAGGCGTCGTTGGCAGGTCTCTCGGCCGAGGAGATCGGCAAGGTCGTCGTCGCCTACGAACCGGTCTGGGCGATCGGCACCGGCCGTGTTGCCAGTGCGCAGGACGCCCAAGAGGTGTGTGGCGCGGTTCGCGGTGCGCTTGCGGAACTGGCCGACGAGGCCACCGCGGCGACGGTCCGTGTGCTCTACGGCGGCTCCGTCAACGCCAAGAATGTCGGCGACCTCGGGGCACAGCCCGACGTCGACGGCGCACTTGTCGGCGGTGCATCGCTGAAGGCCGACGATTTCGCAACGCTCTCGGCCATCGCGGCAGGTGGTCCACTGCCCTGAGGGGTGGTGCCCACACGCCGTGGGTCGCTCGCGGGGTCATAGCTCCCGACGCGTAGACTGTGGCAGGTTGGTTTCGTCATGCGCGCTCATGTGTGCAACGAGGCCAACCTGCCCTCTGCCGTACACGACGAAACAGGAATGCTCACCGGATGAAGCTCGCGCTCGAAATCGGTCTGATCGTGACCAGTGTTCTGCTGGTCGTCCTCGTGCTGCTGCATCGCGGCAAGGGCGGTGGCCTGTCCTCGCTGTTCGGCGGCGGCGTGCAGTCGAGTCTGTCGGGTTCGAGCGTTGTCGAGCGCAATCTCGACCGGTTGACGGTCTTCGTCGGCCTGGTGTGGTTCATCCTCATCATCGGCGTCGAACTCGACATCAAGTACTCCTGACCAAGATCACGTACTTCTGACACTTTCAGCACGGGGGCCGCGCACAGTGCGCGGCCCCCGTGCTGTGTCTGCCCAAGTTGTGCTGTCGGCCCCTTCTTGTGCTGTGTCTGGTCTGTCGTGTTCGGTTCGCGTCGAGATGCCCCGTTCGCTGAATACCTGAATACTTGAGGACATGACCTCAACCGATCCGTCCCACGGTGCCCCGGCCTGGCGTCCATCGACGTCCATCGATGATCTGATCTCCGTTGACGACGAGGGGCGAGCCCTCACCGAACCGTTGCGTGAGGACATCCGGTTGCTCGGCGGCCTACTCGGCGATGCGATCAGAGAGCACGCGGGTGACGAGGTCTTCGATCTGGTCGAAGCTGCGCGCGTCGCTGCTTTCCGAATCCGACGTGCGGAGATCGACCGCGACGAGCTCGCCGACATGTTCACCGATCTCGACATCGACACCGCGATGCCGGTCATCCGTGCATTCGGCAACTTCGCGCTGTTGGCGAATCTCGCCGAGGACATCCACCGCGAGCGTCGTCGTGCCATTCACGTGCGCGCGGGCGATCCTCCGCAGGACAGCAGCCTCGCCGCCACCTACGCGAAGCTCGCGGCCGCCGACCTGTCCGACGCCCAGGTGGGAGCGGCGCTCGCCGACGCGACGGTCGTCCCGGTGATCACCGCCCATCCGACCGAGACCCGACGCCGCACGGTCTTCGACGCGCAGAACCGCATCACCGAGCTCATGCGCTTTCGCGGACGCACCAACCTCACCTCCGACGAGGACGCCGAGGTCATCGAGGCGATCGAGCGCCAGATCCTGACACTGTGGCAGACGGCACTCATCCGTCTCGAACGTCTCACCATCCAGGACGAGATCCGGTCCGGCCTCCGCTACTACGACGCCTCGTTCTTCGACGTCGTACCGAAGATCAACACGTCGGTGCGGTCGACACTGCAGGCGGCGTACCCCGACGCCGGCCTGTCCGACGAGCCGATCCTGCGGATGGGTTCGTGGATCGGCGGCGACCGTGACGGCAACCCGTATGTGACCGGCGATGTGGTCGCGTTGGCGACGTCCCTCGCGGCGCGCACCGCGATCGGACACCACCTGTCCGAACTTCGGCTGCTCCGTCAGGAGCTGAGCATGTCGGCGCGGTTGATCGAAACCAGCGGGCGGCTCGTCCAACTCGCGGGTGTCGACGCAGACGACCCGGCGACCGACGAGCCATTCCGGTTGGCACTCAAGCACATTCGTGCGCGACTCGTCGCGACGGCTGAAGCGTTGTTCGGCCCGGACGTGCTGCAGAAGGAGGATCTCGACCTCATCGACGGCAAGCCGCCGTATGCCGATTCGGCCGAACTCCTCGCCGATCTCGACGTCGTCGACGAAGCGCTCCGCGAGAATCGTGATGAGGCCATCGCCGACGATCGGCTGCTGCGCCTGCGTGAGGGCGTCCGGACGTTCGGATTCAATCTGTCGGGTCTGGACATGCGGCAGAACTCCGACATGCACGAAGAGGTCATCGCCGAGCTGCTGGCGTGGGCGGGCGCCACACCCGACTACTTGTCGTTGTCCGAGGAGGATCGCGTTGCGGTGCTGTCGGCGGAGCTGCAGGCCCGCCGTCCGCTCACCAGGCCCGATTCGGACCTCTCGGAGCTCGCACGCAAGGAACTCGACATCGTTCGCGCTGCTGCCGCCGCCGTCGCGGCATTCGGCCCGCAGTCCGTACCGAACTACGTCATCTCCATGTGTACGTCGGTCAGCGACATGTTGGAGCCGATGATCCTCCTCAAAGAAGCAGGCCTCATCGACATCGACGACGACGGCAAGCTGGTCTCGACGGTGCGGATCGTCCCGCTGTTCGAGACGATCGAAGATCTCCAGCAGGGCGCCGAAACGCTGCTCGCTGCGCTCGATTTGCCGTTCTACCGCGATCTCGTCGATTCGCAGGCCGGGATGCAGGAGGTCATGCTCGGATACTCGGATTCGAACAAGGACGGCGGGTACATGGCCGCCAACTGGGCGCTCTATCGCGGTGAGCTCGACCTCGTCGAGGCGGCCAAGAAGGCGGGTATCCGCCTGCGTCTGTTCCACGGTCGCGGTGGCACGGTCGGTCGCGGTGGCGGCCCGAGCTACGACGCGATCCTGGCCCAACCGCCGGGGGCGGTGCAGGGTTCGCTGCGTATCACCGAGCAGGGCGAGATCATCGCGGCCAAGTACGCGGAACCCGTTGTCGCCGAACGCAATCTGGAAACGCTACTCGCGGCAACCATCGAGTCGTCGTTGCTCGACGTCGAGGGTCTCGGTGATGAATCGGAACAGGCGTACCAGAATATGGACGAGGTAGCGGCCCTTGCCCGTGCCGCGTACTCGAAGCTCGTGCACGAGACGTCCGGGTTCGTCGAGTACTTCACCACGTCGACACCGCTGTCGGAAATCGGCGCACTCAACATCGGCAGCAGGCCCGCGTCGCGCAAGCAGACCGAGAAGATCTCGGACCTGCGCGCCATTCCGTGGGTGCTGTCGTGGACGCAGTCCCGTGTGATGCTGCCGGGGTGGTACGGCACCGGCACGGCCTTCGAGCAGTGGGTCGGCGACGACCCGCAGCGACTCGAGACCCTCCATCGGTACTACGAGAAGTGGCCGTTCTTCCGCACGGTGATGTCGAACATGGCGCAGGTGCTCGCCAAGTCGGACATGGGTCTCGCGCACCGGTACGCCCAGCTCGTTCCGGATGAAGCGTTGCGCGACAAGGTATTCGGGATGATCGTCGACGAGCACGAGCGCACCCTCGCGATGTACGCGAAGATCACCGGCACCGATGATCTTCTCGCCGACAACGCCGCACTGAAGCGTTCGGTGTACAACCGATTCCCGTATCTCGAGCCGTTGAATCTGCTGCAGGTGGAACTGCTGCGGCGGTTCCGTGCAGGCGACGACAGCCCGCGGGTCCGACGTGGCATCCAGCTCACGATGAACGGTCTGGCGACGGCGCTGCGTAACAGCGGCTAGCGCGGCCGACGGCAGCCGCCGCCGACCGGGGAACTATACCGAGAGTTTTCCGGCGGCGGCGTCGTCGAGGAACCACACGGTCTCCGACGTTCCGTGCGCACCCGCACACGGCCAGTCGTCGCGCGACGCCCCCGAATGTGCGGCGGCCACAGCGTCGGCCTTGTCGGCGCCGGACACCAGGAACCACACCGCCGACGACCGATTCAGCGCGGGGAAGGTCAACGTGATCCGACGCGGCGGTGGCTTCGGCGAGTTCTCGACCGGAACAACTGTCCGCACGTTCTCTGCGGTCGCGTCGGTGTGGGGGAAGAGCGAGTTGATGTGACCTTCGCCGCCCATCCCGAGTAGGTGCAGATCGAACGCTGGGGAGATGCCGTTATCCGCGTTGGCCGCGAGGACGGCCGCGTAATCCTGTGCGGCAGCCTCGATGTCGTCGCCGAACGGTCCGTCCGACGCCGCCACCGGATGCACTCGGGCCGGGTCGACCGGCACATGCGCGAGAAGGGCCTCGGTGGCCTGTCCGACGTTGCGTTCGGGGTCGTCGTTCGGAACGAAACGTTCGTCACCCCAGTAGAAGTCGATCCGCGACCAGTCCAGCGGGCTCGTGTCGACCTCGCCTCCCGGTGCCAGAGCGCGCAGAATGCCGATCCCGTTGCTTCCTCCGGTCAGCACCACCGACGCGACGCCACGCTCCTTCTGCGCACGTGACACTATGTCGACGAATCGTGCTGCCGCCGTGGTGGTCAGCATGTCGCGGTCGTCGAACACGAGGGTTTCCGTCGTCATACCGGCGCTCCCTGTGCCTGTAGCTCCACCGCGCCGCGCAGGGCGAGTTCGTACATGTCATCGGTGTCGAGTCGGCGTAATTCCTCTGCCAGGCAGATCGGCAGGTCGCGGTGCATCATCGCCACACGGCCGTCGGGTTTGCCCGGGGCACTCAGTACGGCGTTGCCGTTCTGGTCGATCGACATGACCGTGGTGCCCTCGTCACGGTGAAGACGTACCTCGAAGCTGCCGATGTACCGCCGTGTCGGAACGCCGAGCGTCGAAAGAAGCCATCCCGCAAGCAGATCGACGCTCGGGGAGGTCGCGGGTCCGGTCACCTCCGCAGCAGTGATGGGGGTGTGCGGAGGCCGCTCGACAGCCGACGCGAGCAGGGCTCGCCACCCGGTGATCTGCGTCCACGCGAGGTCGGTGTCGCCGGGAGCGTACGTGGCCAACCTGCGTTCGAGGACCGTCTCCGGGTTCGCCGACTTCGTCGCGTCGAGAATCCGCCGACGCCCGATCTTGCCCATCGTGTCCTTGGCGGGATCCTCGGGCGCGGCACCGGGCCACCACGTCACGATGGGGGTATCGGGCAGCAGGAACGGCGTCACGACGCTGCGTGGATGATTCGCCAGCTCACCGTGAAGCGTCAGGAGCACGACCTCCGACGCACCCGCATCACCACCGACACGGATCTCCGCGTCGAGTCGTGACTGTTCGCCGCGCGGATCGCACGAGATCACGATCACCCGGCTCGGGTGTTCGCTACTGGCACCGATGGCCGCTTCAATGGCCGCCTCGGTCGGTTCGCCGTGTTCGGCGACGACCACCAGGGTCAGCACGCGTCCGAGGCTGATGGCGCCTCCGGACTCGCGGACCATGACGATCTTCTTGGCGACCTCGTTGGTCGTCGTGTCGGGCAGGGTGACGATCATCAGTGCCTCCTCGGCGCGGGCGGGGGATGCGGCAAAAACCGGACGATCGGGCTCGGCCGGGTCAGGGTCGACGCCACGTTCGTCCGGTGCGGGCCATCATTTCGTCGGCGGAGTCGGGTCCCCAGGTGCCCGACTCGTAGGTGTCGGGACGCCCGGACTGCGCCCAGTGGTCGAGGACGGGATCGAGGATCTTCCACGACAATTCGACCTCGTCGTTGACCGGGAACAGCGACGGCTCACCGAGCAGCACGTCGAGGATCAGCCGCTCGTAGGCCTCGGGAGATGCTTCGGTGAACGCCGTGCGGTAACTGAAGTCCATGTTGACGTCGCGGACCTCCATGCTCGACGCGGGCACCTTCGACCCGAACCGCAGTCTGATGCCCTCGTCCGGCTGCACTCTGATCACGAGTGCGTTCTGCGACAGCTCCTCGGTCATCGTCTTGTCGAACGGAAGGTGCGGTGCACGCTTGAAGACCAGTGCAATCTCGGTCACCCTGCGGCCCAAGCGTTTTCCCGTGCGCAGGTAGAAGGGCACGCCCGCCCAGCGTCGTGAATCCACCTCGAGCGCGATCGCCGCGTAGGTCTCGGTGATGGAGTCGGCGCTGAACCCTTCCTCCTCCAGGAGTCCCGGGACCTTCTGGCTGCCCTGCCAGCCCGGCCCGTACTGGCCGCGCGCAGTGTTCTCGTCGAGAGGCAGGATGTTGCTCGTCGCCGAGAGCACCTTGATCTTCTCGGCCTGTAATTGCTTGGGCTCGAACGAGATCGGCTCCTCCATCGCGACCAGTGCCATGAGTTGGAGCAAATGGTTCTGGATCACATCGCGCGCGGCACCGATGCCGTCGTAATAGCCGGCACGTCCGCCGAGGCCGATGTCCTCGGCCATGGTGATCTGGACGTGGTCGACGTAGTGCGAACTCCACAGCGGATCGAACAGTTGGTTCGCGAAGCGCAGCGCGAGAATGTTCTGCACCGTCTCCTTGCCGAGGTAGTGGTCGATGCGGAACACCGACGACTCCGGGAACACGGCATTGACGATGGCGTTGAGTTCCTTCGCCGACTGCAGATCGTGGCCGAACGGCTTCTCGATCACCACGCGGCGCCAGTTGTCGCCCTCCTCGGACGCCAACCCACTGCGCTCGAGTTGCTCGCAGACCGTCGGGAAGGCGTTGGGTGGAATCGACAGGTAGAACGCGTGATTGCCGTCGGTGCCGCGCTCCTTGTCGAGGCGCAACAGCGTTTGCTGCAGACGATCGAACGCGGCGTCGTCGTCGAAGGAGCCCTGAACGAAGCGGAACCCCTCCGACAGCCGCTCCCACACCTCCTCCCGGAACCCGGTGCGGGCATGCTCGCGTACGGCGTCGTGCACGACCTTCGCGAAATCCTCGTCGTCCCAGTCGCGTCGGGCGAACCCGACCAGCGCGAACGAGGGCGGCAGGAGGCCGCGATTGGCGAGGTCGTACACCGCGGGCATCAGCTTCTTGCGTGCGAGATCTCCGGTGACACCGAAGATCACGAGACTGCACGGGCCTGCGATGCGGGGGAGGCGCTTGTCACGCGGGTCGCGGAGCGGGTTCTTCCATCCCTCGGTGCCTGCCACCTACGTCAGCTCTTCTTCGCGGCGGAGAGCTGCTCCTCGGTGGCACCGAGGAGATCGGTCCAGGCGTCGACGAACTTCGACACGCCCTCGTCCTCGAGGACCTTGAACACGTCCGAGAAGTCGACGCCGACAGCGGCGATCGCGTCGAAGACCTCACGCGATTCCTGCGCGCGGCCCACGATCGACAACGTGTCGACCCAACCGTGGTCGGCGAACGCGTCCATGGTCTTGCGCGGCATGGTGTTGACGGTGTTCGGTGCGACGAGTTCGCTGACGTAGAGCGTGTCGGCGTAGTCGGGATTCTTGGTTCCCGTCGATGCCCACAGCGCCCGCTGCGGCAGCGCTCCCTGTTCGCGGAGTGCGGCGAATCGGGAGTCGATCTCGAACGCCTGCTGGTAGGCGTGGTAGGCCAGGCGAGCGTTCGCGAGTGCGGCAGAGCCCTTGAGCTGCACGGCCTGTGGCGTGCCGATCGCGTCGAGGCGCTTGTCGACCTCGGTGTCGACGCGGGAGACGAAGAACGACGCAACCGAGTGGATCTTCGAGATGTCGTGTCCCGCAGCGAGTGCGGCGTCGAGTCCGTTCAGGTAAGCGTCGATGACCTCCTGGTAGCGCTCGACCGAGAAGATCAGGGTGACGTTCACGCTGATGCCCTCCGCGAGGGTGCGGGAGATCGCGGGCAGGCCCTCCTTGGTCGCCGGGATCTTGATCAGCGCGTTGGGACGGTCGACGATCTTCCACAACTCCACGGCCTGCGCGGCGGTGTTGTCGGTGTCGTGTGCAAGACGCGGATCGACCTCGATCGACACCCGACCGTCGAGTCCGTTCGTGCTGTCGAAGACGGGCTTGAGGACGTCGCAGGCGTTACGGACGTCGTCGGTGGTCAGCGTCCGGACCGCACTGTCGACGTCGGTGTCGCGCGCGGCCAGTTCGTTGATCTGGTCGTCGTACGCGGTGCCCTTCGACAATGCGGCCTGGAAGATCGACGGGTTGGTCGTCACACCGACCACCGACTTGGTGTCGATCAGTTCCTGGAGCTGTCCCGAGCTGATCAGATCTCGGGACAGGTCGTCCAGCCACACCGAAACCCCGGCTGCGGACAATTCTGCGAGCTTCTCGTTCTGTGTCACGGTTCTCTCCTCCGGCAGTGCGTTCCTTGTGGGAGCGCCTCTAGTGGGTGTGCCTCGGTTGGGATTTCGATGTTCAGTTGTGGATCTCGTCCGGTGATCAGCCCGCCACTGCGCGTAGCGACGCCGCGACGACGGCTTCGGCGGTGATGCCGAACTTCTCGAAGAGGACCTTGTAGTCGGCCGATGCGCCGTAGTGCTCGAGCGACACGATCTGATCGCCGTTGCCCACCCAGCGGTACCACGGCATCGCGATACCAGCCTCGACCGATACCCGTGGCACTGCGGGAGGCAGCACCGAGTCGCGGTAACCCTGTGGCTGTTCGTCGAACCACTCCATGCTCGGCATGGACACCACGCGGGCCGCGATTCCCTTCTCGGCCAAAGTCTTCTGTGCCTCGAGTGCCAACTGCACCTCGGAGCCGGTGCCGATGATGACGACCTGCGGGTCGTCGTCGGAGTCGCTGAGCACGTAGGCGCCCGCGGCGACTCCCTCGACCGACGTTCCCTCGAGGACCGGGACGTTCTGTCGGGTGAGCACCAGGCCGACGGGATGGTTTCGACGCGTCAGGAGATGCGCCCATGCCGCTGCGGTCTCGTTGGCATCAGCGGGACGTACGACGTCGAGGTGGGGGATGGCACGCAGCGCGGCGAGATGTTCGACGGGCTGATGGGTCGGGCCGTCTTCGCCGAGTCCGATCGAATCGTGCGTCCACACGTAAATCGGATCGATCTCCATGAGTGACGCCAGCCGGACCGACGGACGCATGTAGTCGGCGAACTGGAGGAACGTACCGCCGTATGCCCGTGTCGGTCCGTGGAGCACGATCCCGGAGAGCACGGCGCCCATCGCATGCTCGCGAATGCCGAAGTGCAGTGTGCGGCCGTACGGATTGGCCGACCACTTCTTCGTGGAGATCGCGGTCGGGCCGAACGACGCCGCCCCGTCCATGGTGGTGTTGTTCGAGCCTGCGAGGTCGGCCGAACCGCCCCACAGCTCGGGCAGGATGCCGCCGAGTGCTGAGAGCACCTTGCCCGACGCCGCGCGGGTCGCGAGGTCTTTGTCGCCGGGAGCCCACGTCGGGATCACATCGCGCCAGCCCTCGGGCAGCTCATGTGCATACAGGCGGTCGAACAGCTTCTTGTTCTCGGGGTTGGCGCCTGCCCAGGCGTCGAACGCCTTGGTCCACGATTCCTTGGCCTCGATCCCGCGCTCGACGAGTTTGCGGGTGTGGCTGATGACCTCTTCGGAGACGTCGAAGTTCTTGTCCGGATCGAATCCGAGAGCTTCCTTGGTCTTGGCGACCTCGTCGGCGCCGAGAGCCGAGCCGTGGACGGCGCCCGTGTTCATCTTGTCGGGAGCGGGGTAGCCGATGATGGTGCGCACGCAGATCAGCGACGGCTTGTCGGTGACCTTCTTGGCCGCCTCGATTGCCGCCTCGATCGCGACGACGTCCTCGCCGCTCTCGACCGTCTGCACGTGCCAGCCGTATGCCTCGTAGCGCAGCGCGGTGTTCTCGCCGAGCGCGATGGTGGTGTCGTCCTCGATCGAGATCTGGTTCTGGTCGTAGAACACGATCAGGTTGCCCAGCTCCTGGGTGCCCGCGAGCGACGACGCCTCGGACGTCACGCCCTCTTCGATGTCGCCGTCGGAGGCGATGACGTAGATGAAGTGATCGAAGGGGCTGGCTCCTGGCGCGGCGTCGGGGTCGAAGAGGCCACGCTCGTAGCGCGACGCCATGCTCATGCCCACGGCTGACGCGAGTCCCTGACCCAGCGGACCCGTCGTGATCTCGATGCCCTTGGTGTGACGGAACTCGGGGTGTCCCGGCGTCAGCGAATCCCAGGTGCGGAGCGCTTCGAGGTCGCCGAGTTCGAGTCCGAATCCGCCGAGGTAGAGCTGGATGTACTGCGTGAGGCTCGAGTGTCCACACGACAGGACGAAGCGGTCACGACCGACCCAGGTGGTGTCGACCGGGTCGTGACGCATGACGCGCTGGTAGAGCGTGTAAGCCAGTGGAGCGAGACTCATCGCGGTGCCGGGGTGTCCGTTGCCGACCTTCTGGACGGCGTCGGCAGCAAGAATGCGAGCCGTGTTGACCGCGCGCGTGTCCACGTCGGACCAGTCCTCGGGGTAGGCCGCCTCGGTGCGTTCGCGGATCTCGTCGGTATCAGCCACGTGTGCCGTCTCCTGTACGTGTTGGGGTGCCTGCGTGATGCGTGTGGTGCTGGTGCGTCGGGCGAACGCCAACTCGCGGGCGTTACGTCCGAGTGCTGATGCAGGGCCTTTCGACCCACGATGACCAGAGTAATCGGCCGGTGCCGTCGGTGTGGGGGGTGGCCGGTAACGATCGTCATGTCAGCCGGTCTTCGCAGGTCGGCTACGGCGCGGAGCCTCAATTCTTTGATCGAACACCCCAGCGTCTACCATGCTGAGTAGTAGTCGGAAATGCCCGCGAGCCGAATCGTCGGCGGGGCAGGGGAGTTGACGTGAGGATCGGTGAGCGTGTGAGCGGAGATGGTTCCGCCACTTCTCGCGGCACGTCCGAGGTGGATTCTGACCGCCCCGTCAGCGAATCGAACACGACCGCCGACACGAGTTTCGTTGCTCGCGTACGCGGCACGGTGATGGCGTACATCGCGCTCACCAAGCCTCGTGTCATCGAATTGCTGCTGGTGGCGACCATCCCGGTCATGCTGCAGGCAGATCGTGGACACGTCGACCTCAGAATCATCGCGTTCACGCTGCTCGGTGGTTGGTTGGGTGCGGCGAGCGCCAATACGCTCAACATGGTCGTCGACGCCGACATCGACAAGAAGATGCGACGCACCGCCAAGCGTCCGCTCGCCCGTCACGCGGTGACGAGAACCAATGCGTTGATCTTCGGATTGCTGCTCTGGGTGGCGTCGTTCGCTGTCCTGTGGTGGTCGGCGAACCTTCTGAGTGCGCTTCTCGTATCCGCCACGATCATCTTCTACGTCGGGGTCTACACCCTGATCCTCAAGCGCCGCACCTGGCAGAACGTGGTGTGGGGCGGTGCAGCCGGATGCATGCCGACGCTGGTCGGCTGGGCGGCGGTCACGGGTTCGCTCAGTTGGCAGCCGATCGTGCTGTTCGGTGTGATCTTCTTCTGGACGCCGCCGCATACCTGGGCACTGGCGATGCGCTACCGCGAGGATTACAAGGCCGCAGGCGTGCCGATGCTGCCGGTGATCGCCACCGAGGAGCACGTCACCCGCCAGATCCTCATCTACACGTGGCTCACCGTGATCTGCTCGTTCCTGCTCATCGGAGCTGCGAGCTGGATCTACGCCGGCGTCGCGGTGTTGGCAGGCGTGTGGTTCCTCAACCGTGTGCACAAGCTCTACCGCGACACTCGACGCGGCGTCGAGGTGGCACCGTTGAAGGTGTTCCTGCAGTCGAACGAATACCTCGCGGCGCTGTTCTGCGGACTCGCCATCGACGCCGTCGTCAACCTGCCGACCATCGCCAGCTACTTCTGACGAGTGGCCGCAGGTTTCGTGACCGCCTCACGGAATGAGTGCGGTTGCTCCCGTGGTGATCCGGTTCTCCAGGTCGGTTTGGGCCTGCGCGGCGTCGGCAAGGCGATATTCCTGGCCGACTCGGGCATCGAGGCCGTCGAGAACGGCGTCGAAATATTCACCCGAACGCCACCGCAATTCGTCCGTGTTCGCGATGAAATGGCCGAGCGTCGGGCGCGTCACCGACAGTGAGCCCGCCGGGTTGAGCCGCTGGATATCGAACGGCGGGACAGGTCCGCTCGCCGCCCCGAACACGACGACGATCCCGCGCACCGCGGTCGAGGCCAGTGACTGTTCGAAGGTGTCGGCTCCGACGCCGTCGTACACCACCGGCACGCCCTTGCCGTCGGTGAGTTCACGGACCTGTCCGACGAGGTCGTCACCGTATCGCAGGACGTGGTCGGCGCCTGCCTGCGTCGACAACGCTGCCTTCTCGTCTGTCGACACCGTGGTGATCACCGTGATGCCGCGACGCTTGGCGAGCTGCGTCAGGATCAGGCCGACGCCGCCGGCGCCCGCGTGGAGCAGGATCGTGTCACCGGAAACCGGGTGTGCGCTGCCGTCGAGCAGATAGTGGGCGGTGAGGCCGCGCAGCATCGTCGAGCCTGCAACGACGTCGGGAACGCCGTCGGGGACCGGGATCGCGCGGGCGGCGCGCACCGCGACGAGTTCGGCGTACGAACCGGGCGCGTCGACCCACGCGATTCGTTGGCCCGGCTCGAGGTCGGTGACCTCGCTGCCGACCGCGATAATCTCTCCCGCACCCTCGGTGCCCGGGACGTAGGGCGGGGTCGACGGGTACATGCCGCGTCGTAGATAGGTATCGATGAAGTTGACCCCGATCGCGCTGGTCCGCGCGATCACCTCGTCGGGAGCGGGGATGGGGTCGTCGACCGTCCCGTAGTTGAGCACCTCGGGACCGCCATGATGTGTCACCTGAATTGCGCGCATGAGTCGTTTCTACACGGCGCCGAATTCTGGCCGTCGCCGGTACCGAACGCCGCGCTAGGGGTTTGATTCGCTGCTGGAGTTCCGCGTGCCGACGACCGGCGGGTCGACCGACCACGGGAAGTTGATCCACTTGTCCGTGGTGCGCCAGCAATAGTCGGGAGTCGTGATGGTGTGCGGCTTCTGGTAGATCACCGCATTGCGGACCTCGGCGACGCGACCCTGCTGCTCGCAGAAGTCGTCGACAAGTTTGAGCGTCTTTCCGGTGTCTGCGACGTCGTCGACGACCAGCACCCGCTGATCGTGCAGGCCGCTGCTCTCGAGCAGCGAGGGGAGCATCACGGGCTCGGACAGCGTCTCACCGATGCCGGTGTAGAACTCGACGTTGAGCGAGAGCATCAGCTTGCAGTCGAGGGCATATGCCATTGCTCCGGCGGGGATGAGACCGCCGCGGGCTATCCCGATGATGATGTCGGGGACGTAGCCGTCGTCGGCGACCATCTGAGCAAGCTCGCGGCAGGCGACGCCGTTGAGTTCCCAGGTGAGGATTTCGCGCTCCTGCGCGGGCGAGTTCATAGATGACAACTCTGCCAAGTCTGCGGCTGCCGCACACCTCGGATGGGCCACCGGCCGCCGGTCGGTATGCTCTACAGACCATGAGCGACGAGCAGAACACCGAAACCGCCGAGAGTGACAGCGTCGAGAGCTCGGCAGCGCCGGTCAAGGCGCCTGCCGCGGTCGTCGCGTCGATCAAGAAGTTCGTCGCCACCGAAGGTGGGGCCGCGAAAGCCGTCCTGCAGCCCATCGGCACCGCCGGGGTGCGCATCACGCTCGTCGGGGAGTCCAACGGATACCTCGGCGACCGGGTCGTCGACGACGTCGCGACCGCGCATGCCGTCGTCGACGCCGTGCCCGGCCTTGAAATCGGGGAGTGGGATCGGGAACTGACGTCGAAGGCGACCGTGTCGCCCGAGCACTATCGCAAGATGGCCGGCTGGGTTGCCCACTCCGAGCACTTCCCCAAGGCGCGCAACAGCGCGATCATCTGACGGTTCGGCGGGGCGGTCCCGATCAGTTGACGGGTGCGTCGCCGCGTTCGCGCTGGCCGACCTGGTCGGTTTGATCCCCGCCCGATAGTTGAGCACTGTCCGCTCGCTGATCACTGCCGAACCACAGCACGAGCCACGTGGCGCCGATCATCAGCAGCGCGCTACCGAGCATGTGCGCGATGACCAACGCCATCGGAAGGTAGGTGGCGTACTGGATGCCGCCGATCACGCCCTGCAGTGCAAGCAGCCCGACGTAGATGAGCGCGGCACGGGTCTGCGGCAGTTGGAGAACCCGTGCGGTGACGGCCACCGCCAACGCCAGACCCACCAGCACGAACACGAAGTCGGCGTGCAGCTGCGTCATCGCGCCCGGGTCGAGTCCGTTGCGCGGCGCGTCGGCGTCACCCGCGTGAGGGCCCGATCCCGTGACGACGGTCCCTACGTAGATGGTCGCCCAGGTGAGGACATAAATCAGCCACGACAGGGCGCTGCCGAGGCGGGCCGCCACGATGTTCGTCGTCTTGTCACGCTCGTGCGGCGAGGTCCGGAACACCAGAACGGTTGCCAACGACACCAACGCCATCGACAAGACGAAGTGCAGCGAGACGACCCACGGATTCAGATCGGTGAGCACCGAGATGCCGCCGATGACTGCCTGGAACGGGATGCCGAGCGCGATGAGTGTTGCCAGCCAGCGGTCGCCGCGCGTCGAGCCGCGTCGACGGAACACCGCGAGCCACGTCCCGATGGCCACGACGACCAGGACCCAGGTGAGCATCCGGTTGCCGAACTCGATGGCTCCGTGCATCCCCAGCGCCTGATGTGGAACGAAGGAACCGTCGGTGCACTGGGGCCACCTCGGGCAGCCGAGACCGGAACCGGTGAGGCGTACCGCGCCGCCGGTGACGACGATGCCGACATTGACGACCAACTGTGCGATGGCCCAGCCATAGACCGAACGCGCCGTCGGGTCTGCGAATCCGGGGACGCGGCCGAACAGGCCACGACGCCGGGTCGTGGTGTCCTGCGATGCGGCATCTGGGGATTCGGGGGAGCGCTCGGTACGCGTATCTGACGTCGTCATTGGAATCGGAACCACCTCACCGCCAGCGCAGAGCCGATGGCGGCCCAGGCCAGCAAAACCACTACGCCGAAGACGTCGACACGCCCATCGGCAGCTTGTTGCAGCGCTTCGGTCAACGCGCCGGATGGCACCACGCGAGCCACCCACCAGACCGAGTCGGGTACACGCGACGACATCACGACGAGGCTGCCGATGCCCAGCATCGCGAACCACAGAAGATTGGCCAGCGCCAGGACGATCTCTGCCTTGAGTGTTCCGCCGAGCAGCAATCCGAGAGCGGAGAACGCAGCCGTGCCCAGCGCGATGATCAGCGCGCCGATCAGCAGGCCGACGGGTTCGGGACGCCATCCGAATGCGACGCCGATCAATCCGAGCAGGATCGCCTGTGCGATGACGACGATGACGACTGCCATCGCTTTGCCCGCGATGATGCCCCACCGCGGAATCGGCGTCGCCCCAAGCCTTTTCAGTGCGCCGTACCGTCGGTCGAACCCGACGGCGATGGCCTGTCCGGTGAATGCGGTCGACATGACCGCGACGGTCAGGATGGCTGGCACGAAGGTCGCCGCGCGTTCGGCGTTGGTCGTGCCGAGGTCGGTGTCGAGGGGTAGCAGACACAATCCGATCAGCAGGGTGATCGGGATGAACATCGTCAGCAGCAACTGCTCGCCGTTGCGCAGCAGCAGGGTCAACTCGAGCCGCGTCTGCGCGGCGAGCATCGCGGGAAGCGACGCGGGTTGCGGGTGCGGGGCGAAGGTTCCCGGCGGGAACTGCGACGTCGACCGTGTGCGTGCGGCGGTCATCGACGTAACTCCCGTCCGGTGAGGTCGAGGAAGACGTCCTCGAGGCTGCGGGTCTCGACGCGCAGATCGGTGGCGAGAACGTTGATCTTGGCGCACCACGCGGTCACCGTCGCCAACACCTGTGGTGTCACGTCGCCGCTGACCAGGTAATTGCCCGGCAGTGGTTCGGTACAGCGATAGTCCTCGGGCAGCGCGAGTTCGAGCATCGTCAGGTCGAGCCCGCGCGGTGCGGTGAACCGCAGTTCGTTCTCGGCCCCGCGACTCGTCAGCTCCGCCGGGGTGCCGTTCGCCACGACCTTGCCGTGGTCGATGATCACGACCTGGTCGGCGAGTTCTTCTGCTTCGTCCATGAGGTGGGTGGTGAGCAACACCGAGACGCCGTCTCCGCGCAGACGGTCGATGATCTCCCAGACCACCAGGCGTGCCTGGGCGTCGAGTCCTGCGGTGGGTTCGTCGAGGAAGACCAGTTCGGGTCGGCCGACGATGGCACACGCGAGCGAGAGCCGCTGCTGCTGACCACCGGAGAGGCGTCGGAACGGGGTACGCGCGGCCGATTCGAGACCGAGAGCGTCGAGCAGCCAATCGGGATCGATGGGGTCGGCTGAGTACGCGGCGCACAGCCGCAGCATTTCCTCGGCGCGAGCACCGGGATAGGCGCCGCCACCCTGCAGCATGACGCCGATCCGCGTGCGGAGTCTGTCGTTGTCGCGCCAGGGGTCGAGGCCGAGCACCGACACGCTGCCCTCATCGGCGTGCAGGAACCCCTCACAGATCTCCACCGTCGTGGTCTTGCCCGCTCCGTTGGGGCCGAGGAGCGCGAGGACGGTTCCGGACTCCAGATCGAGGTCGAGCCCATCGACGGCGGCCCGGTCGTCGTAGCGTTTCACCATTCCGCGAACGCGCACCGCGGCGTCGGGTTTTGTCGTCGAGCCCGTCGAGACGGATCCGCGAGAGCGACGATCGGTCATCGGATCGTCTGCCGGCGATGGTGAAGGTGAAGCCGTGCTGCGCACACGCCAAGACTATGCGGTGAGGGGTGCTGGAGAGAAAACGGTGCTGCTCCCGACGCCCCCGTGCCCGACGTCGTCACGCGTCGGTGTTCGACGTCGAGCGGCTGCGTCTGTGCCGGGTGAACGGCAGATCCTCGAAGAACAGCGCCGTCAGTATCGCGACCATGATCACACAGGCGAGCAGGCCCTGCGCGAGCACGACGCCGCTCGTGTTGGAACTTGTCGGCATGACCACGATCGCGATGATCGCCGACGCCGCGATGCTCAATACGCGGAACCATGGACCGGTCGCCCACGCGGCGAGGGGAATGACGGCCCACAGCAGGTACCAGGCCTGCACGAACGGGAAGAACAAGACGACGGTGGCCATCGCGATGCCGAGCCCGCCGAGCGGGTGGAGTCGTCCGGCGAGCGTCGCCAGCATCCAGCGGACGACGAAAATCGCGGCGATGAGCTGCCCGATCGGGCGCGCGACGTCGAGGATGGCCTGCGTCTGATCACCGAGACCGAGCCACACGCCGACTCTGCCGGTACTCACCGACATCAACGTCGGCATCGACATCCAGGATCGGACGATCTCGCCCGTCGACAGCGTCGTCGTCCACCCGAAACCGAGTCCTGTGCCGGCACAGATACCCACGACGACTATGGCGAGAATCACGAAGAGGAAGGCTGCAGACGCCGCGAGAG
The DNA here is from genome assembly GCF_001665925.1 of Gordonia sp. 852002-50816_SCH5313054-c. Lineage (NCBI taxonomy): Bacteria > Bacillati > Actinomycetota > Actinomycetes > Mycobacteriales > Gordoniaceae > Gordonia > Gordonia sp. 852002-50816_SCH5313054-c. The sequence continues at coordinate 447,676 of NZ_LZTE01000034.1, forward strand.
CGCGCACCGAATCCCGCGACCGCGACCACCAGGTACTCACCGGAGCATGACGAAGTGCGGGCAGCGTGGCGCCCCACCGTCTCGCGAGGGCGACGCCGACGAATCCGAGGGCGAGCATCGATGTGACTTTCACCATGGACGACGCCGCGATCACCGCCGTGCCCGCGATGAGCAACCAACCCGCCTGGGTCGGCCAGAATCCGGAGCCTCGCAGCCTCCCGCTGCTGTAGATCCCCGCGAAACACAGCTCCAGTCCGACGAGCATCAGGCCGAGCATGAGCGCCTCGTTGTGGATGCCTCCGACGAGGTGCAGGATCACGAGCGGATTCATCGCGCCGAGCCACAGCGCGGCAACTCCCGACACCCCGCAGCGCCGTGCGAGGCGGGGCAGCGCCCAGACGATCAAGCCAACCCCGAGCAATGCCACGAGTCGATGCAGGAAGATCGCCGCGGTGATGTTGTCGCCGGTGATCTTGGTGATGCCCTCACCGATCCAGATGAAGAACGGACCATACGGCGCGGGGGTGTCACGCCAGAGATTGGGTACGGATCGCGTGAGGACGTCGTCGACGCCGAGTCCGCGAACAGGACTCACCGAGTACGGATCCATGCCGCGTTCGGCGATGGCGCTCTGTGCCAGATAGGAGTAGATGTCCTTGCTGAGCAGGGGTGGAGCGACGAGGATCGGGGCGATCCAGAGCAGCAGCGTGCAGTCGGCCTGGCGTCGGGTCATGCGCCGCTGCGGGCTTCGACCCTCCAGCACCTCGACGCTGAACCGGCCGACCGCGAAGCGTCCGATCATCAGCCACGCGACGACGAGCATCAGCGTTCCGCCGATCGACATCGTCAGCGCCGTGCTCCACATCCGGGACGGCAGCGACAGGAGGCGCATCCCCGCGACGGGGTTCTGCAGCACGGGGATCTGACCGGTACCCAGCGAACCGATCAGCAGGAGCACCGAACCGGTGGCTCCGAAGATCTTGATCCGGAAGAGTCGCCGATTTTCCTCCGCGTTGAGTGGGCCGACTTCCTGCTCGGTCTCGTGCAGTGTTGCCACCGACCGGCCGTAGTCGCCCGTCGTGTCCGAATCCGTGTCGGCTTCTCGCGCAGACTTCAGCCCGAGGTACGTCGCAGCACGACGCAGGACACTGGTTTCTGACACGAGACGACTGTAATGGTTGCCTCGTCGTGTCCTTCCGACGCCGCACCCGAGTCACCGCTTAGGTCACCCTTGCTGGAAGCGGGGAAGTAATTACGTCACACTGGCGTTGTGAAAACCATGCGGAGTGATGCAGTGCTGTCTGCCGACAGCGCCCGTCCCGGTGTGGTCGCCGATCCAGGAGCCATGCACGCCGACGGGCAGACGCGTGCTGCCGTGGTGTCGCTGCTCGTCGAAGACGGGCCACTGACCGCGGGAGAGATCGCCGAGCGGTTGGGTATCAGTCCAGCAGGCGTGCGTCGTCATCTCGACGCGCTCGTCGATGCCGGTGATGCCGAACACGCCTCGCCCGGTTTCGGCCGGGGCGGTGAGCGCGGTCGGGGCAGGCCTGCGAAGTGGTTCCAATTGACGGCGACCGGTCGCGGAAAGCTTCAACACGCATACGACGACCTCGCCGGGGCAGCCATGCGCAAGCTCCGCGAGATCGCCGGTGAGGAAGCGATCGGCGAGTTCGCACGTGACCGGATCGAGGGCATCGTCGACGGGGTACGTCCCGTAGCGGAGTCCGGCTCGGTCGCCGACACCGTCGAAGAGATCGCCGACGCTCTCACCAGCGCCGGTTACGCCGCCAACACCAGATTGGTCGGCTCCGGCGTCCAGATTTGCCAACATCACTGCCCCGTGGCACATGTCGCGGCTGAGTTCCCCGAACTCTGTGAGGCAGAAACCGCGGCGTTCACCGAGCTTCTCGGTACGCACGTACAACGTCTCGCGACGATCGCCAACGGCGATTGCGCGTGTACAACGCATGTCCCCCTGATGATCGGCGACAACCAGCCCGGCAATGACGCCGTCGCCGACCCGAAGCAGACGAGTCGAAAGGCCCAGCGATGACAGTTACAGATGGACAGGCTCCATTGACCCAAGAGGAGACCATCGCCTCACTCGGCACGTACGGATACGGGTGGGCCGATTCCGACGTCGCAGGAGCGAGCGCGCAGCGTGGACTCTCAGACGCCGTGGTCGCCGACATCTCGTCGAAAAAGAGCGAACCGGACTGGATGCTCGAGAACCGCCTCAAGGCGCTGCGCATCTTCGACCGCAAGCCCATGCCGCACTGGGGTGCCGAGCTCGACGGCATCGACTTCGACAACATCAAGTACTTCGTGCGCTCGACCGAGAAGCAGGCCGCTTCCTGGGACGACCTGCCCGAAGACATCAAGAACACCTACGACAGGCTCGGCATCCCCGAAGCCGAGAAGCAGCGTCTCGTCGCAGGCGTCGCGGCGCAGTACGAGTCCGAGGTGGTCTATCACCAGATCCGTGAGGACCTCGAGCAGCAGGGCGTGATCTTCCTCGACACCGACACCGGTCTCAAGGAGCATCCCGAGCTCTTCCGCGAGTACTTCGGATCGGTCATCCCGGCGGGCGACAACAAGTTCTCCGCGCTGAACACCGCGGTCTGGTCGGGCGGTTCGTTCATCTACGTGCCCCCGGGCGTGCACGTCGACATCCCGCTGCAGGCCTACTTCCGGATCAACACCGAGAACATGGGCCAGTTCGAGCGCACGCTGATCATCGTCGACGAGGGTGCCTACGTGCACTACGTCGAGGGCTGCACCGCACCGATCTACAAGACCGACTCACTGCACTCCGCCGTCGTCGAGATCATCGTGAAGAAGGGTGGACGCTGCCGCTACACCACCATCCAGAACTGGTCGAACAACGTCTACAACCTGGTCACCAAGCGTGCCAAGGCCGAGGCGGGCGCCACGATGGAGTGGATCGACGGCAACATCGGCTCGAAGGTCACGATGAAGTACCCGGCAGTCTGGCTGACGGGCGAGTACGCCAAGGGCGAGGTGCTCTCCGTCGCATTCGCCGGTGAGGGTCAGCATCAGGACACCGGATCGAAGATGGTCCACCTCGCGCCGCACACCTCGAGCAACATCGTCTCCAAGTCGGTGGCACGCGGCGGCGGACGAGCGTCGTACCGCGGTCTGATCAAGGTCAACAACGGTGCGCACGGCAGCCGTTCGACGGTGAAGTGCGACGCACTGCTCGTCGACACCATCAGTCGTAGCGACACCTACCCGTACGTCGACATCCGCGAGGACGACGTCACGATGGGTCACGAGGCCACCGTCTCCAAGGTCAGCGACGATCAGCTCTTCTACCTGATGAGTCGCGGACTGACCGAGGACGAGGCGATGGCCATGGTCGTGCGCGGATTCGTCGAGCCCATCGCGAAGGAACTCCCGATGGAGTACGCGCTCGAACTCAACCGCCTCATCGAACTCCAGATGGAAGGAGCCGTCGGCTGATGGCTGATCCGACAATCCCGGTCTCGGTTCCGGGCAGCACAGTCGCGCCCGTCAACAAGGGTGAGTTGTTCACCTCATTCGACGTCGAGGCGTTCGAGGTTCCCAGCTCACGTGAAGAGGCGTGGCGATTCACCCCGTTCCGACGCTTGCGCGGTCTGCACGACGGCAGCGCGACGGCCGACGGACAGGCAACTGTCTCGGTCACCGGCGCAGGTGACGGCGTCACCGTCGAGACCGTCGGACGCGACGACAAGCGACTCGGTCAGGGTGGAGTGCCGTTCGATCGCATTGCGGCGCAGGCGTATTCGTCGTTCACCGAGGCTACGGTCATCACCGTCGCCCGCGAGGTCGAGGTCGGCGAGCCGATCGTGATCACACTCGAGGGCCCCGGCGTCGACAAGACGGCGTTCGGTCACGTGCAGATCCGCCTCGAGCCCTTCGCGCGTGCGGTCGTCGTCCTCGACCAGAAGGGCAGCGGAACCTACGCGGAGAACGTCGAATTCATCGTCGACGACCAGGCAGCGTTGACCGTCGTCAACGTCCACGACTGGGCCGACGACGCCGTGCATGTCGCAACGCACCACATCAAGGTGGGTCGCGATGCCGTGCTGCGTCACTTCGCGATCAGCCTCGGCGGCGACCTCGTCCGCCTCTCACCGCTGGTCCGCTACGCGGCGCCGGGCGGCGACGTCGAACTCTGGGGTCTGTACTTCGCCGATGCCGGACAGCATCTCGAACAGCGACTCCTCATCGACCACAACCAGCCGAACTGCCGCTCCAACGTGGTGTACAAGGGTGCGCTGCAAGGAGATCCGTCCGGCGACCGCAGTCGTGAGGCGCACACGGTCTGGATCGGCGACGTGCTGATCCGTCCGGAAGCCGAGGGCACCGACACGTTCGAGCTCAACCGCAACCTGCTGCTCACCGACAACGCGCGTGCCGACTCGGTGCCGAACCTCGAGATCGAGACCGGCGAGATCGTCGGCGCAGGCCACGCCAGCGCCACCGGCCGATTCGACGACGAGCAGCTGTTCTACCTGCAGGCCCGCGGCATCCCGGAAGACCAGGCCCGACGCCTCGTCATCCGTGGATTCTTCGGCGAGGTCATCGCCAAGATCACGGTGCCCGAACTGCGCGAACGTCTCTCCGCCGCCATCGAACACGAACTCGAGATCTCCGGCGCCTGATCGCGCGTGGACCGCTGATCGAGCTTCAACCCGCTGATCGAGACCGAACCCGCCGATCGAGACCGAACCCGCTGATCGAGACCGAACCCGCTGATCGAGACCGAACCCGCTGATCGAGCTTGTCGAGATCACCGAACCCGCCGATCGAGCCCCGAACCCGCTGATCGAGCTTGTCGAGATCACCCAGCCCCAGAAAGAAAGCCACATGAGCACACTCGAAATCCGTGACCTGCACGTCGACGTCGCGCAGTCCGACACCGACGCCGAGCCGATCCACATCCTCAAAGGCGTCGACCTGACGGTGAAGTCGGGGGAGACCCACGCACTGATGGGCCCCAACGGCTCCGGCAAGTCGACGCTCTCCTACGCGATCGCAGGCCACCCGAAGTACAAGGTCACCAGCGGCACCATCACCCTCGACGGCGAGGACGTGCTGGAGATGAGCGTCGACGAGCGCGCCCGCGCAGGTCTGTTCCTCGCGATGCAGTACCCCGTCGAGGTTCCCGGCGTCTCGATGTCGAACTTCCTGCGCACCGCGGCGACCGCCGTCCGTGGCGAGGCTCCCAAGCTGCGCCACTGGGTCAAGGAGACCAAGGAGGCGATGACCGCACTCGAGATCGATCCGTCGTTCGCCGAGCGCTCGGTCAACGAGGGCTTCTCCGGTGGCGAGAAGAAGCGTCACGAGATCCTGCAGCTAGACCTGCTCAAGCCGAAGTTCGCAATCCTCGACGAGACCGACTCCGGCCTCGACGTCGACGCGCTGCGCGTCGTCAGCGAGGGCGTGAACACGTACAAGGCCGAGGAAAACGGCGGCATCCTGCTGATCACGCACTACACGCGAATCCTGCGCTACATCAAGCCGGACTTCGTGCACGTGTTCGTCAACGGTCGGGTCGTCGAATCCGGTGGGCCCGAGCTGGCCGACGAGCTCGAAGAGAACGGTTACGTCCGCTTCACGACGGCTGCTGCGGCGGGCTGAGCCATGTCGACGGAGACCGTGGCCGACAAGGCTTCGACGCTCGACGTCGACGCCATCCGTGCCGATTTCCCGATTCTGTCCCGCACGGTGCGCGACGGAAAGCCGTTGGTCTACCTCGATTCCGGTGCGACCTCGCAGCGTCCGGTCCAGGTGCTCGATGCCGAGCGTGAGTTCCTGACGACCCACAACGCCGCGGTGCATCGTGGCGCGCATCAGCTCGCAGAGGAGGCCACCGACGACTACGAGGGCGCCCGCGAGAAGATCGCCGCCTTCGTGGGTGTCACCGCACCCGAGACGGTGTTCACCAAGAACGCGACCGAGTCGCTGAACCTGGTCACCTACACGCTCGGCGACGACCGCAGCGCACCGCTGTTCGGTGGTCGACAACTCGGCGAGGGCGACACAGTCGTCATCACCGAACTCGAGCATCACGCGAATCTCGTTCCGTGGCAGGAGCTATGCCGACGTACCGGCGCGACCCTGCGCTGGTACGGCGTGACCGACGACGGCCGCATCGACCTCGATTCACTCGAGCTCGACGACACCGTGAAGGTCGTCGCGTTCACGCACCAGTCCAACGTGACCGGTGCCGTGGCCGACGTCGACGAGTTGGTTCGCCGAGCTCGTGCTGTCGGTGCGCTCGTCGTGCTCGACGCCTGCCAGTCGGTTCCGCACATGCCAGTCGATTTCCGTGCGCTCGACGTCGATTTCGCGGCGTTCTCCGGGCACAAGATGCTCGGACCGTCGGGTGTCGGTGTGCTGTACGGCAAGGCAGAGCTTCTTGCTGCGCTGCCTCCGTTCATCACCGGCGGATCGATGATCGAGACCGTCACGATGGAGGCAACCACCTACGCCGATCCGCCTCAGCGGTTCGAAGCAGGCGTGCCGATGACCTCGCAGGTCGTCGGATTGGGTGCGGCCGTCGACTATCTGTCGGCAATCGGGATGGATGCTGTTGCCGCGCATGAGCATTCGCTCGTCGAGCACGCACTGCATTCGCTCGGAGAGATCGAGGGACTGCGCATCGTCGGACCCACGACGACCGAAAACCGCGGTGGTGCAGTCTCGTTCGTCGTCGACGGCATTCACGCACACGACCTCGGGCAGATCCTCGACGACGAGGGTGTCGCGATCCGCGTCGGACATCATTGCGCATGGCCGCTGCACCGACGTTTCGATGTTGCGGCGACGGCCCGTGCGTCGTTCGCGGTCTACAACACGCATGACGAGGTCGACGCTCTCGCCGCGGCAATCGTCAAGGCGCAGAAGTTCTTCGGAGTCGCCTGACATGCGTATGGAGCAGATGTATCAGGACGTGATCCTCGATCACTACAAGCACCCGCACGGGCGCGGGCTGCGCGAGCCGTTCGGCGCCGAGGTCCATCACGTCAACCCGACGTGTGGTGACGAGGTGACCCTGCGCGTCGCGCTCTCCGACGACGGCAATACCGTCACCGACATCTCCTACGACGGGCAGGGTTGCTCGATCTCGCAGGCGTCGACATCGGTGCTGTTCGACCAGCTCGAGGGCGCCAGCGTCGACGACGCCTTGGCGACGGTCGCATCGTTCAACGCGATGATGACCTCCCGCGGCTCCGACGAGGGCGACGAAGACGTCATCGGCGACGGCATCGCGTTTGCCGGAGTGAGCAAGTATCCGGCACGCGTCAAATGTGCACTGCTGGGCTGGATGGCGTTCAAGGACGCCCTGGCGCAGTCGGTGGAAGAACGTGAATCAGAACAGGTGGAAGCCCCATGACCGAACAGCCTTTGGCAGAGACTCCGGCAGTCGAGACGCCCCCGGTCGAGACCCCCGCAGCTCAGACACCCGCAGCTCAGTCACCCGTGAGTGCACCGAGCACCTCGCTGCCCCAACTCGAGGACGTCGAGGAGGCGATGCGCGACGTCGTCGACCCGGAGCTCGGTATCAACGTCGTCGATCTCGGACTCGTCTACGGCATCGAGATCACCGACGACGCCGTCGCCAAGATCGACATGACACTGACGTCGGCGGCGTGTCCGCTGACCGACGTCATCGAGGACCAGTCACGCGCAGCGCTCATCGGCAGCGGCTTGTGCACCGAGTTGGAGATCAACTGGGTGTGGCTGCCGCCGTGGGGCCCCGACAAGATCACCGACGACGGCCGCGAGCAGCTGCGCGCGTTGGGATTCACTGTCTGAGCCGTCGGAGACACGGAGACGCGGGGACACGGTGACTGGACATATGGACGAACCCGAAGGACGGTTTCGTCGTGTCCGCCGCTGGAAGCCGCCCACGTACGAAACGCGCGTGGAGAAGATGATCCGCGAGGCCACCGAGCGCGGCGAGTTCGACAACCTGCCGGGCATGGGCAAGCCGCTCGACCTCTCCGATACCGACGACCCCGACTGGTGGGTCAAGCGCAAGATCCGCGACGAAGGACTCGATTCGACGGCCCTGCTGCCCGCTTCGCTGCAACTCCGCAAGGAGGCGCAAGGCTTTCCCGATTCCCTGGCCGACATCGCCGACGAATCAGCAGTGCGCGAGATCCTGGCCGACTTCAATCGCCGTGTGCGCGAAGCACATCTGACCACGCGGGCGGGGCTGCCGTCGGTCGTCACTGCCCACGTCGTCGACGTTGACGAGATCGTCGAGCAGTGGCGGTCGCTCAGGCGGGGGAGTCGGTGATTCGGTGCCCGGCGACCGGCTGCACGATGATGGAGCGGTCGAACATGGCCGACTCGAATCCGTCTGCCGGATCCGTGTAGATCTGAATCGTCATGCCATCCGGTGTGGAGAGGCGAACGACCTGCCCGATGTAGCCGGTGATCGGTGGGCTGTGCGGCACTCCGAGTCGGTCGAGGTGTTCGATCCATTGCTGCAGCGCGGCATTGTCGACCACGCCGAAGGTGACCGGATCGAAGCCCGCGATTCCCTGCGCCGCAGCGGGATCAAGTCGCAGTTCGATTAGTTCCGCGATACCGGGAATCGAGATCACGACGGCGTAGCGATGACCGGTCCTATCGTAATGGTCGAATCTCGTGATGTGGGTGGCGTCGAAAACCCTTGTGTACCAGTCGATACTCAGCTCGAGGTTGGTGACCGGGAACTTGAGGTGGTGCAGTCCGGTGAGTGTCGTCGCCATGATCACGCCACGAGCTCTGCCATGTGCAACGCCATCTGCTTTCGGGCGGGTGGCAGATGCCCGATCGCATTCATGGCGAGGTCTCGGATCTTCATCGCCACCGGATTCTCGGCAACCGATGCGGTCGTCATCAGGTTGGTCAGCAGCACGGTCGACGCAGCGATCGGACGCCTCCGGTGTTCGTACGTGTCGAGATGCACTGTGGGAGTGGGCGAGAGCGCTGCCGCGAGCACCAGGCCGAGTTCGTAGGCATCCTGGATGCCGAGGTTCATGCCCTGTCCGCCGGCAGGGCTGTGCACATGTGCGGCGTCACCCGCGAGGAAGATGTGGCCCTTCCGGAAGTGCTCGGCGATGCGGTGATGAACGTGGAATTGGGATCCCCAAGCGATGCGCGAGACTCTCGCTCCCCGTGGACCGCGAGTGTCGAGCACGTTCTGCACGAGGGCAACGTCGACGTCGTCGACCTCCTCCGGCCACGTGAACAGCACCCTACGGCGGCCCTCGGGCAAAGGACCACTCACGACGATTCCGTTGGGGGAGAAGAAGTTCTGCACCTCGTCGAAGCGCAGCGGCCACTCGTCGAACTCGGCGTCGGCGAGTACGAAAGACTGTGGATAGTCGCCTCCGACGAACTCGATGCCAGCCGATTCGCGGACCACCGAATGCGTGCCGTCGGCTCCGACGACGAACCGGGCTCGTACGGTCTCGAGGCCGTCAGGTCCATCGACATGGACGTCGATGCCGGACGCTGTCTCGTCGAGTCCGGTGACCCTGTATCCGCGGGTGATGTGACCACCGAGTCGGTGCAGGTTCTCGGTGAGTACTTCTTCGGTCCGCCACTGCTGGATCGTGGTCACGTGCGGATACCGCGTGTCGAGATCGGCGAATCGCAGTCCGTTGAGCAGCTTCTCGCGGTTGCGGAACGTGAAGTAGGGGACCACGACGCCCTCGTCCACGAGAGTGTCGGCGACGCCGAGCTCCTGCAGGATCTCCATTGTCCGTGCCTGAATGGCCGCGGCCCGGGAGGCGTTGTGCCCTTCGGGTTGTTCGTCGAGGGTGAGTACGTCGCGTCCCGCGCGTGTCAGGACTGTCGAGGCGACAAGTCCGGTCGGGCCTCCGCCCACGATCAGCACGTCGATGTTCTCGGGCAACATGACCTTCTCCTTGATGGTGTGAGGATCTGTGCGAGAGCTGGTCAACACCTGTTGGCCAACACGTGTTGATCATAACTCGCTAGACTGGGGATCATGCAACCCCCGACGGCGACCAACAGGGAGCGGCCGACCAAGAAGGAGCGAGCGCAGCGCTCCCGTGCCGCGATTCTCGCCTCGGCACAAGAACACTTCGCGCGCAGCGGATTTGCCGGTGCCACCGTGCGGGCCATCGCGCAGGATGCAGACATAGACCCGTCCATGGTGATTCGTTATTTCGGCGACAAGCGGGGCCTGTTCACCGCCGCGACCACCGTCGACGTCGAGGTCCCGGACCTATCGGTGTTGCCCGAAGAGCAACGCGGTCGAGCAGTTGTCGAACACTTCCTGCGCATCTGGGACGACGGTGCTTCGAGCGATCTGCTCAGCGTGTTGCTCCGCAGTGCAATGACGGACCCGGTGGCGCGGGATCGGGTGGTGGAGATCGTCGAGGCGCATATGCTGCCCATGGTTACTGCCGTGGTTTCCGATGAGGACGAGGCGCCGACACGCACGGGTTTGATTGCCGGTCAGGTCCTCGGTTTGGCGTTGAGCCGCAAGGTTCTCGAGCTTCCACTGACCACAGACATTCCCGCGCAGGTCCTGGTGAACAGCGTCGGAGCGACGATTCAGCAGTACCTGACGGCACCGCTCGACTGACAGCTCAGACGTCGGACCAGCTGTGGCCGGTCGCCGCACCGCGCGCGATGGCCATCCCGGTTCGCATACCGACGCCCTTCACCACGCGGCCCATCGCCTCGAGTGTGCCCGGGAGGTTGTCACGCTCGCTGAGGTAACTGCGTTGGGCGTCGATCGGCATGGTGAAGAAGGCGTCGAAGAAGTCGAGGGTCTGCTCGGCCGAGAGATCCAGCAGCGCCGACAGACCGCGGATTCGGAGTTCGTGCACCGAACGTGCCGACGTCGGCCACAGGGCCGCTGCGGGGTCGGCGCCGTCCGCAATCGCGGTCGCGACGTCGTCGGCACAGGCCAGCGAGGTGGCGACGCTGTAGCCCGTCGTCGGATTCTTCATCCCGCCCGCCGCGCCGAACCGGAAAACCGAGTCTCTCCACGGCGTCGTCGACGCGCCGACGAGCGGGAAGTTCACCACCTCGGTGCGGAGCGCGGTCGGCTCATGGTCGCCCAACCGCACCCGGAGACGATGTTCGAGCTCTGGGATCGACAGCGCGGGATGCCCTGCGAGACAGGTCTCTTCGAGCAGCACAGTCCCATCAGCGAGCGGCACGGCGTAGCGAAACGACGGAAGTGGTGAGCCTGCGGCACCGAGTCGGCGGGGACTCGCCCACTCCATCAGTAGCGTGTCGGCGCCGTCGAGTACCGCCGCCGCGTCCTTCGCGTCGACGACGATTCCGAACGCGGTTTGGTACGGGGCGTCATGCGGCAGCGCACCGCGACAGTCGATGATCTGATCGGCCTGCACGACCGAGCCGTCAGCGCACACCACCCGATCAGCGGACACCGACGTCGCTGCCGATGTCACGAGAGATATCCCGCCGAGGTCCAATTCGGTTGCGAGAGCGACATTGTCGAGAACTGTGTATCCGCGCGCGATGTGGTGACGGGTCCGCGCAGACACCTGCACGGCGTCGGTCTGCGCTGCTATGGCGTTGTCGCTCAACCAGTTCGGCAGTTCGTCGGTCCATGCCGCATAGGTGGCGTGCCACGCCCTGTCCGGGTGGGGATCGACGAGAGTGGTATCCACCCCGTGGTGGCGCAGGCGATGGGCCAGGCCTCTGCCCGCCGGACCGCCACCCACGACCACCGCCGAACGGGACACGGTCACATCGATCCGGTGGCCAACAGTCCGCCGTCGACCTGCAAGGTCTGACCGGTGATCCACGACGCGTTGTCGCTGACGAGGAAGGCGGCAGCCTGCGCGATGTCTTCCGGGTTACCGAGTCGCCGCAGCGGATAGCCGGCAATCGCGCGCTCTTCGTTGTCGCCCGCGATGAGTGCGTCGGCGAACTTCGTCTTGACGATGGCAGGCGCGATCGCGTTGACGCGGATCTGCTTGGGTCCGAGTTCCCACGCGAGCTCCGCGGTCAGGCGGATCAACGCGGCTTTCGACGCGCCGTAGGCGGCGATGACCCCGGTGGAGCGGATTCCGGCGACCGAGGCGATGTTGAGCACAGCTCCTCCTGATTCGGCCATGCCCGCCCGATAGGCCTCCTGCACGAACCCGAGGGCGGCGACCACGTTCGTGTCGAAGATCTTGCGTACCGCGTCGAGATCGGCGTCGACGAGCGGCCCATACGTCGGGTTGATTCCCGTGTTGTTGACCAGTATGTCGATTCCGCCCCCGAGCCGCACCGCGGTCGCAACGGCGTCGGCCCGATGAGCGGCGTCGCCGGTGTTGCCGGGACAGATGTCGACCTTCGCCCCGTCAACCGCAGTCCGGATCGACTCGGCTGCCTGCTGCAGCGGTTCGGGTTTACGGCCGGTGATGACCACCGTGGCGCCTCGACGGGCGAGTTCGGTGGCGATGGCCAATCCAATGCCGCGGCTCGCGCCGGTGACGAGTGCGGATCGCCCGGTGAGATCGGGTGTCGGCAACATTCCGGTGGGTTCAGCTGTGCGTTCGGTCACCCTGCCACCGTATCGAGCGACGTGAGGAAGTCGCGGCCGCCCGGGGAGGAAAAACCACGGGCCGGCGCACAGTAGACTGGACCGTCGTGATCACCGCGACCGACCTGGAAGTTCGAGCGGGCGCTCGGACCCTGCTGTCGGCGCCCGGCTCAGCTCTGCGTATTCAACCCGGCGACCGGATCGGCCTCGTCGGCCGCAATGGTGCAGGTAAGACGACCTCGCTGCGCATTCTCGCGGGCGAGACCGAACCCTACGCCGGGACGGTGACCAGGACCGGCGATCTCGGCTATCTGCCGCAGGACCCCAAAGAAGGCGACCTCGACGTCGTCGCCCGCGATCGAGTGCTGTCGGCGCGTGGCCTCGACGACATCATGCATCAGATGGAGAAGCAGCAGGCGTTGATGGCCGAGGCCGCCGACGACAAGGTGCGCGACAAGGCTGTCGCACGCTACGGGCGTCTGGAAGAGCGCTTCTCCGACCTCGGCGGCTACGTCGCCGAGTCCGAGGCCGCGCGCATCTGTAACAGCCTCGGATTGCCCGATCGCGTACTCGGCCAGCCGCTGCGCACGCTCTCGGGCGGACAGCGCCGTCGCATCGAGCTCGCCCGCATCCTGTTCGCAGCCTCCGACGGTTCGGGCAAATCTGCGACGACGCTGCTCCTCGACGAGCCGACCAACCACCTCGACGCCGACTCGATCACCTGGCTGCGCAGCTTCCTGCAGAACCACGAGGGTGGACTCGTGGTGATCAGCCACGACGTCGACCTGCTGGCCGACGTGGTCAACAAGGTGTGGTTCCTCGACGCCGTCCGCGGCGAGGCCGACGTCTACAACATGGGCTGGAAGCGCTACCTCGACGCACGCGCAACCGACGAGCAGCGTCGTAAGCGTGAGCGCGCCAATGCGGAGAAGAAGGCGTCCGCGCTGCGCGCACAGGCTGCAAAGCTCGGCGCCAAGGCCACGAAAGCCACTGCGGCACAACAGATGCTCAAGCGTGCCGATCGGATGATCGATTCCCTCGACGAGGAGCAGGTGGCCGACCGCACCGCCCGGATTCGCTTCCCGGAGCCTGCGGCGTGTGGCAAGACTCCGCTGATGGCGTCGGGACTGAGCAAGTCCTACGGCTCGCTCGAGATCTTCACCGGCGTCGACCTCGCGATCGACAAGGGCAGTCGTGTGGTCGTGCTCGGACTCAACGGTGCGGGTAAGACCACCCTGCTCAAGGTGCTCGCCGGTGTCGAGGCGTCGGATACGGGTTCGCTGGAGCCCGGCTACGGACTCAAGATCGGCTACTTCGCGCAGGAGCACGACACCCTCGACGACATGGCGACGGTGTGGGAGAACATTCGGCACGCCGCGCCCGACGCAGGCGAACAGGATCTTCGTAGCCTGCTCGGTGCCTTCATGTTCACCGGACCTCAGCTCGACCAACCCGCAGGCACGCTGTCCGGTGGCGAGAAGACGCGACTGTCGCTGGCAGGACTCGTGTCGTCGGCGGCCAACGTGCTGCTGCTCGACGAGCCGACCAACAACCTCGACCCGATCTCGCGCGAGCAGGTGCTCGACGCCCTGCGCAGCTACACCGGCGCCGTGGTCCTCGTTACTCACGACCCCGGTGCCGCGGCGGCGCTCGATCCGCAACGCGTGATTCTGCTGCCCGACGGCACCGAAGACCACTGGAGCGACGAGTACCAGGAGCTCATCGAGCTCGCGTGACGCGCAGATCACTTCCTCTTGCTCGTCGTGATTGCGCTCCCATCTCTGCTGTGAGGTGAATCGCTGCCCAAGCGGCGTGGACGCACTGCCAATCTTCATTAGCCGTGCGAGGTTTGTCTGAGCGTCACGAATCATTCATGTGAGCGCCCGGCATCCACCTCACCTAGGAGTACTGCGTCCGTGCGGCAACCTTTGCGATCGCTCATCCTTTTCCTCGCTGCACGGTTCGGGGAGGTCCGGTGACGGCGGCGCATCGTCGCCGTTCGTGGCTCGTCGCGGCGATCGCCGCGCTGACTGTGTCCGCAGGGTTCGTGGTGCCGACCGGAGCCGCCCAGGCGGCCCCAATGCAGTCCGAGAATGTCGCCTGGGCGCCGGGGGCGCATTGGTCGCAGGCCTACATCCCCGAGAAGGACGGCACCGTCCTTCACGCCGACATCTTGCGGCCCGCGCACCTGTCCGCAAGCGCGAAGACGCCCGTAATCCTCAGTGTCAGTCCGTATTTCAATCATTCGGGCTCCGGTGGCGTCGCCGGTGCGCTTGACGGATTCACCTATAAGCCCCTTCCGCCCGCACAGCCGAACGACAGATTCTCCGATCTGGTCACCCAGGGTGACCTCATGCGCAAGGGGTATACCTACGTGATGGTCGACCTCCGAGGATTCGGAGGGAGTACGGGATGCCTGGATTATGACGGGCCGGGTGAGCAGGCCGACGTGCGCGCAGCGGTGGAGTGGGCAGCGAGTCAGCCGTGGTCGACCGGCGCTGTGGGCATGTACGGCAAGTCCTACGATGGCAACACCGGGATTATGGGAACGGCACTGGCCCCGAAGGGGCTGCGTGCGGTGGTCGCGCAAGAGCCGATGTACGACGGCTATCGCTACCTGTATCAAAACGGTGTGCGCTACCTGAACTCGCTCTACATGGGGATCTGGTACGACCAGATTGCCTCGGCGTCGGGGGTGCCGTTCGGCGACGACGCGCGCTACATGAAGTCCTCGCTGTATGAGCTCCAGCATCCGGAGTGCTTGTCGCGCAACGCATCAGCGCAGATGGCCGATTCGGATCACAACTCGTCGTACTGGCGGGAGCGGGGCTTCGCCGAGGCCGCCCACGACTCGCCGGTGCCGCTGTTTCTCACCCAGGGCCTGATCGAGAACAACACGTGGCCCGACGGGTTGTACGAGACGATCGCCGGGCGCAAGGCTCCGACGAGGGCGTGGCTGGGCATGTGGGACCACGTGCGCGGCAACGAGACCGCCGCCGACGGGCGACTGGCGATGGGGCGACCCGGATGGTTCGCCGAGGTGATGCGCTGGTACGACAGGTATCTCAAGGGCACTGACGTCGCAAGCGATCCGTCCATCGTCGTGGAGGACAACACCGGGTCGTGGCGTGCGCAGCCGTCGTGGCCGATGCAGACGTCCACGCAGACGGTCGCACTTCCGACCGGAAGCTATCGTGACGGCGTCACAGCAGTCGGCTCATACGGAACCCAGGCTTCAGCGATCTCGGCGCCGTCGGGACTCGATCGCAACCGGGGACTGTGGCGGGTCAGCGCGCCGGTCAGCAGGGCCGTCCGCATCTCGGGTGCGCCGCAGGTGTCGGTGCGCACAACGACTGCTCAGGCGGGCGCGCATCTGGTTGTCGACCTCTACGATCTCCCCCCATCCGGGCAGGCGACTCGGATCACCCGTGCCGCATCGGTTCTCGAACGCGGCGCCGCGACGACGACATTCCGGTTGCTCCCCAACGACTGGGTGTTGGCGCCCGGGCACCGACTCGGCATCCGCATCGTGAACACCAACTCCGAGCTCTATCTGCCGTCGGGCAGCAGTGCGACGGTCACGGTGACCGGTGGAACGTTGTCTCTGCCCATCGATGCCCACAGGTGGCCACCAACCGCGGGTGGCCGATCGGTGTTCCTCGACGACTACCTGGCCGGGGCGGGCCGCTACACGCTGCCCGCCGGCACACCGACGGATCAGTGGGTGATCAAGTAGGCGAGGCCTCGGCAGCATCAGGGCCGCTCCGTCGGTCCAGCCACGATGCCCGACAACTGCACGCGCTTGCCGACGTCCCGCGTGCTGACGTGACCGACGGGAGTGGCCAGAATCTCGTGATGGTCGGTGGCATCGGACTCGACGTGCATCGTTCCCGACGCCTCGTTCGCGATGTATCCGCTGGGAGCTGCTACCTCGCGAGCGCGGTAGCAGCCCGTCGGCAGCGAACGAATCAGCAGTCCCTGTGCATCGGTGACACCTGACCCACGGGATTGCCCGGCGCACGTCGTGATCGCGAACCGCGCGCCCGGCAGCGGGTGGCCGTCGATGCGGTCGCGCACTGCGATCCGCAGTTGGCCAGACCCGTCGTCGAATCCGCCGTTGCGTTCGACGCCGGTTCCGATGGATCGACTCGGTTGCTGGTCTCGCGTCGTCACGGTGAACGTTCCCGAACCGGGTGTGGCCGAGGCGGCCGCCGACGCTCCGACGATTCCGGCGAGCGCCATTGCGCCGACAACCGTGAGAGTCGTTGTCACACGGACGAATCGGCCGTTCATGCTCGCGTCGCCCACGCGATGATGTTGTCGGCGTAACCGAGCGGGGGACCGACGAACGCCCCGCCACACGTGACGAGGGCGAGGGTTTCCGGACCGTCGAGGCGGTTGAGTTCCTCTGCGGGAAAGCCCTTCTCCTTATCGGCCTTCTGGACGTTACGCACCCGGTAGTGGACGGTCTCACCCTTCGCTGTGGTGACCGCGACATCGGTTCCCGGTGCGAGAGAACTGAACCGGGCGGCGAAGCCACGCCCCTGCGAGGCCTCGTCGACGTGCCCGGTCACGACGATTGTGCCCTTGCCCGATCCGGGTAACGCCGAATCGACCCACCAGCCGAGACGATGGACGTCCTGTGGCGGCAGGAGCGCACCGGTCGTATCCGTCGCAACCGCATCGGTGACAGCGGAATCACCGCCGACCTCAATACTTTTCGGTGCGGCCGGCTCGTCGGTGCGTGCGGCAACGGGTGCGGGTAGCTGGGTCTGCGCAGACGGTGTTGCCACGGACGATTCGCTCGTGCGTGTCGAGCAGCCGACGAGAAGCGTCAGACTCAGAGCCAGCAGGCAGAACAGTGTGCGTATCGGCGTGGTCTTCATGGTCGATCCACCGGTCCCGACGGAATCGACGACAGCGATGTCCTGCCCGACGGATTGCGGTCGGTCACGTGGTCGACGGGGGTGTTGTAGACCGTCACCGTCGACACCTTGTCGGTGGACACGTCGACGGAGTACGAGCGGCCCTCGGACACATAGCCTTTCGGTGCCGCCGTCTCCTTGACGCGGTAGCAGCCCGGTGCCACCTCACGGTTGACCACGCCGCCTTCGCCGGTGGTTTCCCACCCCAGCACGTCTCCGGAGCATGTGGACACGATGAAGCTCGCCCCCGGCAGCTTGGCGCCGGTGACTCTGTCGGCCTTGACCACCTGCAGGGTTCCGGTGCGATCTCCGCCGTCGTCGGCGCGCGCGAAGGAAATCTGGATGTGGTTGCCGAGCAGTCCGAGTTCGACTGTGCCGCTTCCCGAAATCAGCCTCAACCCGTCGGGCCAGCTGATCGTCTCGTAGCTGTAGGTTCCCACGTTCAGGGTCAGATCGGCGGGGGCGGTCACCATCGTCACCGCGCCGGTTTCGTTGTTGGTGAGACGTACCCGAGCGCCCTGCACCGGCGTGATCCCGCCGGGATATGGGATGAACGATGTGACATAGAGATGTGCGGTCCCGGACTCCGGAGGAGTGGTCGGAGAACTCGGGGTTGTCGATGTCGGCGCTTCGACGGTCGTCGACGGCCCGGGCGCGGAGGTGCTCGGTGCCGACGAACTCGGGAGTGACGGATCGGTGGTGGCGGGTGTCGTGGTTGGGGGCGCCTGCGTCGTCGGCTGGTCAGCGGTCGTGGCGGGTGCCACGGTGGTCGACGACGTTGACGGGGTATCCGCCCAGCCGACCGCGGGAGCCATCGCAAGGCTGAGAAGCATCCCCGTTGCGAGGGCTGCGGTGCGTGTCCGCGGAGTGCGGAACCTGGTGTGGTGCTTGGGTGATCGATTCGACATGGGAGTGAGCCTTTCGGTGGGGTGGACGGCCCCGACACCCGTGAAGTCGGGTAGGCCAATCGATTCGTTATCGCCTGCGGCCGTCGGCGGGCGGAAATCATTCACGCGTCGTACGGCCTGTACGTGGCGGTGCATTTACGGCCGGTAGACGGGCCCCGAGGGAATCGAGCTCAGCGGAGTGCGTGCGCCCGGATCACGGCCGGGAGCCGAGGGTCCGGGATTCGTTGTTCCCGGACCTGACGTGCCCTTTGCGGTGAAGTGGATCGTGTAGATGATGTCCCGACCACGCTCGAGTGGAATGTTGAACGACGACGGCCCCACGAGCGTCAGTCCCGCGGGTACTTCGAGCACAAGGACACTCACCGTCCCGGTCGGGGACTGCACGGTAGCGGGCAAGGTCGTGACGTAAGGGTTGACCGCGACCAGGCGAACCAACACGCCGTTGACCCCGTCGTGCGCGCCGTCGAGCACGGCATTGATCATCACGGACCCATACGCGATAGGGCTTGTGGGCGTGGATGTTTCGGTGCTCGCGGGTGTGCTCGGTGGGGTCGATGACGAGGGCGGGGTGGTTGTCGGCGGCGTGGTTGTTGTTGGCGGTGTTGTCGTCGGCGGCGTCGTGGTTGTCGGTGCGGTGGTGGATGGGGTGGTTACCGACGGCGCGGTCGTGTCGACGTCGGCGTGGGCACCACCCACCCCGAGAGACAGGCACGCCGCGACGACGATGAGTGTGCTCGAGAAAGAACGGAAATGTGTGACGGTACGCATGAGCGGACTCGCGATCTCCCCGACCCGAATCGGATCACTGTGTGACCCCCGATGTCTGATGAGTCCGAATCGGGAGGGGGATCGTTAACACGCGCGAAGAACCGTTATCGACGCGTTATCTGGTGTCATTCACGCGTTCGACGGCGACCACTGCTCATCTCGACGCCGCATACCGCTTCGTGAGTTCGCCCTTGACCAGCTTGCCGGTGGGTGTACGAGGCAGATCTACAACGAAATCGACCGAGCGTGGAACCTTGTACCGCGCAAGCGAATCGCTTGCGAAGTCGAGGAGTTCGTCGGCAAGCGTCTGCGAGGCCTCGTACGCCGGATCGAGTTGCACGAGCGCTTTGGCGACCTCGCCGAGGTCGTCATCGGGCACACCGATCACGGCGACGTCGTAGACGGCCGGGTGGTTGATGAGAACGTTCTCGGCTTCTTGGGGATAGATGTTGACGCCGCCGGTGATGATCATGAACGCCTTGCGGTCGGTGAGATAGAGGAAACCCTCATCGTCGACGTAGCCCATATCGCCTGTTGTGGCCCAGGTCGGGTGTTTCGGGTGATACGCCGACGCCGTCTTGCCCGGGTCGTTGTGGTACTCGAAAGCGGGTGTCTCACGCTCGAAATACACGAGGCCGACGTCGCCGACGGGCATCTCGTCGCCGGCGTCGTCGCAGATCCTGATGACGCCCATGCCCGCTCGTCCGACGGAACCGGGATGCGTCAGCGCGTCCTCGGGGCCGATGAACGTCGCGCCCGCGGCCTCGGTCGATGCGTAGTATTCGTGGATCACCGGACCCCACCATTCGATCATCGCGCGCTTGACCTCGGCGGGGCACGGGGCTGCGGCGTGGATCGCCACCTTCAGGCTCGACACGTCGTATTTGTCGCGGATATCCGCGGGCAACTTGAGCATCCTGATGAACATCGTCGGCACCCATTGGCTGTGCGTGGCGCGATACTCCTCGACGAGACTCAGCGCTTCCTCCGGCTCGAAGTGGTCCATGAACACCACGGTGCCGCCGACAGAATTGGTGACGCCGCAAAAGCGCAGTGGCGCAGCGTGATACAACGGCGCTGGGGATAGGTAGACACTCTCGGCGTCGAATCCGTACAGCGGGCTGAAGATCGCGGTGTACGCATCGGGGACTTCTGCGACCAAGCCATCCGGTAGCGGTGTGCGAATCCCCTTGGGGCGTCCCGTGGTTCCCGACGAGTAGAGCATGTCGGTGCCGCGGGGTTCGTCGGTACGCAGTGTGTCCGGTGCTGCCGCCAACACGTCGTCGTAGGGTTCGAAGCCATCGATGACCCCACCCCACGCGATGCGATGACCTGTTTCGGCAAGCGCTGCGATATCGCCGCTCGTCGAGACCGCTTCTGCCACAGCGGCATCGGCAAACAGCACCTTCGCCGCGCTGTCGGTGAGGATGTAGGCGGTTTCGTCCGCGGTCAGGTGATGATTGATCGCGGTGACGTAGAGGCCACTGCGGATCGCTGCCCAGTACACCTCGAACATGTGAAGGTTGTTGCGCGACACCATCGCGATGGTGTCGCCAGGACGTAGCCCGAGTTCGTCGAGGTGGTTCGCCAAGCGCGCGGAGTTGTCATCGAGTTCGCGATAGGTGAGGGCGGTTCCGGTGGCAGCGTCGACGACGGCGGCTTTGTCGGGTGTGGTGGCGGCGATGGTTCCTGGGAACACGGCTATCTCCTCGATGACTCGGGATACGGACGATATCAATTGTGATCGACATCTCATGCGAGATCGTATACCGAGCGATAGTTCGGTGGGGCCGTGATGGGACTTCTGTCGTGTGATTCGGTTGCTCATCGGGTTCGGAATCCGACGTCGGCAGTGATTCGACTCAGTCGAGTCCGATGGAGCGCTGGGCAGCCGAACGAAATGCCGTCATCACGCCGTCGCCATCGAGATAGACACCGACCAACGCGGCGTCACGAAGCAGAACTAACTCGGCGGCAGCCGTGTCGGAGTCTGCGATGCCCGCCGCGTCGCAGAGTGCGCTCAAGGAGGCTCGGAACCATTCGCGGTGACGTCGCACCACTTGTCGAACCGAGCCATCGGGATCTGGATACTCAGCAGCGGCGTTGATGAACGGACAGCCCCTGGTGTGGTACCGCGTCGCATCGGTCGCAATACCCTCGATCACCGCCCCGAGAAGCTCGCCCGGGGATCCCCCGGCCGTGGTGGCCGCATCGAAGTAACCGCGGATTGTCGCATCTTCCCGATCGAGGTACGCAACGACGAGTGCCTCCTTGCCTGCGAAATGGCGGTACATGGTTGCCCGTGTGACTCCCGCCTCGGCGAGGATGCGGTCGACGCCGACGCCCTTGATGCCCTCCGCGTAGAACAGCCGCGAAGCGGTCTCGACCAGCCTGTCGCGCGGCGCACTAGTGGTGCCCATCACCATCACTCTCCAGTCGTAGGTCTTGACGTATCGAGTGTCGCACCCAAACAATGAACAGAACGTTCGTTCTATCTAGGGATGGCCCCATGACATCGTCATCGATCAGTGTCCGAGAGTCCGACGAGATAGCGGCAGCCAATGCGTCGGGCAAACGGCCCGTGGTTTTCGTACACGGGTTGTGGCTCTTGGCCGAAAGTTGGAATCCGTGGCGAGACTTCTTCGATGCCAAGGGTTTCGCCACCGTCGCGGTGGACTGGCCGGGCGACCAGCCGACAACCTCACTCGCCCACGCCCACCCCGAGTCGCTTGACGGCACGTCGATCGCCGACGTCGCCGACCACGTGGCAGCGGTCGTCGCGCAACTCGACGTCGAGCCTGTGCTGATCGGGCACAGCTTCGGCGGGCTCGTGGTGCAGATGGTCGCGGGGCGCGGAGTGGCAGCCGCAACCGTGTCGATCGACCCCGCGCCGAGCCAGGGCGTGCTCCCGCTGCCGGTCTCAACCATCAAGTCCGCGTTGCCGGTGCTGGGCAACCCGTTCACCTTCGGACGGACCGTCACGTTGACCTTCGATCAGTTTCGCTACGGATTCGCCAATGCGGTCGACGAGACTCAGGCACGGGAATTGTACGACGCACAGCACACGCCGGGGCCCGGGCGCCCGCTGTTCCAAGCCGCGACAGCCAACTTCAACCCGTGGGCCAAGACAAAGGTGGACAAGCGCAATCCCGAGCGAGGCCCGATGCTCCTGATCACCGGCGAGAAGGACCATATTGCGCCAGGCGTGATGACTCGAGCGGCGTTCGCGAAGCAACGCACTAATCCGTCAGCGACCGAACTCGTCGAGATTCCCGGCGCCGGTCACTCACTGGTGATCGACGACAATTGGGAACTCGTTGCCCAGAGATCCGCAGACTTCCTTGCACGGCAAGGGATCTCATGACTCCGCAGTGGCGCGCGAGCGCACGGATGCCTCCACGAGGTCGAGAACTGCCGCCAGGTCGTCGGTAGGACGTCCCGACGCCAATCGGGTGATCAGCCCGTCGAGGACGAGGTCGAGGTAGTCGAGCAGAACGTCGGTGGGGACATCGTCACGCAGTCGGCCGGTCTCACGGCCGCGTTCGAGGCGGTCGAGAGTCGCCTTCTCCAACTCGGCTGAGCGTTCCAGCCATGCCGACCGGAACGTCGGGTCGGTGCGGAGCTTGCGGGCGATTTCCAGCCGCGTGCCCAACCAATCGAAATCCTGTGGGCGCGCGAGCATGTCGCGCATGACCTGAACAAGGCCCTGCTCTGCCGCGACGTCGGCCATGCGTTCGGCGTCTTCCCGCGCGAGCGCGAGGAAGAGTGCCTCCTTGTCGCGGAAATGATGAAAGATCGCACCGCGAGAGAGTCCTGTCGACTCCTCGATGCGTTTGACCGTCGCTCCGTCGTAGCCGTACTCGGCGAAGCAATGCCGCGCGCCGTCGAGAATTTCCCGACGACGCGCGGCAAGGCGGTCATCACTGACCTTGGGCACTGCTATCGCCCTGTCAGCTCTTGATCATGTTGCGGAGCACGTACTGCAGGATGCCACCGTTGCGGTAGTAGTCGGCTTCACCGGGTGTGTCGATGCGCACCTTGGCGTCGAACTCGACCTTCGAGCCGTCTTCCTTGGTGGCGGTGACGTGCACCGTCTTCGGCGTGGTGCCGTTGTTGAGCTCCTCGATGCCGGTGATGTCGAAGGTCTCCGTGCCGTCGAGGCCCAGCGACTTGTGCGACTCGCCCTCGGGGAACTGCAGCGGGATCACGCCCATGCCGATGAGGTTCGAGCGGTGGATGCGCTCGAAGCTCTCGGTGATGACGGCCTTGACGCCCAGCAGGCTGGTGCCCTTGGCGGCCCAGTCACGCGAGCTACCGGTGCCGTACTCCTTGCCGCCGAGCACGACCAGCGGGGTGCCCTCCTTCGCGTAGTTCTGCGCGGCGTCGTAGATGAACGACTGCGGAGCGCCTTCCTGCGTGAAGTCGCGGGTGTAGCCACCGGTGACGTCGACGAGCTGGTTGGCCAGGCGGATGTTGCCGAAGGTCGACCGGATCATCACCTCGTGGTTACCGCGGCGGGCACCCAGCGAGTTGTAGTCCTTGCGAGCCACACCGTGCGCGTCGAGGTACTGCGCGGCGGGCGTGCCGGGCTTGATCGTCGAGGCGGGGGAGATGTGGTCGGTGGTCACCGAGTCGCCGAGCTTGGCGAGGACGCGGGCGCCCTTGATGTCGGAGACCGGATCGGCTTCGAGCTTCATGCCGTCGAAGTACGGAGGCTTCCGCACGTAGGTCGACTCGTCGTCCCAGTCGAAGGTCTTGCCCTCGGGGGTCGGCAGGCTCTGCCAGCGCTCGTCGCCCTTGAAGACGTCGGCGTAGTCCTCGGCGTACTGCTCGGGGCTGATCGAGTTCGAGATGGTCTGCGCGATCTCCTCGTTGGTCGGCCAGATGTCCTTGAGGAAGACGTCGTTGCCGTTCTCGTCCTGGCCGAGAGGATCGGACTCGAAGTCGAAGTCCATCGTGCCCGCGAGTGCGTAGGCGATGACCAACGGGGGTGACGCGAGGTAGTTCATCTTCACGTCGGGGTTGATACGACCCTCGAAGTTACGGTTACCCGAGAGCACCGCGGTCGCGGTCAGGTCGTTGTCGTTGATCGCCTTCGAGATCTCCTCGGGCAGCGGGCCCGAGTTACCGATACAGGTGGTGCAGCCGTAGCCGACGAGGTAGAAGCCGAGCTTCTCCAGGTACGGCCACAGGCCCGCCTTGTCGTAGTAGCCGGTCACGACCTGCGATCCGGGGGCCATCGAGGTCTTGACCCACGGCTTGGAGGTCAGGCCCTTGTCGACGGCCTTCTTGGCGAGCAGGCCGGCGCCGAGCATGACCGACGGGTTCGACGTGTTGGTGCAGCTCGTGATCGACGCGATCGTCACGATGCCGTGGTCGAGGATCATGTCGCCACGCTCGGTCGACGACACCTTGACGGGCTTCGACGGCCGACCCTCAGCACCCTTGCTGGCGTTGTGGGCGGGTTCGTAGCCGTCATCGGCGAACGAGAGCTTTGCGCCATTGGGATCGATGGCGGGGGAGTCCGAGGCGGGGAAGCTCTCCGCGTTCGACTCGTCGACACCGTTGTAGGCGGGCGTGTTGCCCTCTTCGACGTAGTTGTGGATGTCCTTGCGGAATGCGTTCTTGGCATCCCAGAGCTCGATGCGGTCCTGCGGGCGCTTCGGGCCTGCGATCGACGGGACGACCGTCGACAGGTCGAGCTCGATGTACTCGGAGTACTGCGGCTCGGTGGCGTCCTTCTCCAGCCACATGCCCTGTTCCTTGGCGTATGCCTCGACGAGGGCCAGGGTCTCCGCGCTGCGGCCGGTGAGCTTCAGGTAGTTGATGGTCTCGCCGTCGATCGGGAAGATCGCGCAGGTGGAGCCGAACTCGGGGCTCATGTTGCCGATCGTGGCGCGGTTGGCCAGCGGGACCTCGGCGACACCGTTGCCGTAGAACTCGACGAACTTGCCGACCACGCCGTGCTTGCGCAGCATCTCCGTGATGGTCAGCACGACGTCGGTCGCGGTGACGCCCGGCTTGGCCGCACCGGTCAGCTTGAAGCCGACGACGCGCGGGATGAGCATCGAAACCGGCTGGCCGAGCATCGCGGCCTCGGCCTCGATACCGCCGACGCCCCAGCCGAGCACGCCGAGACCGTTCTGCATCGTGGTGTGTGAGTCGGTGCCGATGCAGGTGTCGGGGTAGGCGACCTCGGTGCCCTCGGAGTTGGGGCGAACCATGACCGAGCGGGCGAGGTGCTCGATGTTGACCTGGTGCACGATGCCGGTGCCCGGCGGCACGACGCGGAAGTCGTCGAATGCGCCCTGGCCCCAGCGGAGGAACTTGTAGCGCTCTTCGTTGCGCTGGTACTCGATCTCGACGTTGCGCTCGAATGCCTGCGCGTTGCCGAAGGCCTCGATGATGACGGAGTGGTCGATGACCATCTCGGCGGGTGCGAGCGGGTTGACCTTGTCGGGATCGCCGCCGAGTTCCTTGACCGCGTCGCGCATGGTGGTCAGGTCGACCACACAGGGAACGCCGGTGAAGTCCTGCATGATGACGCGAGCCGGGGTGAACTGGATCTCGATGCTCGGCTCGGCCGAGGGATCCCAGTTGGCGATCGCTTCGATGTGGTCCTTGGTGACGTTCGCGCCGTCTTCGGTGCGAAGCAGGTTCTCGGCGAGGACCTTGAGTGCGTAAGGGAGCTTCTCGGTTCCCTTGACAGCGCTCAGCCGGTAGATCTCATACGACTTGTCGCCCACCTCGAGGGTGCCTTGGGCGCCAAAGGAATTGATACTCACGACTTAATCCACTCTCCTCGTGCCGACGGGCTGCGTCGGCGTCGTTCGACGTCTCACGTGTGCGCACGTGGACTGCTTGGCCGGCTCGTCGACGAACGCCGCTCGTCGACTCCGACCGTGACCCGACGGGCTGCGCCGGGTGTTCGAGTGCTGTCGGTGGCGCCGGTGGGTGGTACCGATGCCTCCCTGCCCTCGCGGGGCGGCCACGGGGCCGCCGTGGTCACCGTGTCATCCTAACAGTACGGCTGTACTGTTTACAACACGCGACACGCCCGTTTACCGCCTACCTACAGCATCCTCCATTCTGTCGCATGGCACGAGGCGAGGGTCACGCGGTCGTGTGCGCGTCGGCGACATTTAATGGCTGCGAAACCTTCCCCGGTGACACGCGGGGGTGGGTCCCCGGCCGTGACGACCCATTGGGCAGGATTGTCGTGGCAGCACGCATGTGGTTCGGAGCATGCGGTAGGTGCACGCAGTTTCGAGCAGAACAGAAAGTTGGGTACAGCCGATGAGTCCAGGTCCACAGGGCTACCCCGCGATCATTCCTGCGAATGTCGACATGACGGCCCTGCGGCAAGAGCTGCTTGCCGACCACGTCGCCGCACCCGCCGATCAGGAACCAGCGCTTCGCGCCCTCGTGGCCCGCGCCGAGTCTGACGGGCACGACCTCAACGTGGTCGTTCTGACCGTGCCGCAGCCGAACTTCACCTACTACCGCGACATCGCCACCCAGTTGCAGTCCGAGGTCGGTGGGACCGTACTGGTCATCGGCCCGAACTCGGTCGGTAGCTCGTCGGCCGATTTCAGTCGCGTGGTGCAGGAGCAGGCCATGGACGACCTGACGCTGCAGAATCCGTCCGTCGCCGCCACGCAGATGTACGACGAACTGACGTCGCCGCAGATCGACTGGACGCTCGTGACGCTTCTCCTGGTGGTCGTGACGATCATCGGTGCCGTGCTCGCCCGTGTGCGGACCGTACGTGCGCGTCGGCGCCGCGGTGAGGTCGCGCAACCGGCTGCACAACCGCCGCGATCAGCCGAGTCGACGTCGGGTGACGACGTGGTGTCGGCTACTGAGTCGTCCGCTCGCTGAGACCGGCTGCACCAACCAACCTCGCGAAGCTCGGACCCGGGTCGTACGGCACAACCGGGTCTCGTCGTCGTTCGACGCTCTGTTGCCAATTCGATACCTGGCAAGTCATGTCACCCTTTGGGCTGTTCACGGCATTTTCCCAGGTAATCACCCCTATGTAATTCGTTGCAGCGGTTTTCTCGTGTGTCCGATGTGACGTACGGTTCTCATGTCGCTTGTGTTGCTGTTAGTATCCAATGCACCACATGTGGTAGGTGATGCACGTTGGTTGGTTGGGGAAGACGTGCACCCTGTGTTCGGACATGGAGATGCGTGCGACTCGAGACGGTGCGACTCGAGGCATGACATCGCCGGCGAGGGCGAGGAGTTTCACGTGAGGCGAGTGACCACCGGTGTGGCTCGTGGTACCCCGGGGCGGGGTAGGCCGCGATTCGCACGTCTAGGGGCCGTACTTGCGGTCGCGATACTCAGCGGAATGGGTGCGGGCCAGGCATTGGCCGCTCCCGGCGCTACGGCGCCGAAAAAGCCGACGAGCGCGGTGTCGACGTTGATCAATCAGATCGCGACGGCAAATCAGAACATCAAGGATCTCGACGGAGCGGTCGCCGTTCGCCAGGAGAACGCCAACAGGTCGCTTGCCGATTATCAGAACTCGATCGCGGCGCAGCAGCTGGCCACCCAGGCGGCATCCGGCGCCGAGAACTCTCTCACCAAAGCCAACCGTGCTGCCAAAGACGCCCAGAAATCGTTCGATGCACTGATCCGTGATGTCTATCGGAATGGCACCACGTCGAGTTCGATGACCAAATACGTGTCCTCCGACAATCCCGACAGGGTGCTCGAGCGGATGTCGACGCTCGACCGGCTCGCCCGGAACCAGCAGGACACAATCCGTCGCCTGCAGGTGGCCCGCAACCAACAAGCCAACAGGGTGTCGGCGCTCGAAGCTCTCAAACGGCAGGCGGCGCTTGCCACCTCGGGCGCGGAGCAGCGCAAGAACGACGCCCTTGCCGCCGTACGCGAAGCCCGGTCGGCAATGGTCAACGAACAGCAGCGTCGCAATTCGCTCGTGACTCAACGTGACTCGGTCCAGCAGAAACTCGACAAGCTACGCGGCACGGTCACAACACCCAAGAAGGTCGACGCTCCCGCGCCGACCGACCTGTTGTCGGGACTCTTCCCCGGAATCCCAGGACTCCCGGGACCTCGTCCGAGCGCGCCCGGCGCGACTCAGGTCGAAGGGACGAGTGACAACCAAGCGCTTCAGGTGGCCGCGGAGGCCGCCGCTCGTCTCGCGGGAGACCTTGGCCAGAAGGCGCTCGCGGCAATGGTCGGCCAGGCGCAGATCCCGCACTCGGAACTCCTCGACGAACTCGGCCTCGGGGGTGCGTCGCTGGGCTCCTCCGGTGCTGACAGCATCGCCAGCAGGCTCGGTTCCGGCAGTCTCGGCACGCTGTTCGGCAGCTCCTCGGGTGGCGGTGGGCCGGTGCGTCCTGGTCTGCGTGGCCCTCAGGCCGTCGAGATCGTGGTGAACCGCGCGCTCTCGCAGCTCAACGTGCCCTACGCGTGGGGTGGTGGTGACGCCAACGGTCCCACCCTCGGTATCCGCGACGGTGGTGTTGCCGACAGCTACGGCGACTACAACAAGGTCGGCTTCGATTGCTCGGGTCTCATGATGTACGCGTTCGGCGGCGTCGGTATCCAGCTTCCGCACTACACGGGCTACCAGTACACATCGGGTCCCCAGGTGCCGCTGGCGCAGATGCAGCGTGGCGACATGATCTTCTACGGACCCAATGCGAGTGAGCATGTCGCGCTCTACCTCGGCGACAACAAGATGGTCGAGGCGCGGCAGTCGGGCGACGTCGTCAAGGTGTCGCCGCTGCGGACGGCGGGCGCGATGCCCAACGTGGTGCGCCTGCTCTGATTCCGCACCGAGCCGGATGCCGTGATGCCGCGCCATCCGAACGACCTTCTTGGTGCGTTTTCAGGACGCACGGCTAGGCTGGCTTGCAATCATGTCGGCAACCGATTCTGCGAAGGCACAACGCGGCTGCGCCGGGATCCGGACGAACCTTAGGAGTAGGGGTTGACCTCTTCGCATCCGAACACTGAGCAGGCGCACGCCGCGTCGAACTCGGGCGGGGGAGCGGTGACGCTCAGCGACGACGACGTGAAGCTCGTGGAACGTGCGATCTATGAGGTCAAGCGTGTGATCGTCGGCCAGGATCAGCTCGTCGAGCGCATCCTCGTCGGACTGCTCGCTCGCGGGCACATCCTCCTCGAGGGTGTCCCCGGTGTGGCCAAGACGCTCGCGGTCGAGACGTTCGCCAAGGTCATCGGCGGCAGCTTCTCCCGCGTTCAGTTCACGCCAGACCTCGTGCCAACCGACCTGCTCGGAACGCGCATCTACCGCCAGGGCCGTGAGGAGTTCGACACCGAGCTGGGCCCGGTTGTCGCGAACTTCCTCCTCGCCGACGAAATCAACCGCGCACCGGCGAAGGTGCAGTCGGCTCTTCTCGAGGTAATGGCCGAGCGGCACGTCTCGATCGGCGGCACCACCTATCCGATGCCGAGCCCGTTCCTCGTCATGGCGACGCAGAACCCCATCGAGAACGAGGGTGTCTACCCGCTACCCGAGGCGCAGCGCGACCGCTTCCTGTTCAAGATCCTCGTCGACTACCCGTCGGTCGAGGAAGAGCGCGAGATCGTCTACCGGATGGGCAATGTGCCACCGAGCGCGGCGCAGATCCTCGATCCGGAGACGACGATCCGGCTGCAGGAGACCGCGGCCAATGTGTTCGTCCACCATGCTTTGGTCGACTACGTCGTCCGTGTCATCAACGCGACCCGACGTCCCGCCGAACTCGGTCTGCACGACGTCGATTCCTGGTTGTCCTACGGCGCCTCACCGCGCGCGACGCTCGGCATCGTTGCCGCTGCCCGCGCGCTGGCACTGGTCCGCGGCCGTGATTACGTGATCCCCGCCGACATCGTCGAGCTCATCCCCGACGTCCTGCGTCACCGTCTGGTGCTGAGCTACGACGCTCTCGCCGACGAGGTCACAGCCGACCAGATCATCAACCGCATCCTGCAGACCATCGGATTGCCGCAGGTGGGTACACAGCCCGTGCAGCAGCAGTCGCCGCCTATGCAGGCGATGCCGGGTCAGCCCGGCGTCGGACCACAGGCCCCGGGCGTGAACGGCGCACCCGGTCAGAACCCGCAGCAGCCGCAACAGGTACAGCCGGTGAACGGGGCGCAGGGCCGCTACCCGGCGGGGCCGGCCAACCAGACGTCAGCGCGGTATGGCGGCTAACAGCACACTGCCGTCGCTCGAATCAGGCCTGCTCGACGAACCGCAGCTCTCGGCAGCGCTGAAGTCACTCGAACTGACGGTGCGCCGCAAGCTCGACGGCGTGCTGCAGGGCGAACACCAGGGACTGATTCCGGGACCGGGTTCCGAACCGGGAGAGGCACGGCCGTACCAGCCCGGCGACGATATCCGCCGGATGGAGTGGTCGGTCACTGCCCGTACGACCCAACCCCATGTCCGACAGATGATCGCCGACCGCGAGCTCGAGACCTGGCTCGTCGTCGACGCGTCAGCGAGCCTCGACTTCGGCACCGTCGCCCACACCAAACGCGAGCTCGCGGTGGCCGCGTCGTCAGCCATCGTGCATCTCACCTCCGGTGGTGGCAATCGCCACGGCGCGGTGGTGTGCACCGGTGACAAGGTCGTCCGCGTACCCGCCCACGCCGGGCGTGCCCACGACCTGAGTCTGCTGAAGACGATCGCCACCACCCGTCGCGCGGAACCCGGCGTGCGGGGCGATCTCAAGGCAGGACTCGAAGCGCTGCGCCGACCGCAGCGGCGTCGCGGACTGGCGGTCGTGATCAGCGACTTCCTGGGTCCGATCGACTGGGAGCGCTCGCTGCGCGCGATCGGCGCCCATCACGAACTCCTGGCGATCGAGGTTCTCGATCCACGCGATCTGGAATTGCCACCCATCGGCGACGTCACACTCGCCGACGCCGAGTCGGGTGAGATCAGGCAGGTCACGATCACCGAGTCGTTGCGTCGCGACTTCGCCGACGCAGCCAGAGCCCACCAGCAGAAGGTGCATCGGACCATCCGTGGCTGTGGCGGGCCCGTGTTGTCGCTGCGCACCGACCGGGACTGGATCAACGACATGGTGAAGTTCGTGGGGCGTCGTCGCCGCGGACTCGCCGCCGGGGTTGGGTGAGGACGACAGTGTTCTCGCACCCATGGTGGTTGCTCGCGCTCGTCCTCGTCGCCGCTCTCGGCGCAGGCTATTGGTACATGCTCCGGATGCGGCGCCAGCGGGCATTGCAGTTCGCCAACACCGAGATGCTCGACCGCATAGTGCCCGCAGAGCCGCGGTGGAAGCGTTGGCTGCGCCACGCACCCATGGTCGCGCTGCTCTTGGCGTTGGTGCTGCTCGTGGTCGCAGTCGCCGGACCCCAGGCCAACCGCAAGATCCCGCGGAACAAGGCGACGGTGATCCTGGTGATGGACGTGTCGCGCTCGATGAACGCCACCGACGTCGCACCGTCGAGAATCAAGGCGGCACAGTCGGCGGCGAAACAGTTCGCCGACAACCTCACCGACGGCATCAACCTCGGACTGATCTCGTTCGCCGGTACGGCGTCGACGTTGGTCACCCCGACGCCCAACCACGACGCCACCAAGCAGGCGGTCGACAAGTTGCAGCTCGCCGACAAGACGGCGACCGGTGAGGGAATCTTCGCCGCTCTGCAGCAGATCCAGACGCTCAACGCGGTGCTCGGCGGAGACGAGGGCGCACCACCCGCGCGCATCGTGCTGCTCTCCGACGGTAAAGAGACCGTGCCAGACGACCCGGACGACCCGCGCGGAGCCTTCACCGCCGCCCACAAGGCGAAAGAGGAGAAGATCCCGGTGTCCACGATCTCGTTCGGTACCTCGACAGGAACCGTCGATCTCGAGGGCGATCAGGTTCCGGTTCCGGTCGACGACGAGTCGCTGCGCAAGATCGCCAACCTCAGCGGCGGCCGGTTCTTCACGGCGTCGAGTCTCGATGAGCTGAACAAGGTCTACAGCACCCTGCAGGAGGAGATCGGCTACGAGTACCGCAAGGGCGACGATTCGTGGCCATGGCTGCTCGCCGGCACGATTTTCGTCATCCTCGCCGCGGGCGGTGCGATGCTCATCAACCAGCGATTACCCTGATCGTCGGCGATCATCACCGCATCGACCCTGCCGACGTCACACGCACTCGCAACCGATAGGTTTGTAACCCATGTCGCAGAGCAATGAATCTCCCAGCCGTGTCTCGCGTTCGGTTCTCGTGACCGGAGGCAACCGCGGCATCGGTCTCGCGGTCGCTCGCCGGCTCTCCGCGGACGGTCACAAGGTCGCCGTCACCCACCGCGGCTCCGGCGCCCCCGAGGGCCTGTTCGGCGTGACGTGCGATGTCACCGACACCGCATCCGTCGACGCCGCGTTCAAAGAGGTCGCCGAGCACCAGGGGCCGGTCGAGGTGGTCGTGTCGAACGCGGGTATCACCGCAGACACCCTTCTGATGCGGATGAGCGTCGAAAGCTTCGAAGACGTCGTCGACGCCAACCTGACGGGCGCATTCCGTGTCACCAAGGCCGCGACACGCGACATGCTGCGCAAGCGGTGGGGTCGGTTCATCTACCTCGGTTCGGTCGTCGCGCTGATGGGCACCCCGGGGCAGGCCAACTACGCGGCGTCGAAGGCCGGATTGGTTGGCCTCGCCCGCTCGGTCACCCGCGAGCTCGGCGGACGCAACATCACCGCGAATGTCGTCGCACCCGGCCTCATCGACACCGACATGACCCGGTCGCTGCCCGAGGAGTACACCAAGACGGCCGTCGACCAGGCGATCCCGGCCAAGCGCATGGGGCAGCCGGAAGAAGTGGCCGCAGTGGTCAGCTTCCTCGCGTCCGACGACTCGGCCTACGTCACCGGCAACGTGATCAACGTCGACGGCGGCCTTGGCATGGGCCACTAGACCCCCTCAGCCGCACACCCCCCAGCCTCACACGCACAGACACCATCCACAGACACGCCTACCCGCAGAGGAGCCCAGCACTGTGAGCGGAATCCTGGACGGAAAGACCGTCCTCATCACCGGCATCATCACCGACGCGTCAATCGCGTTCAGCACGGCCAAGGTCGCGCAGGAGCAGGGCGCGAAGGTGATCATCACCGGCATCCCCGAGCGACTGCGACTGATCGACCGCATCGCCAAGCGCCTCCCGCAGGAGGTGCCGCCCGCTATTCCGCTCGATGTCACCGACGAACAGAGCCTCGGCGAGCTCGCCGACAAGGTGCGCGAACTCGCACCCGAGGGGGTCGACGGCCTCGTCCACTCGATCGCGTTCGCACCGAAGACGCTGATGGGTCCCGACGCCGTGCCCTTCCTCGACGGTCCTGGTCCCGACGTCGCGAAGTCGTTCGAGATCTCGGCGTGGAGCTACGCCTCGCTGGCTCGCGCGGCGCTGCCCGTGATGAACGAGGGCGGTTCGATCGTCGGCATGGACTTCGACCCGCGGACCGCGCTGCCGGACTACAACTGGATGGGCGTTGCGAAGGCCGCCCTCGAGTCGGTCAACCGCTACGTGGCACGCGAGGTCGGCTACGCGAAGAAGATCCGTTCCAACCTCGTCGCCGCCGGCCCTATCAAAACGCTTGCAGCCAAGGCGATTTCGGGTACAGCCACCGACGACGCCAAGAAGCTCACCATGCTCAACACCTACTGGGACGGCGCGTCGCCCATCGGTTGGGACGTCAACGATCCGGTAGTGGTCGGTAAGAGTGTGTGCACCCTGCTCAGCGATTGGCTGCCCGGCACAACGGGCTCGATCGTGTACGTCGACGGCGGAGCCAGCCACAACACCTGGTTCCCGGAGAACTTCCTCAGCGAGTGACTTCGCAGAGCTCGAGCACACAGAACAGCACGGCATTCGACGCCGTGCTGTTCCTCTCGTTCGGCGGACCCAACGGGCCCGACGAGGTGATGCCATTCCTCGAGAACGTCACGCGCGGTCGAGGCATCCCGCGTGAGCGACTGGAGGCCGTCGCCGAGCACTACTACCACTTCGGTGGGGTGTCGCCGATCAATCGACTCAACCTGGACATGATCGAGTCGTTGCGTGCCGAACTCGCGCGACGGCGACGCGACCTTCCGGTCTACTTCGGCAACCGCAACTGGGAGCCGATGGTTGAGGACACCGTCGAGCAGATGTACGCCGACGGTCATCGGCGGGTGCTCGTGTTCCCGACCTCCGCCTGGGGCGGTTACTCGGGATGCCGTCAGTATCACGAGGACATCGCCCGCGCCCTCGACGCTCTCGCCGCCCGCGTCCCCGCTTCGGCTGACGACCCGTTGCTGCTTCGCAAGCTCCCGCAGTACTGGGCCGAGCCGTCTTTCGTCGACGCCGGCGCCGACGCGGTACGTCGCGCGGTGGCTTCGCTGCCCGCTTCGGACACGCCCACTCATCTCGTCTTCACCGCGCACTCCGTACCGATGTCGGCCGACGCGGCGTCCGGGCCCGTCGACGACACCGCCGAGCGCACCGGCGACACCACGAATGGTGAAGGCATCGCAGCCGGTGGCGGTCGGCTCTACTCACGGCAGGTGCGCGCGGCGTCGAACGCCGTCGCCGAGGCACTCGCGGGTGCAGCGCAGTCCGATGTCGACCAGGTCTGGCAGTCGAGGTCTGGCCCGCCACAGATCCCGTGGCTCGAGCCCGACATTTGCGACCACCTCGAATCACTCTCTGCGGCAGGCGTTTCCAGAGTGGTGGTGAGTCCCGTCGGATTCATCTCCGATCACCTCGAGGTGGTGTGGGACCTCGACAACGAGGCCGCGGAAGTCGCCGAGAAACTCGGGATGGAGTACGCGCGTGCCGACAGCGTGGGAACCGATCCGCGTTTCATCACGATGATCGCCGACCTCATCGACCGCTACGCCGACGGCGGGGGTGACCTGCGGGCACTCGGGTGCGCCGACAACGGTGCGACGTGCCGCCCGAACTGCTGCGTCCCGGTGCGCCGACCCCAGCGGGCCTAGCAGTGGGGTCGGGGTCGGAGGTAGACGACGATGCGGTCGCGACGTCGTTCACCGACCTCGTGGCCGACGGCGCGGCCGCCGACGTGTCGGGTTGGGATTTCTCGTGGTTGGACGGACGCGCAACCGAGGAACGCCCACCGTGGGGTTACGCGCGTGCTCGAGGTCTTCGATCTTCGCACCGCCCGACTCCGCATCGAGATCTTCGACGTCGCCGCGGTGATCTATCTCCTGAGAAAGATTGTGTGGTGGGTCCCCGGATTCACGGTGGACGGATATCGGGGCCGGCTTCGCGAACTACACGAGCAGATCCAGCGGGAGGGGCCGTTCGTCGCCCACTCCACACGTCACCTCATCGAGGCACGCCGACGCTGACGACGGCTTTACGGGATCGTCGGTACGTACTCGGAGATGACCCGATTGACCGCGGCGCCGCGTGCGGCGCGGGCAAGCGAGACCAGGCGTCGTAATTCGCCGTCGCCGGAATGCAATTCGTTCGACGTCGCGCCGAAGGTGACGTCACCTCGACCGGCGACGGTCACGATTGCCTCGATCTGAGCGGCGGTATCGATCACTCTGCTCGCACGGGTGTCGTCGTGGGGCGGGAGGTCGACCTGATTGCGCAGCGTGAGCGCGCGGACGGAGCCGCGCAGGTCGGCGGGAGGATTACCTGCGCGCGAGCCGACCCGGGTCGCCAGGGCCGCTGCCTCCGAGACCGATTGCCGCAGTTGATATTCCACTTCTCCGACGGGTGCCGATGGGTCCGCGGGCAGCGGGGCGGAGTAGCGGTACACAGACCACCGGCATACGTCGGCATCGAGGTCGGGGACGAGCGCGAGGGGACCTGCGCGCTTTCCGATCTCATCGTCGACAAGCAGGACTTCGCCGGCTGCGAAGCACGCAGACGTGGCAGGTCCGGGGGGCAGACCGTGTGGGTCGCCTGCTGACGGCAGACGCACCGACATCGCCGTGGCACCGCGTAGGAGCGAGAGGAGTCCGAGAACGCCGTCGTCGCCGACGCGCGGGTGGTCGGTGCGGTCGTCGACCGCGTGGTGATCGGCGAAGATCGCGAGTGTGTCGGCCACGTCGTCGGGTGAGCATCGGCCCGCCAGCCACGCCGCGGCCCAGCCGCCGAGCGCGCACGCTGGCCACGCTCGCGTCACGGTGTGGTCGGTACTGGTCACGAGGAATCACGATACCGATGGCGGCTCACGCGCGCTGCGCGCATCGACTCACGCGCGCCGCGCGCACCGACCTCACGCGCGCATCGACATCGACACCGACACGTCATGGAGGTGCCCGGCGTGGCGACACGCAGCGCGTCGGGTCTGCCCTTAGCGTGTCCGGAGTGAGCGACGATCGATATGGACGAGACGTGCTGGCGACGCCGCGCCGGGCCAAGCCGAGGCCTCCAGAGGTGGCGGCCGAACGTGACCTGGTTGTCGAGGACGCCGCGACCGGCTTCTGTGGTGCCGTCATCGGCTTGGAGAAGAGCTACTCCGGCGACCTGGTGCGACTCGAGGATCGTCACGGACGATCGCGCGTGTTCCTGATGCTGCCGGGGGCGTTTCTCATCGACGGGAAGCCGGTGACGCTCGTGCGTCCGCGGACCCGCGGTCCGCAGGCCGCGTCGCGCACCGCATCCGGATCGCGGGCGCTACCGCAACAACGTGCACGGCAAGCCAGAGCGAGTCGATTGTTTGTCGAGGGTGTGCACGACGCCACCCTCATCGAGCGTGTGTGGGGCGCCGACCTCCGTGCGGAAGGCGTCGTCGTGGAGAGTCTCGACGGACTCGACAATCTCGAATCCGCGTTGGCGGAGTTCGGTCCGGCACCGCATCGCCGCGTCGGCGTTCTGGTCGATCATCTCGTCGCGGGATCCAAGGAGGAGCGACTGACCGCGGACGTCGGCGAGAACGTTCTGGTGTGCGGGCATCCCTATATCGACGTCTGGCAGGCGGTGAAGCCGTCATCGGTGCGGATCACGAAGTGGCCTGATGTTCCGCGTGGTGAGGACTGGAAGACCGGTATCTGTGCACGACTTCGATGGGGCACACCGCAGGACGGCTGGCGTCGAGTTCTGGCCGGAGTCAACGACTTTCGTGATCTCGAGGTTCCGCTGTTGCGGTCGGTCGAAGAGCTGATCGACTTCGTGACGCTCACGCCCGGCGACGACTGACCAGGCGGCACAGTTTCTGCTCGTCGTCTGGTTTGTCGGATTCGTTCTGGCACAATGAATATATGAGCGCACTGATCTGGCTTGCCGCCGCGATCGTGCTGCTGATCGGAGAGATCTTCAGTGGCGATCTCGTCCTTCTCATGCTCGCAGGTGGTGCGTTTGCCACCGCGGGTGTCGACGTCGCGTTCGATCCACCGATATGGGTCGACGGAGTCGTCTTCGCCGTGGTGTCCATCCTGCTGGTCGCCGTCGTGCGGCCGGTTGCCAAGCGCCACATGTTGAGTCGACCGCGCGTGCTCACCAACACCGAGGCGTTGGAGGGCAAGCAGGGAATCGTGACCGAGCAGATCGACGGCAATGACGGTCGGGTGAAGATCGGCGGCGAGATCTGGTCGGCGCGGTCGATGGACCCGGCCGAGACCATCGAGCCGGGTGAACATGTGACGATCGTGCAGATCGACGGCGCGACCGCTGTCGTCTGGAAGGGATGAATGGCAATGGAATACATCGGCCTGGCCGTGGTGATCCTGCTGGTGCTCCTCGTTGTGGTGGTCCTGGCGAAATCGGTAGCACTGATTCCGCAGGCCGAGGCCGCGGTGATCGAACGGCTCGGTCGCTACACGCGAACCGTCTCCGGTCAGTTGACGCTCCTGCTGCCGTTCATCGATCGCATTCGCGCACGGGTCGACATCCGTGAACGTGTCGTGTCGTTTCCGCCGCAGCCGGTGATCACCGAGGACAACCTGACCCTGTCGATCGACACGGTCGTGTACTTCCAGGTGACCAACCCGCGGTCGGCGGTTTACGAGATCGACGACTACATCGCGGGTGTCGAGCAGCTCACCATCACCACGTTGCGCAACGTCGTCGGTGGCATGACTCTCGAGGAGACGCTGACCTCTCGTGACTCGATCAACGGGCAGCTGCGTGGTGTCCTCGACGAGGCGACCGGCAGGTGGGGCTTGCGAGTGGCTCGCGTCGAACTGAAGTCGATCATGCCGCCTCCGTCGATCCAGGAGTCGATGGAGAAGCAGATGAAGGCCGACCGGGAGAAGCGCGCGACGATCCTCGCCGCCGAGGGCCAGCGTGAGTCGGCGATCAAGACGGCCGAAGGTAACAAGCAGAGCCAGATCCTCGCGGCGGAGGGCGCCAAGCAGGCTGCGATTCTCGGCGCGGAGGCCGACCGGCAGTCACGCATTCTGCGCGCCCAGGGCGATCGCGCGGCGGTCTACCTGCAGGCGCAAGGCGAGGCCAAGGCCATCGAGAAGACATTTGCCGCGGTGAAGTCGAGCAAGCCGACGCCCGAGGTTCTCGCCTACCAGTACCTGCAGCAGATCCCGGAGATGGCCAAGGGTGAGGCGAACAAGGTCTGGGTGCTCCCCACCGATTTCGGCTCGGCGCTGCAGGGATTCGCGAGGTCGTTCGCTCAGCAGGGTGATGACGGCGTGTTCCGGTACGAGCCCAACCACGACGAATCGGCCCCGGAGGTCGACGACGCCGAGACCGAGGACTGGTTCTCTCTCGCATCAGATCCCAAGGTCGCGCAGGCGGTAGCAGAGGCCGAGGCCGTTGCGCGCAAGCCCGTCGCCCCCGAGGTGACTGCGCGTCCCGTGCGGTCGTCGCTGCCGTACGCCGAGCCCCAACCTGCCGCGAACGATTTGGCCGACACCGCGTCTCCCGCTACGACGGCCGACGATGAGGCGCTGCGAACCGAGTGAGGCCGCGCTTACGCAGTGGTCGACTGCTCGCGTACCGGTAGTCGGACGTCGACGATCAGTCCGATGACCCCGACGGCGAAGAAGGTCGCGCTCAAGAGCATGAGCAGAGGATTGCGCTCGCCGGTGAGGGCATTACCGAGCAGGACCACCGCGACGGTGCCCGGCGCAGACGCGATGACCGACGCGGTCAGGTAGGGGAGTAGCCGCACGGACGAGAGCCCGGCGCACCAGTTCAACAACCAGAACGGACAGATCGGGATCAATCGCAGCGATCCGATCGCCAGCCAGCCGCGTGCAGCAAGCCTCGCGTCGATCGTCATGACAACCGGGCGGCTCAGGAATGGCGTGACCCGATCGCGCCCTGCCCACCGCGCAAGCAGAAATCCGAGCGTCGCGGCAACCGCTGTCGAGATCAGTGCGCCGATGAGTCCGACGACGGGCCCGAACAGCACGCCCGCGGACACCGTGAACACGGTGCGGGGGATGGGAAATACGGTGACGAGCGCGTACGCGAGGAAGAAGACCCAGACGAACCCCGGTCCGAGGTCCTCGCCCCAACTACGGACGCTCGCGACCGTCGGCACGGGGACCAGGTACGACGTGACCAGCACAGCGCACACCGCGATGAACGCGATGACCGCGTTGCGGACCAGACGTCTGCGTGCCGCACGGTCCCCGACATCCTGTGTAGGCGTCGGGGACACGGTCTCTGAGGGCACCGGGTAACTCTACTCGTCGTCCCTTGTGGCGAACTGCTTCCATGGAGCGCTTACCCGACCGAGCGAACGATCGGCTAAGGTTCGGTTACGCGCCCAACAGGAGCATCACGGAGGTTAGCCAGACCACATGAATGATCAGCCTGTGCAGTCAGACCCGGCACTCGACGAGGCCTACCAACACTGGTCGGAGTCGGCGGCTGCGGTGCTCGCCAAGTCGCGACGTGTCGACGTCGCCGACCTTCCCGATACTCCGGAAGCCCTGCTGTCGACCTCGACAGCCGACGGCCTCACGGTGCGGCCGCTCTACACCCGCAAGGACGAAACCCCCGAGCCCGGACTGCCCGGGGCGTTTCCCTTCGTTCGAGGTGCAGATCCCGCGCGCGATGTGACGGCCGGTTGGCGAGTCACCGAACGATTCGGCGACGACCCGACGGTCGACGCAGCGGCGGTCAACACCGAGATCCTCGAGGCGATGAACAACGGCACCAGCGGCCTGTGGATCGCGGTCGGCGGGGCTGTGGCAGCCGATGACCTCGCCACGGTGCTCGACGGCGTCTATCTCGATCTCGCGCCGGTGACGCTCGACGCCGGGGCCGACGGAATCGCGGCGGCCGAGGCATTCGCTGCGATCCGTGCGGGCGCGCCGGAGCCGCCGGTGACCACCGCACCCACGGTCGGCACCACGCATTCGCTGGGACTCTCGCCGTTGACTGCGGCGTACAGCGGCCGACCGACCGTGGACGCGGCGCAGGCCACGGCGCTGGCAGTCTCGAATCCCGACCCCGCCCTGCGTGCGTTCCGCGTCGACGGTGCCGACTTTGCCACCGCAGGCGCCGACAACGGCCTCGAGATCGCGCTCATCGTCGGAGCGGCCCTCACACATCTGCGTGACCTCACCGACGCCGGATTGACCCCGGCGCAGGCGTTGACCCAGGTGTCGTTCGGTGTGTCGGTAGACGACGACCAGTTCGCATCCATCGCTAAACTGCGTGCGCTGCGTAAGATCTGGGCGCGCGTGGCCGGTGTCGTCGGCGCGCCGGAGGTCGGTGGTGCGCTCACCCACGCGGTGACAGCACTCTCGATGTACTCCCAGCGGGATCCCTGGGTGAACATGCTGCGCAGCACGGTTGCGGCATTCGGCGCGGGTGTCGGTGGCGCCGACCAGGTGAGCGTCCTGCCCTACGATGCCGCGCTGCCTGCATCGAAGCGTACGTCGGGGTCGACGTTCACCCGACGTATCGCCCGCAACACCCAACTGTTGCTTCTCGAGGAATCGAACGTCGGCCGCGTCCTCGACCCGGCGGGCGGCTCGTGGTTTGTCGAAAGCCTCACCGACGACCTCGCATCCAACGCGTGGGCGGTCTTCACCGACATCGAAGCGGCCGGTGGCTACCGCGCCGCACTCTCGTCGGACTGGGTCGCCGACCGTATCGGCGAATCCCTGGCACGACGCGACGTTGAGGTGGCGCACCGGCGTAAGCCGGTCACCGGCGTGAGCGAATTCCCCAACCTCGACGAGAAGCCGCTCGGCCCCGACACCGCAGACGCAACCGCCCTCGCGACCGGCGGTCCGCGGCTCGCACGGGTGGGACGTGCATTCGAG
This sequence comes from Gordonia sp. 852002-50816_SCH5313054-c, assembly GCF_001665925.1. Taxonomy (NCBI): domain Bacteria; kingdom Bacillati; phylum Actinomycetota; class Actinomycetes; order Mycobacteriales; family Gordoniaceae; genus Gordonia; species Gordonia sp. 852002-50816_SCH5313054-c. The sequence goes on from NZ_LZTE01000034.1 coordinate 489,026, forward strand.
GAATTGCGCGACCGATCCGACGCCGCGCTCGCCGACACCGGACGTCGTCCGACGGTGCTGCTGCTGCCGCTAGGGAGCGTCGCAGAACACAACGGTCGTACCACTTTCGTGGCGAACCTCCTTGCCGCAGGCGGTATCGCGGTCATCAACCCCGGACCGGTGACCGCCGACGACATCGCCGACCTCGCAACGGCGGCCGACACCCCGATCGCGGTCATCTGTGGAACCAAGCAGCGCTATGCCGACGACGGGCCTGCCGCACTTGCGGCGGCACGCGCGGCCGGAATCGGCAATGTGCTTCTCGCCGGCCCTGAAAAGGAGTGGCCTGCAACCGAATCCGAAGCGCAGGCGAAGCCCGACGGGTCGCTCCGTGTCGGTATCGACGCCGTCGCCACCCTGAACGATCTCTTTGACACGCTGACCACATCGACCCCGGCCGGGTCGAACACCTCGGGAGCCTCGGCATGACCGAAACACAGCAGACGGGTACGCAGCAGACGGGAACCATCGGTAGCTTCGCCGACGTCGATCTCGACGGCGCAGGCGATTTCGCGGCCACCGCGGGGTCGTCGGATGTCGCCGACGCGATCGACACGCTCGCAGCGGCAAATGGCTACACGACGGAGCAGGTCATCTGGAGCACACCCGAACAGATCGACGTCAAGCCCATCTACACCCGGGCCGACCGCGACGCCGTCACCCGCGACGCCGAGCACCCCTATCCGCTCGACTCCATCCCCGGCGCCGCCCCCTTCATCCGGGGTCCATACCCCACGATGTACGTGAACCAGCCGTGGACGATTCGTCAGTACGCGGGCTTTTCGACGGCCGCGGAGTCGAACGCCTTCTACCGACGCAACCTGGCGGCCGGGCAGAAGGGTTTGTCGGTCGCCTTCGACCTCGCAACCCACCGCGGCTACGACTCCGACCACCCGCGCGTCGCAGGTGACGTGGGTATGGCGGGCGTCGCGATCGACTCGATCCTCGACATGCGTCAGCTCTTCGACGGCATCGACCTGGGCGCAGTCTCGGTGTCGATGACGATGAACGGCGCCGTGCTGCCCATCCTGGCGTTGTATGTCGTTGCCGCCGAAGAGCAGGGTGTGCCGCCGGAGAAGTTGGCCGGGACCATCCAGAACGACATCCTCAAAGAGTTCATGGTCCGCAACACCTACATCTATCCGCCCAAGCCCTCCATGCGGATCATCTCCGACATCTTCGCCTACACCAGCGCGAAGATGCCGAAGTTCAACTCGATATCGATCTCCGGCTATCACATCCAGGAGGCCGGAGCGACAGCCGATCTCGAACTCGCCTACACGCTTGCCGACGGCGTCGAGTACATCCGCGCAGGCATCGAGGCCGGCCTCGACATCGACAAGTTCGCGCCCCGACTCTCGTTCTTCTGGGGCATCGGCATGAACTTCTTCATGGAGGTCGCCAAGCTTCGCGCCGCACGGCTGCTGTGGAGTGAGCTGGTGGCGCAGTTCAGCCCCAAAAACCCGAAATCGCTGTCGCTGCGCACACACTCGCAGACCTCCGGATGGTCGCTGACGGCGCAGGACGTCTTCAACAACGTGGCACGCACCTGCGTCGAGGCAATGGCTGCGACGCAGGGCCACACGCAGTCGTTGCACACCAACGCGCTCGACGAGGCCATCGCTCTGCCGACCGACTTCTCGGCCAGGATCGCCCGCAACACGCAGCTACTGCTCCAACAGGAGTCGGGCACCACGCGTCCCATCGATCCGTGGGCGGGGTCGAATTACGTCGAGTGGCTCACCGCGCAACTCGCCGACAAGGCTCGTCGCCACATCGCGGAGGTGGAGGAGACCGGCGGCATGACGCAGGCCATCAACGAGGGTCTGCCGAAACTCCGCATCGAGGAGGCCGCCGCCCGCACACAGGCGCGCATCGACTCCGGGCAGCAACCACTGATCGGCGTGAACAAGTACCGAGTCGACGACGACGAGGAGATCGAGGTCCTCAAGGTCGAGAACTCCAAGGTGCGGGCCGAGCAACTCGAGAAGCTGAAAAGGCTTCGGACACAACGCGATCAGGCCGCGGTCGATGCTGCACTTGCCGATCTCACCCGCGCCGCCGCGTCGACCGACACCTCGGGTGGTCTGGACAACAACCTGATGGCTCTCGCGATCGAGGCGGCACGTCATCAGGCGACCGTCGGCGAGATCTCGGCCGCCCTGGAAAAGGTCTATGGTCGCCATCAGGCGCAGATCAAGACCATCAGCGGGGTGTACCGGCATGAGGCAGGCGACGTGAGCAACATCGACGCGGCGACCGACATCGTTCGACGTTTCGCGGAGGCGGAGGGTCGACGACCCCGCGTGCTCGTCGCGAAAATGGGTCAGGACGGCCATGATCGCGGACAGAAGGTGATCGCGACCGCCTTCGCCGACCTCGGCTTCGACGTCGACGTCGGCCCCCTGTTCGCCACGCCGGAAGAGGTCGCCGCGCAGGCTGCCGACAACGACGTCCACGTCGTCGGGGTGTCATCGTTGGCGGCGGGTCACCTCACCCTGGTACCTGCGCTCCGTCAGGCGTTGGCCGACGTCGGTCGCGAGGACATCATGATCGTCGTCGGCGGCGTCATCCCGCCGGGCGATTTCGATGAGCTCTACGAGGCAGGTGCGGCCGCCATCTTCCCGCCCGGCAGCGTGATCGCCGATTCCGCCGTCGAGTTGATCTCCAAGCTCGCAAGCAGCCTCGACATCGAGTTGCCAGAGGTGGCTGCCGGTTAATGGGAGTGCAACGTCGGGTTGATGTTCAGGCGCTGACCGACGGTGTGCTCGGTGATCGTCGCGCCGATCTCGCGAGGGCGATCACCTTGGTCGAGTCAACGCGACCGGATCACCGTGCGGCGGCACAGGAGTTGCTGTTGGCGCTCACCCCGCATGCCGGGAAGTCGTTTCGCGTGGGGATCACCGGTGTGCCCGGCGTCGGCAAGTCGACGACGATCGAAGCGCTCGGCATGCACCTCATCGAGCAGGGCCACCGCGTCGCGGTTCTGGCAGTCGACCCGTCGTCGACGCGCACGGGTGGTTCGATACTCGGCGACAAGACACGCATGGGCACGCTCGCCGTGCACCCCGACGCCTACATCCGCCCGTCTCCGACGTCGGGCACACTCGGTGGCGTCGCGAAGGCAACCCGCGAGAGCATCGTGCTCGTCGAGGCCGCCGGATTCGACGTCGTGCTCGTCGAGACGGTCGGCGTCGGTCAGTCGGAGGTGACCGTCGCCAACATGGTCGATACCTTCACGTTCCTCACCCTCGCGCGGACAGGCGATTCGCTGCAGGGCATCAAGAAGGGCGTGCTCGAACTCGCCGACGTCATCGTGGTGAACAAGGCCGACGGCTCGCATCTGACCGAGGCCAAAGGGGCTGCGCGCGAACTGAAGAACGCGCTCAAGCTGATCTATCCGCACGACGCGCTGTGGGTGCCACCCGTCCTGACGATGAGCGCACTCGAGAACACCGGCGTCGACGACTTCTGGCAGGCCGTCGAGCGCCATCATTCCGTGCTGGTCGACGCGGGCGAGTTCGACGCGAGGCGCAGCCGCCAGCAGATCGACTGGACGTGGACGATGGTGCGCGACGAGTTGCTCAATCGCCTGGCGGCCAGCCCGGAGGTCGCCGGGATCCGCAGTGACGTCGAAGCGCGTGTCGGATCCGGCGACCTGACGCCCGCCCTGGCTGCGCAGGAAATCCTCGCCTCCTTCGATCGTCGGTGACCGAAGGGCCATCGACGGCGAGACCCAGATGACCTGCTACGTTGCTTAGGGTCGCCTAATGTCGGGCGCCGTGTCTGTAAGGAAGGCGGTCTCATGCGTTCTCTGGCCAGGATCCCGCGGCGTCGTTTCGCCGCGATGCTTGGGTCGGTGGTATCCGTACTCGTCGCGGTGGTGATCGGGTTGGTGCCCACGCTCACCGCAACCCCCGCTGCTGCAGCGCCTGCCACCGCGGGCACGGTGCTCAGCGCCGAGGACATCACCGACAGGCCGGACGCGAAGGTCGCAGGTGCGGGCAAAGTTGTTGCCGTGACCTACCTTTCGCCGCAGAGTGACGGCACGCTCGTGCCCGTGCGTGCCACGATCATGATTCCCGCGGTCGCCGCACCGAAGGATGGCTATCGCGTCCTGGCCTACGGTCACGGCACCGCGGGCCTCGGCGACGACTGCACCGTCACCGACCGCATGGGGCATCAGGGGCGCTACGACTCCTGGCTTGGTCCGTGGCTCAAGAAGGGCTATGTCATCGCGGCGACCGAGTACGCGGGTATCGGCGGCCCCGGTGTGCACGCCTACCTCGACGGCGACATCGCAGGCAAGAACATCCTCGATTCCGTTCGCGCGGCGCGCGTCGTGACCCCACAGTTCACCGGAGTGCAGACCTCGAAGGGCTTTGTGTCCACGGGTGGTTCGCAGGGTGGACACGCCGCGTTGTGGGCGGGTCATCTCACGCCGTCGTACGCTCCCGAGTTGACCAATGTCGGTGTCGCCGCGACCTCACCGCCCGTCGACATCGCCGACTACTTCTCGGCGATCCGACCGGGCGTTCCGCCGGTCGAGGTGCCCGACTACGTCACCTACTTCTCGTACGTGCTCGCGGGACTCAAGGTCGCGCGACCCGATGTGGACGTCGATTCCTACCTGACCCCGCAGGGGCGCAAGGTCGTGAAAGACGCGCAGACGCTGTGCTACCCGAATCAGGGTCGCGCGACAAAGGGGATGACCGTCGGGCAACTCGTTGCGAAGCCGTTCAACGAGGGTCCGCTGATCCCGGCTTTGCGCTCGGTGACGTACGTCCCCGAAAAGGGTTATCCAGCACCGATTCTGCTCCAGCAGGGCGCACTCGATCCGGTGGCATTCGCGCCGCTGACACAGCGGTGGGTTGACCGCGCGAAGGCGAACGGCGTCAATGTCGATCTGCGGACCTACCAGGCCGGCCACGGCGTCGGTGTCTACGCGGAAACGAACGCGCTGGCATGGTCCGAAGGGCTCCGCTGGCCGACGGCCTGATCGCAGCGCGTCAGCGCTACAACGATCTACAAAGACTGCGTCCCGCTCACCGAGGAATCGGTGAGCGGGACGCAGTCTTTGTGGTGGGTTTCTCTCCCCGGCGCAGGCCTCAGAACTTGGCGGCCACGGGATCGAGGGTGTTGATCACGAATCCGACCGACGGTGCGCTGGGCACGCTGAATGCGGGCTGCGTCTTGTCGTCGAGGAACACCACGGTGCCCTTCTGGACCGCGGGCAGCGACGACCAACCCGGAACACGCTCTGCGACAGCGGGATCGCCGCCCGGGGTGTAGACAACGAGCAGATCCAAGTCGAGCAGGTCGATTCGCTCGGCAGAGATGAGCGAGCGCGTCGAACCCTCCTTGTGCTCCGCTGCGACCTTCGGGTTCAGGGTGAAACCGAGCTGGGCGATCAGACCTGCGGCGGCATCGTCGGTGGTGTTGATCGCACCGACCTGGCCGGTCGGACCGACCTGTGCGAAGGTGAACGTCTTGCCGACGGCCGCGGGGTACTTCGCCTTGAAGTCGGAGATCTTCTTGTTCGTCGAGTCGACGAGTTCGGTTGCCTGCTGCTGCTTGCCGAAGATCTGCCCGGTGGTGGTGGCGATCTTCTCCCACGTATCGACCGTCGCGCCCTTGGTCAGGACGGGGATCGTCGGTGCGATCTCAGCCAGCTTGTCGTAGCGGCTCTTGTCGCCGACATAGCCTGCCAGGATCAGATCCGGTTGGTACTTGGCGATCTCGCCGACGCTGACCTGCGAGATGTCTGCAACCTGGATCACCTCGGAGTCGTGCTTGGGCGTCCACTCGAAGCTCGGGGTGCCCTGCGGAACGAACTCAGCGGTGATCGGGATATCCAGCGCCGCAAGGGTGTCGGTCCAGTCGGTGATCAGGCTGACCACCTTGGTCGGCTTCTTGTCGATCGTGGTGCTGCCGAACTCGTGGTCGATCGTCACGGGGGCGAACGATTCCGATGACGACGACGATGCGTCGTCCTCCGAGGACGAGCATGCGGCCAGGAAACCGATGAGTCCTGCTGTCAGCAGAACCGCGAGTGCCCGCGTCGCGCGCGTTTTCTTCACTTCAATCCAATCGTCTGTGTCGGGTATGTCAGTTTCGGACGGTACATCGCACATCACATGTCCAACGTCGCACCTCCGTCGACGCGAAGGTCGTGCATGGTGATGTGGCGTGCGGCGTTCGACGCGAGGAATACCACCGTCGATGCAACATCTTCGGGACTTGCTATGCGTCCCAACGGTATTCCGAGTCGATAGGCATCTGGTTCTCCGGCGAGTACCCGGTCGCGGTCAGCGTCGTCGGTCCACATTCCCCGCAGCATCGGCGTGTCGGTGGAACCGGGGGAGACGATGTTGACGCGGACACCGTACGGCGCGACCCGAAGTCCGAGACTGCGTGCGTACGACGTCGCGGCGGCTTTGGATGCGCCGTACGCGGCCAGGCCCGATCGCGGGGTGGCTCCCGCGTTGCTCGAGACGACCACGACGGATCCGCTCCGTCGCGCGGTGAGGTCGTCGAGTGAGACGTCGAGCAGATTGCGCACCCCACCCGCGTTCACGGCCATGCAGGTATCCCAGTCGTCGGACATCACTCCGGCGGCCGAGATGACGATATCGACGGGGCCCGTCTGCGTCGCCGCCCTCCACGCTTCACCGACCGCCTGCCGATCCGTCACATCGACACGACGGATACCGCTGTCGTGCACCAGATCCCACGCGTCGACGGAGGATCCGTGTGCGCGCAGCAACGCGGTGACGGCTGCCCCGATACCCCCCGCGGCGCCGGTGACAACCGCACGTGTTCCCGCGAGCGACCCAGGTTGAAGCAACACAGGATCAGGCAGGGCAGGATCAGGCAGCGCAGAATCAGGCATGGCTGCGCGCCCCGCGCGCGGGGGTGTCCGATTCTGACGTTGCGCCTTTACGCAGTGCGTCGACAACGTCGTCGGTGGTGAGGACCCGTCCCGCACGCTTTCCGACGTACTCGCACGCCATCGTGTGCTCGTCGCGCGTGAAGTCGGCGACGGCGTCGGCAACGAAGAACGGTTCGACGTCCATCATGAACGCCTCGGTTGCGCTGATCATGCACCCCATGTGGGCGTACACGCCGATCACGATGAGCTGATCACGCCCGTGCCGTGCCAACAGGTGTCTCAGATCGGTGCGCTGAAATCCCGAGTACCGCCACTTGGTGACGGTGATGTCGCCCTGGCGAGGAGCCAGTGCGGGAATGATGTGCTCGTCACGGCCGGAATCGAGTCCACGGCCCCAGAAGTCGGCCAGGATTCCTCGTCGTGAGGGATGCTGATCGCCGGGCTGTGCCGTGTAGACGACGGGTATGCCTGCGGCGGTGGCTGCCGCACGAATGGCGACCATGTTCGGGAGCGCGGTCGCCATCGGTTCGGCCTGCGTATCGTAGGCGTCGATGAAGTAGTTCTGCATGTCGTGGATCAGCAGTGCGGCGCGCGAGGGTTCCAACTTCCAGTCGACGCGCTGCGGGAACGGTCCGTCGGGAATCTGGTACGGGGTGATCGTCGGGATAGCCACGCCATTAGGGTAGCCTCACCTTTATGCTCGTGTCTCCATGGCCCCCGGAACTGGAAGCGAAATATCGAGCCGACGGACTGTGGGTGGGGGAGACGTTCGACGACGTCCTGCGCTCTCGGGCCGACGACCCGGCGTCCGCCGACCATACCGCTGTCGTCGACATCCACCGCGGGCTCACCTACGCGGAGTTGAACGATCGCGTCAGCCGGATCGCGGCCGGCTTCGTCGAACTCGGGATTGCGCCAGATGATCGTGTGCTGGTGCAGATCCCGAACCGGGTCTGCTACGTCGAAGCCGTCTTCGCGCTGTTCCGACTCCGCGCGATCCCGGTGTTCACGCTTCCCGCTCATCGTGCAGGCGAACTCGTCGGTATCGCGCGCGCTGCCGGTGCCACCGCGATCATCTCGCCACGCGAGGACGCGGGATTCGACTATCGCGGACTCGCCGACACCATTGCGGCGCAGGTTGATTCGGTGACCCGGTGGATCGACGCCGACGACCTCGACGCGTTGTTGGCGCAACCGCTCGAGCACGACCGCGCGAACCCCGCCGAGCTCGCCTTCCTGCAGTTGTCGGGTGGAAGTACGGGCATCCCCAAGCTCATTCCGCGCACACACGACGACTACCTCTACAGCGTGCGTCGCAGTAATGAACTCTGCGGCGTCACCGCCGACACGGTCTATCTCGCGACGCTGCCCGTCGCACACAACTTCCCGATGAGTTCGCCAGGCATTCTCGGCGCGATGTGTGCCGGTGGGACGATCGCCCTCACCGCGTCGCCCGCGCCGTCCGTCGCATGGGAGATGGTGGCGCGCGAGGGCGTGACGATGACCGGCCTCGTGCCGCCCCTTGCGCGGCTGTGGACCGAAACCGCCGAGGCCGGAACATCTTTCGACCTCTCGTCTCTCGACGTCATTCAGGTCGGAGGTGCGCGCTGCCCGGACGAACTCGCACGCCGCATCGGCCCGGCACTCGGGGTGCGCCTGCAGCAGGTGTTCGGTATGGCCGAGGGCCTGGTCTGCTACACGCGACTCGACGATCCGATCGACGTGATCACCACGACGCAGGGCCGTCCGATGTCGGCAGACGACCAGGTCAGGCTCGTCGACGAGGACGGCGTCGACGTCGGTGCCGGACCTGGCTTCCTGGAGACACAGGGGCCGTACACGATTCGATCGTATTGGCAGGACGCGAGTCCGTCGTCGTTCGCGATCGACGGGTGGTACCGCACGGGCGATGTCGTCGAGCTGACAGCAGAGGGCAACGTCGTGGTGCGGGGTCGTGGCGGTGATCGTGTCAATCGCGGTGGCGAGAAGGTGTCCGCCGAGCAACTCGAAGAACAGTTGCTGACACACCCTGCGGTGCGCGACGCCATCGTGGTGGCGGTAGCCGACCCCTATCTCGGTGAGCGCACCTGCGCCTACCTGATCGCCGACGACGCCGACAATCCGCCGAACCTCGCGGGTATCCGACGCTTTGTCCGCGAAAACGGCCTCGCCGAGTGGAAGCTCCCCGACATCGTCAAGATCATCGATGAATTCCCCGAGACCGGCGTCGGCAAGGTGAGCCGCAAGAAGCTTCGCGAGATCCTCGCGGGCTGACCCTTCCGACCCTTCTGACCGCTCAGGCCTCTCAGACCGCTCAGGACAGCGTGCTCTCCACCGGGCGGTCGTTACGTACTGCGACGACCGCTCGGAGCGCGAAGGCCGCGATGATCGAGAGGACGAGCAGTGCGAGTCCGTAGTAGACGATGGCGTCCGATGCGGTCCAGATCGTGCCGAAGACGCCTGCGACGAGCGCACCGATCGTCACGCCGCCGACCTCCTGGGCCATCCAGATGCCGTTCACCCGTCCGAGCAGCGGCCCGGGGGTGTGGTGCTGGATGAGGGAGTACCGGAGCACTTCCTGCGTCGCCTCGAGATATCCGACGATGCACAGCAGGACGATCGCGAGCCATGCGACCGGTGCGAACCCGAAGAGCACCTGGACGAGCGCTGCGCCCGCGAGTGCGCCGAGCAACACGACGCCCGGACGCCGTACCCCTGCCAACCATCCACTGGTGAGTGCGCCGAGCATCGCGCCACAGGCGACGGCCGCGTACAGCAGGCCGGTTGCTCTGGCGTCGCCGCCGAACCGCTCCGCCACGAGCGCGGGAAGGAGTGCCACGAGTCCCGCGCCCAGCATCGCCAGAACACCGACGATCATCACGCCGAGCACGACTCGTTGCGAGGTGAGGAACTCGATGAGTGATTGCGGCGAGTCGCTGTGTGCCGCGTCCGCGGCGTTGACCTGAGCTTCTCCGGACGACGACTCCGACTCTGCGCCGAGGGTTGCCGCAGTGGGAGGCATCGATGGGAGACCCAGCAGGATCAGCACCGTCAGGGTCGCCAGGATCGCTGCGATGGTGTAGGCCCACTCGACGCCGGCAGCCGCGATGATCAGGCCCGCGATGGCAGGCGAGATCGCGGTTCCCACCCGCACGGTCAGCGAACTGAGTGCGCCGACGGCCACGAGCTTGTCTCGCGGGATCAGCGTCGGCACCGCCGCCATCAACGCCGACGTCGAGAGCGAGCCGATCAGCCCGTCGACGCCCGCAAGAACGTACAGAGCCACCACCGACGTCGTGCCGAATACACCGAAAGCGTTCAGCGCGAGGCCTGCGAAGCTCAGTGCCGCGCCCGTGCGTCCGAGAAGAATGAGCTTCTTGCGATCGAACCGGTCGGCGAGAACACCGCCAACCAGCATGCCGACGAACGTCGTGACGCCCGTGACGGCAGTCGCCGCGCCGACCTGCGCCGACGATCCGGTGAGGTCGTACATCTGGATCGGCACCGACACCATGAGGAGCCCGATGCCGATGATCGAGATGAGTCGGGCGCAGAAGATGCGGCGGAAGGCCGCGCTCTCGCGCAGGGGACTGATATCGATCAGGACCCCACGTACCTTGCCGCTCATCGACCACCTTCCGTCTCGCCGGTATGCACGTTCGCCAGTTCAGTGAGGGCAGCCAGCCATCGTTCTGCCAGACGCGCAATGGCATGTGCGTCGATCATTCCGGGCTGGTAGTTCCATGTTGCCGACAGTCGCGGCCCGTCAGGACCGTCGACCGTCGCGACGTCGACGATGAGTCCGTAACCGGCGGGCATCTCGTCGTCGGGTCCGATGTCGACCGACTCGGGCGCCATCGACCACCCGTCGAACGCGAAATCACGGTACCGACCAACGTAATTGAACTCGATGGCCGCGCTGGGTAGGTCGATGACCTCCCGGCCGCTGCTTTCGTCGCCGCTCGCGGAACCGTACCGCAGCAGCCCGTACCCGACGCCACCGTCCGGGATCGTCGCCCATTGCAGCGCGAGATCTCTCGCCTGCGTTGCGGCGTCGTCGGTACCGCCGACCCGGATCGGATGGACGGCCGTGAACCACCCGACGGTGCCGGTGAGATCGGCGCCCGGAACGAGATGTTCGACGCGGCCGTGCCCCTCGGAGTCGACGAGCGTCGGGGTGCCGATCGCCGCACCGAACGCGCCCAACAGCACCTCGTCGACGCCGACACCCAGCCGCGCGCCGACCGGACCCAGGATCTCCCGCGCGACATCGGTATCGACATCGACGCGATGTCGGAGCACGGTGCCCTGGCGATCACGAGCGGGATCGAGGGCACGCGAGAAGACGGCCAGCGGATCGACATCGGCGGCGATCTGACGCCAGAGGTCTGTCTCACCACTGCGGTCCAACTCCGCCAACTCGCGCGCCCACGCACCGAAGTCGGTCGATACCTGCGCGAGCGAGATGTCCTCCGGTGCAACGCCTGCGGTCAGCTGCGTGTACGCGGCAATCAGTTCCGGGACGAGCACGCGCCACGACACACCGTCGACGACGAGGTGATGGATGGCCACCAGCAGGCGGCCCGGTTCATCGCCCCGATCGCTCCACGCGGCCGCGACCATGCGTCCTGCCACGGGATCCAGGCGAGCGCGCACAGTGCGTGCGAGCTCGATCAGATCTCCCTCACTGCCGTCGACGACGAGCACCTCGGGCACGGCGCCGGATTCGGTTGTGTGCTCGCCGATCTCGGGGATCTCGAAGTGCCACGGCGACGTGGTGGCGACGAGTCGTGCACGCAGCATGTGGTGGCGCGACACGAGAATGCTGAGCGCCTCTGTGAGCGCGTCGACGTCGAGACTCGCGGGAACCGTGAGCAGCGCTGATTGGTGGAAGCCACCGATGTGCTCGGGGTTGCCGCTCGTGAGTTCGTCGAGCCAGCCGACGATCGGGGTGGCAGGCACGACGCCCGCGGCCACCCGGGGGAGTTCCGTTGTGGCCCCGGCACGTTCGAGTGTGTCTGCGAGTCCGACGATGGTGCGGTTGACCATCACGTCACGCGGACTGAGTGTGAAGCCCTCGGCGCGCAACCGGGCGACGAGCTGCATCGCCACGATGCTGTCGCCACCGAGCTCTGCGAAGTCGTCGTCGAGTCCCACCTGGTCGGCCGGCAATTCCAGCACGTCGGCCACGGCATCACACACTCGGCGCTGCACGTCCGTCTCCGGCGGACGCACAGTGTGGTCGAAGGTCGGTTCCGGTAGTGCGCGGCGATCGATCTTGCCGTTCGGCAGGGTGGGCAGCGCGTCGAGCACGACGACGGTCGCGGGCACCATGTAGTCGGGCAGCATCGCGCGCACGGCAGCACGCAGGGTGGCGGGCTCCACCGGAGCCTGCTTCTCGCCTGCCCAGTTCTCTTCTGGGGACCGATCGGCCACGACATAGCCGACGAGCCTGCCGACACGCGCGACGACGAGCGCCGTCGTCACTCCCGGTACCGACGTCAGCGCCGACTCGACGTCACCGAGCTCGACGCGGAAGCCGCGGATCTTCACCTGGTCGTCGGCACGGCCGCGGAAGTCGAGCTGGCCGTCTCGCGTCCAACGAACCGTGTCGCCCGTGCGATACATCCGCGACCCGTCTGCCGCGAACGGGTCGGCGACAAATCGTTCGGCGGTGAGGTCGCCGCGACCGAGGTAGCCGCGCGCCAATCCCGCTCCGGCGAGGTACAACTCACCGTCGACGCCGTCGGGGACCGGCATGAGTGCCGGGTCGAGGACGTAGGCGCGCGCACCGTCGACGGGTCGGCCGACAACCGGATGCTCGGCGTCGGCCGCTCGCGCGACGAGAGCGTCGACCGTCGCCTCGGTGGGTCCGTACAGGTTGTAGGCGTCGGTTCCGGTCAGTTCGCGATAGCGCTGCCACTGGGCGTCGGGAACCGCTTCGCCACCGAAACCGATGGCGCACAGGGATTCTTCGGCACCGTCGAGTTGGCGCAGGTGTGACGGCGTCAGCTCGAGGAAATCCCAGCTTTCAGCACGTAACTGCGCGGCGAGCGCCTGCGCGTCGTGCTGGGTATCGGCGTCGACGATGCTCACCTCGTGGCCGTCGAGCAGCCACAGCTGTGGTTGCCACGAGGCGTCGAAGGCCAGTGACCACGCGTGGCCCACGCGCAGTCGATCACGCCCGGCACGGCGACGTGCGGGCTCATGGAGCATGCGCCGATGACTCGCGAAGAGGTTCGCAAGACCGCGATGAGGCACCACGACACCCTTGGGTGTGCCCGTGGACCCGGAGGTGAAGATGACGTAGGCGGGGTGATCGGGCAGCACCGGCACTGTCCGCCTCAGCGCAGGCGCCGAATCGGCTTGTGTTGGAGCGAGAATCGGGTCGTCGAGGGTGTCGATCACGCGTCGCGGCGCTGCGACGCGGGTCATCGCGGCAACCCGCTCGGGTGGTGTGCCCGGCTCGATGGGGAGGTAGGCGGCACCCGCGACGAGTACGCCGAAGATCGCTTCGAGCGCGACCACACCACGGGGCAGCGACACGACCACGACGTCCTCGGGACCGATGCCCTCGGCCACGAGCCTGGCCGCGATTGTCTTCACGCGCAGGTCGAGCTCGCCGAACGTGCGAGTACCGTCGTGCCCTCGGAGCGCAGGCGCAGATCGATCTCGGGCCACCGCGGCGTCGAACAACTCAGGGAAGGTCGTCGCAGGAGCGGGCGGACGATGCAGGTCGCGCAGTTCTGTCGGGATTCGGATGTCGAGCTCGCGTAGCGGCCGATCCCGTTGTGCCGCCATGAAGTCCAGGATCATGACGAGCCGTTGGGCCATCGATTCGACCGTCGCCCGATCGAACAGATCGGTGCTGTACTCGATCACTCCGCCCACCCGCGGCGTCACGCCGGTGGCGTCCTCGGTGAAGTCGAACGACAGATCGAACTTGGCCGTCGTCGGCAGCGGCGGCGCGATGCCTTCACCCCCGTCGGTTCCCGTGTTTCCGTCGGTTGGTGACTCGGGGAGTCGCCCGTCGACGTAGACCACCATCGTCTGGAACAGCGGGTTGAGCGCCGACGAGCGTGACTGCGCCACCGCTTCGACGACCTGCTCGAACGGGACGTCCTTGTTCTCGAACGCCGACAGGTCGGCCGCGCGGACCCTGGCGAGTAGCTCGGCCACTGTCGGGTCACCCGACACATCGGTGCGCAGCACGAGGGTGTTCAGGAAAAAGCCGACCAGTTGGTCGAGCCGTGCGTCGTCGCGCACGGTGACCGGCGAACCGAGCGGGATGTCGGTGCCTGCACCCAGTCGTGACAGCAGAACGGCCACGGCCGCCTGGAACACCATGAACATCGACGTTCCCGTCGATGCGGCAAGCTCCTTGAGTGCCACGACCGTCTCGGGGCGAACGCCGACGAGGACTCCGTCGCCACGACCTGACGGTCGCGGAGGTCGGGCCCGGTCGTAGGGAAGTGACAGCTCCTCCGGCGAACCGTCGAGAATGCGGCGCCAGAAGTCCAGCTCGCGTCGACCGCGGTCGTCGGCAAGCAGATCCCGCTGCCATGCGGCGAAGTCGGAGTACTGCAGTGCGAGATCGTCCCACTCGGGTGCAATCTGTTGTGCGCGTGCACGATACGCCGTGTCGAGGTCGGCACGCAGCGGCGCTGCCGACCACTCGTCGGTGGCGATGTGATGGATCGTGACCACCGCGAACTCGGATGTTGTCGCCACCCGAATCGGTATCTCGGCGGCAAGGTCGAAGGCGTGTGCCGCATCCGCGTGCAGCTCAGCGATGTCGGAGACCACGCGGACCGGAATCTGTGGCGCGACGACGACATCGGGGCGATCGTCCGGGTACCGCGTTCGGAGTATCTCGTGGCGGTCGACGACGTCGCGGACTGCTGCGCGCAACACTTCCGGGTCGATGGGTGTCGTCCCCTGGGGGCCGTCCGGACGCCAGAGCAGCGGCACGTTGTAGGTGCTGGTGGGTCCCGACACTCCCGCGAGCGTGAGCATCTGGGCCTGACCGAAGGAGAGCACCGGTTCGGCGTCCGCGCGACGACGCAAACTCGTTGTGTCCGAATGCGATTCCGTCGTCGTGGCATCCCCGTTGGCGACGAGCCACTCGGCTAGTTGAGCGATGCTCGGCTCGTCGAACACTGTCCGGACCCCGACGTCGTACCCGAGTGAACCGCGAATCAGGTTGACCAACTTGATGGCGGCGAGCGAGTGGCCGCCGAGGGTGAAGAAGCTCGCGTGGATATCGGCGACGTCGGTCCCGAGCACCGCCGAGAAGATCTCGGCGAGGTCGGATTCCAGCGACGTCCGCGGGCTGGTGCCCTGCGAACCGTCGACGGTCGGCGTCGGCAACGCACGGCGGTCGAGCTTGCCGGTCTGATTCAGCGGAAACGCATCGAGCACGACCAGCGGTGACGGAATCATGTAGTCCGGCAGCAACGTCGAGAGTTGACGTGTCACGGACTCGACGACGGACGACTCGTCCTGCGAGCCGGCGTCTTCCGAATCGCTTGCGGCGACGATCCAGCCGACGACCCGATCCGAGTCGACGGCGACCGCGGCGTCGGCGACCTCCGGAAGCGAACGCAGTGCCGCCTCGATCTCGCCGAGCTCGACGCGGTTTCCGCGCACCTTCACCTGGCTGTCGATACGGCCGAGGTACTCGAGGACGCCTGCTCGACGTCGGACCAGATCGCCCGTCCGATACACCCGCGCGCCCGGCTGGTCGCCGGTCGGATCGGCGACGAAGGAGCCCGCGGTGCGAGCTGGGCGCCCGAGATACCCACGGGCGAGCGGTGTTCCGCGCACGTACAGTTCGCCTACCGCGCCGTCGGGTACACGCCGCAACGACGTGTCGAGGACGAGGAGATCGGTACCGGCGATCGGACGTCCGATGGGTGCCGTACGGGTGGACGCGTGTGGAACTGCCGTGTGATCGGTGACGACGACCGTGGTCTCGGTGGGACCGTAGGCATTGATCACTGCCAGCGACGGGGCCGCGGCGAGTACGTCGTCGACGAGCTCGGTGCGTAACGCCTCGCCGCCGACGATCATGTGACGCAGTGAGTCGAGGCCAGGAAGGTGGGGGACGAACAGCTCGAGCAGCGACGGCACGAAGACCGTCGTCGTCACGCCATAGGCGCCGATGAGGTCGGCGAGTCGGCGGGGGTCGCGCTGTGCGCCCGGTTCTGCGACGAGAACACGCGCACCGACGGTGAACGGCAGCAACAACTCCCACACGGCACCGTCGAAACCCACCGGCGTCTTGGCGAGAACGGTGTCGGCGGGTACGATACCGCCACCCGGCATGGTCTGCGCGCGCCACCGCAGCACGTTCACCACGCTGCGATGGGTGACCACCACGCCCTTCGGCCTGCCCGTCGAACCCGACGTGTAGATCACATATGCGCCGTCGTCGGCGCGTACGTGAGGCAGCGCAGCGTTCGTAGGCGACGTCGCCGAGTCCGCAGGGGCCTCGTCGAAGAGACCGTCGTCGACGCTGATCGTCGGTGCACTGTGGTTGATTTGCGCACTGTTGCCGATCGGTGCCGAGCTGTCGGTTCCGACGATGACGGCGGCGGGCCGCGCGTCGTCGAGGATCGTCGTGACACGGTCGGTCGGTGTGTCGGTGTCGATCGGCAGGTAGGCCGCACCCGCGCGCAGCACGGCCTGTAGGGCGGCCAGTTGCGCCATGCTCCGGGGGACGAGGACGGCAACCACGTCGCCGGGTCGCACGCCGAGGTCGATGAGTCGGCCAGCCAGTCGTTCGGTCGCTCTTGCCAGCTGCGCGTAGTCGACCGATCCGCCATCGGTGTCGGACAACGCTATTCGCGACGAATGCCCGCGGGTGGCGTCGTCGATGAGATCTGTCACCGTGTCGGCGTGATCGGCGAGCGCCTGCGCGCCGCACTCGGCGTCGCGGATGGATGCCTCGTCGTCGGGACCGAGAAGCTCGATCTGATCGACGACGACCTCGGGCGTCGCACTGACGACGCGCAGGATGCGGGCAAGGCGTGCGAGCAGGTCCTGAGCGGTTGCGGCGTCGAACATCGTCGTCGCGTACTCGAGGGCGAGCGTCAGTTCACCCGTCTCGGTGTTGTCGACGACGGTGAAGGCGAGATCGAACTTGGCCGATACGGACGTCAGGTGCTCGAACGTCGCCGGGACACCGAGGAAGCGGTCGGGCATCGCACCGAATGGCAGGTATCCGACGCTGACACAGAACAACGGGTTGCGTCCGGGAACACGCTGCGGTGCAAGGTGTTCGACGATCTGTTGGAAGGGGATGTCCTGGTTGTCGAATGCAGCGAGATCAACTGCGCGGACACGGTCGATGAGTTCGTCGAAACGCGGGTGGCCGCCGACGTCGGTGCGCAATACCTGGGTGTCGACGAAGAATCCGACGAGGTCGTCGAGCGCGGGATCGTTACGGCCCGAGACCGGCGATCCGAGCGGGATGTCGGCTCCGGCACCTACTCGGTACAGCAGTGTGGCCACGGCCGCCTGGGCGACCATGAACATGCTGGCTCCGTGATCGGCGGCGATACGCGCGAGAGTCGCACGGGTGTCGGCGTCGACGACGGTCGACTCCGTTGCCGCGGGCCCCGGCGCACCGGGACGCCGTGGACGGTCGCGGGGAAGTGCGAGCTCCTCGGGGAGGTCGGCGAGTGTGTCGGTCCAGAAGTCGAGCTGCTTCTGACCGCGCTCGCTGATCCGATCACGTTGCCACAGTGCATAATCGGCGTACTGGACGGGCAGCGTCGAGAACTCCGGTACTGCACCTGCGGCTCGCGCGGCGTAGGCAGCGGTGAGATCGGTGAGCAGCGGTCGGTCCGACCATTCGTCGGTGGCGATGTGGTGTATCGCGATGGTCAGGACGGCAACGGTCGACTCGTCGGGTGCAGCGACATGCGCCACCTGCACCCTGATCGGTGGCGCCGAACGCAGATCGAAAGTGCGCGTGAGGAACTCACGTGTCACCTCTGTGACCTCGGCACCGGCGGTGCGCACCTCGACCACCTCGGGGATCTCTGCGGAGTCGAGAACACGTTGGTACACCTCGCCGTCCGCCGTGGTCTCGAAGACGGTGCGCAGGCTCTCGTGGCGTGCGAGTACATCTCTCATCGCGGCCGACAGTGCGTCGGCGTCGATGGATTCGTGCACGCGCACGACGTGACCGTAGTGATACGAGATGTCGTCGGGATCCATCTCGTAGAGCACCCAGAGTCGTTCCTGTGCGGGCGAGAGCGGGATACGGTCCGGCCGAACACCGGTCGTGATGTCGGTGGTCGATCCGGTCAGTTCGGTGCGCAGCGCGATGTCGGCGGGAGTTCTGGCCTCGAAGAGGTCGCGGATCGCCAGTTCGGCGCCGAGTTCGGCGCGCAGCGTGGAGACGAGTCGCATCGCGGCCATGGAGTGACCGCCCAGTGCGAAGAAGTCGTCGTCGATTCCGACGGCACATCCCTCATCGGTGTCCGGGAGTCCGAGGACCTCGGCGAAGACCTCGCACAGCCGCCGTTCGAGCTCGGTGCGGGGTGCGCGTCGTGTTCCACCGACCTCGGGGGCGGGCAGCGCCTTCACGTCGAGCTTGCCGTTGACGGTCATCGGGAACTCGGTGACCGTGGCGAACAGGGTCGGGACCATGTAGTCGGGGAGCTTCGCGCTCAACTCGCGTCGCAAGTGCGCATAGTCGAGTTCCGCGTCTGCGTCGGCGGGAATCACGTATGCCACAAGACGTTTGACGTCGGGTGTCGCCGGATCGGCGGTCGCCACGACTGCCGACGACGCGATCTGCGGCAGCGCGGTCACCGCGGCGTCGATCTCGGCGAGTTCGACCCGATAGCCGCGGACCTTGACCTGATCGTCTGTGCGTCCGAGGAAGTCGAGATTGCCGTCGGGACGGATCTTCATCGCGTCGCCGGTGCGGTACAGGCGGCCTCCGTCGGAGAACGGGTCCGCGACGAACCGCTCTGCGGTCAGATCGGGCCGTCCGAGATATCCGCGCGCGAGACCTGCGCCGCTGATGTACAACTCGCCCGGCACCCCCGCGGGCACCGGTCGCAGCCACGGGTCGAGCAGGTGTGCGGTGGTGTTCCAGATCGGGGTACCGACCGACGACGTCGGTGTTTCGTCGGTGCCGACTCCGAGGGTGTTGATCGTGTACTCGGTCGGGCCGTAGAGGTTGTAGCCGAGGGTGTGCGGGTGTTGACGAAGCGCGGTCCACACCGGTTCGGAGACTGCCTCACCACCGAGCAGGACGAGCGCGGGCACGTGGTCGCCTGCGAGGAGGCCGTCGGCGAACAACTGCGCGGCGTACGTGGGCGTCACGTTGATGACGTCGATGCGGTGGGTCGCGCAGTAGGCGACGAGCGCCGTCGAATCGGCACGGAGTTGCTCGTCTGCGACGTGGACCTCGTGGCCCTCGACGAGCCACAGCAGCTCTTCCCAGGACATGTCGAACGCGAACGAGACCGTGTGCGCAATGCGGAGTCTCCCGCTGACACCGGCCTCACGAGCGAGCGCGATCGCGGGTTCGAAGACCTTCTCGCGGTGGTTGAGCTGCATGTTCGTCAGGCCGCGGTAGGGCGTGATGACACCCTTGGGTTTGCCCGTCGAACCCGACGTGTAGATCACGTACGCCGGTTGATCCGGGTCGACGTGGGGAGCCGCCCACGCCGGTGATGTGGGCTCGGGCAGGTCGTCGACTGCAAGTGTCGGCAGGCCTACCGTGTCGAATCGGTGCGCCACCGAGCTGTGGGTCAGGATCAGCAGCGGCGCTGCGTCGTCGATGATGCCGTGGAGTCTGCCGTCGGGGTGATCGAGTTCGAGGGGCAGATACGCTCCGCCTGCCCGCAGGATCGCGAACAGTGCGACGACGGTCTCAATGGAACGGGGGATCGCCAGTGCGACAACTGTTTCCGCTCCGACACCGTGGTCTGCGAGCACATGCGCAACACGGTCGACCTCGCCGTCGAGCTGGGCGTAGGTGAGACGTGAATCGCCGTAGATGAGTGCGTCGGCGTCGGGGATCGTTGCGGCGCGCTCGGCGAGCAACCCCGACACCGTGGTGTCGGGGAGCCGATGGAGTGGGCCGACGAGCGCAACGTCTGACTCGAGCGAGAGATCGAGGGAGGCAACCGTGGTGTCGAGGTCGCGACCGATCAACTCCAGTGCGTGGCGGAATCGTGTCACGAATCCGTCGGCGTAGCGATGGTCGATCAGGTCGTCGCGATACTCGAGTCGGAAGCGAATCGACGCGCCAGGTGTCACCACGAGTGCCAACGGGTAGTGGGTGTGGTCCAGACTGCCCTCGCCGATGACGTCGTGCAGCGCCGACTGCTCGCGCTCCTCTTCTTCGGTCCGGAAGTTCTGCAGGACGTAGAGGACGTCGAACAACACCGGATGCTCGGTCTCCTGCTGTAGCCGGGCCAATCCGATGTGGTCGTAGGCCATCAGCTCCACGCGGGCATCCTGACTGCGGCGCAGGAAGTCTCGCACCGACTCCTGCGGATGCAGCACCGTTCGCACGGGGACGGTGTTGAGGAACAGCCCGATCACGGTGTCGAGGCCGGCAACCTCTGTCGGACGGCCGGCGACGGTGGAACCGAACGCGACGTCGGTGACTCCGAGGACGCGCGACAACGTGAGGGTCAAAGCTCCCGAGATGACGGTGTTGAGTGTGACGCCCGCAGATCTCGCGTCAGCGCGGAGTGACTCCGACGCGGCGACACCGAGGTCGACCTCGATCCGACGCGGCGCACGAGGAGTGGACCCCACCGCCCGCGGCGCGACGAGCGCAGGCTCGGTGTAGCCGTCGAGATGTGCGTGCCATGCCTCGAGTGCGTCGGCGTCGGACGTGTCAGCGATCCAGGCGAGGTAGTCGCGCAGTGACGCTTCCGGTGTCGTCGCCTGTGCGCCTTCGAGGTGGGCGAGTAGCCGCGACACCACGAGTCCGCCAGACCAGCCGTCCCACAGGAGGAATCGACGGTTGACGACGATGCGGTCGTGCTCGCCGGGCAGGTGAATCAGCGTGATCCGCCAGAGGGGTGCGGTGCCGATCGGGATCTCGCGGCCGCGGTCGGCGTCGAGGACCGCGTCGAGCTCGAAGTCGACGACGTCGGGCGACACCTCCGTGAGGTCGACCTCCGCGATGACGGGATCGACCGCGCTGCGGATGATCTGCACAGGGGAGCCGTCGACCTCGACGAATGCCGCCCGCAACTCGGGATTCTCGTCGAGCAGCGCGCGTGCGGCGCGCCGCAGCGCCCCCACGTCGATTCGGTGGCCGAGGTCGAGCCAGAACTGCGCGGTGTAGATGTCGTCGGATGCGTCGATCTGCGACTGGAAGAACAATCCCTCCTGCAGCGGTGTCAGCGGCCAGATGTCGTCGATGGTTCCGTGTTCGCGAGTGAGTCGCTCGACGGTCGCTTCGTCGAGTGCCACCAGACGTCGATCGGCGTCTGCGATCACCCGGTCGGTGATCGCCTGAGCCAGGGTGTCGGCGTGTGGGATGACTTCCGAATCGACGTCGACGATGACCGACCAGCCTGCGTGATCGGGAGAGTCGTTGCGCAACAGCCTGATCGAGACGGGGTGTGCGGTCGGCAGTCCGTGGTCGCCGACGAGCACGTCGGGTTCGACGATCTGCCCCGCAGCAGTGGCGCCGGCCAACGCCGCGCCGACCTGCGGCGAGAGATAGCGCAGCACATCGAGACCCGGTCCGTTGCCGAGAGTCGGGTTCGGGCCGGAGGGTAGCGAGGGATTCGCCAGGTCGATGCGTACCGGCTCGAGTGCCTGCAACGGGCCGACCGTGCGAGTGCCGACGGGTCGCAGGTCAACGGCGAGGTCGATCAGGAGTTCCCGCGGCGCATCGGTGCCGAAGACGTCTGCGATCGCACCTGCCAGTGCCGCAACGAGAGCGTGCTGGGTGGGATGTTCGACGTTCGGGTCGTCCACGTCGACGCGAGAGCTGTGTGTCGAGTGGTCGGCCACAGATGGGCCGGACGTGCCGTCGATGCGCGGTAGCGACGCTCCCGGCGCGAGGGTTTCCAGATAGTGCGCCAACGCGCTGACATCGGCGGCTCGTCCTGCCAATCCCGTTGCCAGGGTGCTGAGTTCGGCGTCAGGTGCATCGACCTCGATGTGCCTACCCGCGGCGGCGTCGTCGAGCGCGGTCTGCAGGTCGGTGCGGAGGATCTCCGCGGACGTCGGATCGACAAGCGCGGCGTCGAACGCGCCGATGACCTCACCGGTCGCGGGCACAAAGGTCAACCCGTGCGCGGGTGCTCCGGTCGGCTCGACGTCGGTGATCGAGACCGGAAAGGTGATGTCATGCGTGGACGCGGTCGTCAATGTCCACAGGATCGGTGCGGGCCGACTGACCGTGGTGCGCAACGCGGGATGTGCCGCGGCCAGCGCAGAGGCGATGTCACCGACCGCGTCGGCGGTCACTGCTGCGGGCGCCCAGGCACGAATGATGCGGGGCGGCAATGTATCCGGATCGATGCGGCCTTCGCGAAGTCGCGCCAACGAAGGTGTGAGCGATACCGCGCCCGCAGCTCCGTGCGTTTCGGTGCGAACCGAGCGCAGCGCATCGTCGAGCTGTCCGTCGGGAGTGAATGCGCGTAGGCGTTCGGAGGGAGCGGTGGCGAGCGCGCGCAGGAAAGCGGCGAAATCCTCGCCGAGACGATGCGCCTGTTCGGCGGCCTCGGCGACGGTGCGAACGACGACTTCGGCGGGCCTGTCCCGACGCCGCACCTGGATCTGGATCTCGACATCGGAGACAGGACCGGATGCGAGGGCATGCAGCGAGAGTGGATGGCCGCCCATCGTCTGCCGCGAGGTGTTCGCCATGACGTTCACGCCCAGACCGAACATGCGGTACGGGCCGTCAGATGGTGCCGACGAACCCGCGTCCCTGGCCTGCGCTGCGAGAGCACGGCCGAGATCCTCACCGCGAAAACGACTGTGGGCAACGAGCGCGAACACCGCGCGTTCGGTGCGGGCGGCGAGGTCGGCGAGGTTGTCGCGCGGGTCCGCGTCGACGCGCAGCGGCAGCACACTGGTCACCATCGACGGTGTTGTGCGTGCCCTACGGTCAAGGCGCCCGGTCACGGGTAGCGCGAGAACCAGGTCGGTGCGGCCGGTGCGCACATGGGCAAACGCCGCCACCGCGGCGATCAGCAGGACGGTCGGTCGTACCCCTGCATCGCGCGCCAACGCGCGCAACGGGTCGAGAACCTCGAGGGGAATGTCGAAGCGTGACGCGATGATCCCGCGACCGGGCACCACATCGTCGTCGAGGAGTCGCACCGGCTGCGGCCGGTCGCCCATGCGCGCCAACCAGTAGTCGGCATCGGCGGTGAAGTCGGGACCGTCGCGATAGTCGTGCTCGGCGTCGAGCACCGGGAGCAGCCGCCAATCCCTGGCTCGCGACGCAGTGCCGTTGCCAGAAGTCTCGGATGTCCCAGAAACGCCGGATACGTCGTAATGCTCCTGCACCGCCTGGGTGAAGAAGCCGAGCCCCATGCCGTCGCAGACGAGGTGGTGAACCTTCACAAGCGCCAATGTCGGGTCGGGCTGGTCGGTTGCTGAGTCGGTGTCGGTTCGGGCGGTGCGCAGGATCGTGCATTCGGTGAGTGGGCCGTGCGTGATGTCCATCGGCTGCGCGAGTTGTGCGGCCATCCAGTCGCGCGCTTCGGGGAGAGGCATGTCGAGGATGTCGACATCGAAGTCGGTAATGGGCAGGACTCGCTGCCGTACGTCGCCGCCTTCTTCGACGAACACGGCGCGCATCGCTTCGGCCTTCTCGAGGACCGCGAGGATAGACGCCCGGAGACGTTCGACATCGGTTCGTGCGTCGACCTCGACGTAGAGTCCGGTCACGTACAGTGCGGGGTCGCCCGAGGCCTGCATCGACAGATAGATGTCACGCTGACCGGCGAGGACGGGCAGTGTCTGATCCTGCGAAGTCGGATGCTGCGAAGTCGGATGTTGGGGGCTGACATGCTGCGAGGTCACTGGTTGACTCCGGATTCTGCTGGCGCCGCAAGCGAATCGAGCGCCGTGCACAGTGCAGCGGCGAGGTCGCGCACAGCGGCGTCGTCGAGGTGGTCGGGTAGATAGCTGAAAGTCGCGGCGACAACGGGACCCGACGACTCGTCACGACAGACGATGTCGATCTCGAGTGGGTAGGCGACACCTAGGGCCGGGTCGGGATCTGCGGCGAGTGCCGTCGATTCCACCGAGGGCTGCCAGGGCGAGCCCCCGCCGACGGTGAAGCGGCCGAGGTAGTTGAGCAGCACGGACGGTCGCGACATGGTGGCGAGTGCGGCCGACAACTGCGGGTTGAGGTAGCGCAGCATGCCGAATCCTGCACCGGCAGCGGGCATTGCGGTCCATGCTGTCTCAGCGTCGGCGATTGCGTCGGCGATGTCGCCGGTGGCGGATAGCCGGATCGGTGCGACGGTCGTAAACCAGCCCACCGTGTGTGACAGATCCGCGTCGATACCGAACTCATGTGCATCGCGACCATGACGTTCGGTGTCGACGATGAGGTCCCCTGTGTCGAGAGCTCGTGTTGCGGCGACACGCAACGCCCCGAGGAGCAGCGACGTGATCCCCACACCGCGGCGGGTGGGTAGATCGGAGACGAGCGATGCCGAGGTTTCCGGAGACAACGTGACGACGTGGCGTCGCTGCTCGGCGACGGTGCCCGACGTGGCGAGCCGACCGGGCACCAGTTCGCCGCCCGGTGCCAGCACCTGCGCCCAATGGGCAGCCTCGTCGAGCAGTGCCGGGTCGGCGGCTCGCTCGGTCACGGCGGCGGCGAATGCGTGCAGGGGTGTCGGGGTCGGAATCGGTTGCAGCACAACACTGGTGGCTGCTGTCTCCCAGAGGGTGCGGAGATCCTCGAGTAGGATGCGCCGGGAGACGCCGTCGACGGCGAGATGGTGAATGACGAGTATCAGTCGTCCCGCGGCCGGATCGCTGGGCGAGTCGGCCGTCAACCAGGTCGCGGCAACCATGCGTCCTGCGCCGGGCGACAATCTGCCTGCCGCCGCGCTGGATTCGGCCGACACGGCTGCGGCGAGCGCGTCTGGGTCGTCGAAGACGGATCTGTCGAGCGTGGCGATTCGCAGGACGTCGTCGACGTCGACCGATCCCGGTGGCGCGCTCTGCATGTTCCAGAGCACACCGGCGACGATCTGCAACGAACTCCGGAGCGCCTCATGGGAATCGAGCAGTGCACGGAACATTGCGCGAAGCGTGTCGGCGTCGAGTTCCGCCGGGGTGTCGACGACGAGCGACTGGTTGAACCGGTCGATCGTGCCACCGATCTCACGGAGTCGATGGACGATCGGCAGCAGCGGAATGGGCGTCGGCGCGGTGGCCGCCGGGTCGTCCGTGCTCGTCGGAGCGGCAGACGACGTGTCGTCGATCCACTCGGCGACCGATCCGAGGCCGGCGACGGTGCGGTGCGTGAAGACGTCCCTCGGCGTGAATCGGATGCCACGTCGCCGTGCGCGATTGACCAAGGTCGTCGAGACGATGCTGTCGCCGCCAAGCGCGAAGAAGTCGTCGTCGACGCTCGGCGGGTCGGCGAGTCCGAGAGTGTCGGCGAAGATGTCGGCGAGCGCGGCCTCGATAGCTGTCGTCGGCGCACGGCCCTCCGCGACGCCGACCTCGGGCTCGGGAAGTGCTGCGGCATCGGTCTTTCCGTTGACCGTCAACGGGATCGAGTCGACGATCAGCACGGCCGACGGGACCTCGTGCTCAGGGAGAGCGTTGCGCAGTGCCTCGTGGAGTGAGTCGGCGTGGAGCGAATCGGAAGCGATGTTGTCGGCGACGGCGTAGGCCAGGATTCGGTCGGCACCGCTCGGTCCTGGCCGGGTCAGGACTGCGGCGTCGCGCACGCCGGGCAGACCCGCGAGGGCTGCCCGGATTTCCCCGAGTTCGATACGGAAACCACGGATCTTGACCTGTGTGTCCGCGCGCCCGAGATAGATGAGCGCACCCTGGCGGGTCTGTCGGAACAGGTCCCCGGTGCGATACAGGACCTGACCGGTGCCCGACGGGTCGGCGACGAAACGTGTTGCGTGCAGCGCCGGGCGCTGCAGGTAACCGGCGGCGACCTGAGGGCCGGCGAGGTACAGCTCACCTACGGCACCAACGGGTACCCGGCGCAGATATCCGTCGAGCAGATGGCCGGTGAAACCTGGCAGCAACGCCCCGACGTCGCTGCCCGTCGCGGTATCGATGGTCTGCTGATCGAGCACCAGATACGTTGCATGGACGGTGATTTCGGTGATGCCGTACATGTTGACCAACGTGGTCCGCGGATACCGGCGGCCGAACGATCGGAGGCGCGGCAGGTCGAGCGCCTCCCCACCGAAGATCACGTAGCGCAGTGAATCCAATGCCGACCCGGAGCCAATTGTCTCGGGGGTCTCCTGGTGCTCGGGGATCTCCTGGTGCTCGGTGTCTGCGAGATCTGCGGCGTCGAGGGCGAAGAAGGCCGACGGCGTCTGGCTGAGCACGGTCACGCCCCGCTCGCCGATGAGGGCGGCGAAGTCGGCGGGCGAGCGCGTGGTGGCGTGGTCGGGCACGACGAGGTGCGCTCCGGTCGAGAGCGGACCCCACAGCTCCCACACCGAGAAGTCGAATGCGTAGGAGTGGAACATCGTCCACACGTCGTTCTCGTCGACGTCGAACAGTTCGGCCGTGGCATCGATCAGTGCGACGACGTTGCCGTGCGTGACCGTGACACCCTTGGGCTTTCCGGTCGACCCGGACGTGAAGATCACATAGGCAGGGTCGGCCGGGGTGAGTTCGGGATCGAAAGCTGCTGTGTCCGAGAGGGAGTCATCTCCGCGCTGGAGGTAGTCGGCGTCGACGATCACCGTCGGCGCGGCGTCGGCGAGCGTCGACGAGATGCGTTCACTCGGGTACGCGGGATCAATAGGAACGTAGGCGGCGCCGCAGCGCAGTACTGCGATGATCGCGGCGACGAGGTCCGTCGAGCGTTCCAGGATCAGGGCAACCGAGTGGCCGCGTCGCACGCCGTCGCGGCGCAGGCGTGTAGCGATCGACGCGCTGAGTGCGTCGAGTTCGCGATAGGTGAGCGTGTGCGTGCCGCCGGACACGGCGGGACGGTCGGCAAAGGTGCGTGCGCTGGCGGCGAAGATATCGACAAGGGATCGCCGAGGACGAACGACGTCGGGTGCGGGCAGCATGGGAAGCTCGGCGGACCGGCCGAGGCGCAGCTGCGCGACGTGACTGGTCGGGGCGTCGACGAGCGCAAGCAGTACGGATCTCACGCGCTCTGCGAGATCAGCGACGGTCGGTTCGTCGAAGAGTGCCACGGCGTACTCCACGCGCAAGCGGATGCCGGCGGAGTCGGCGAGTTCGACGAACTCGAAGGTCAGGTCGAACTTGGCGGTTCGGGCTCGTGGGAAGACGGGTTCTGCACGCAACCCGGTGAATTCGGGGGCGATGATCGGGTCGCGGTACTGGACCATCGTCTGGAACACCGGATGTCGGCTCAGTGCTCGTTCGGGGGCGAGTGCGGTGACGATCTCGTCGAACGGCACATCCTGTGCGGCCAAGGCCGCGACGTCGGTCTCCCTGACGCGGCGCAACACCTCGAGGAGCGTCGGATCACCGGAGAGGTCGGTGCGCAGCGGCAGGGTGTTGACGAACATTCCGATCAGCGACTCGGCGGATGCCGATGACCGGCCGGCCACCGGGGTGCCGACCACGATGTCGTTGCCCGCGCCGGACGCGTTGAGCGCGAGCGCCACAGCGGCGTGCGCTGCCATGAACACGGTCGCATCGAGTGCCCGTGCGGCAGAGCGGAGCCCGACGAGAACGTCGGCGTCGACGACGATCTCGACCTGGCCACCAACGGCATCCGGCTCGGTGGGCCGGGCACGGTCGTAGGGGAGGTCGAGTTCGGCTGGTGCGTCGGCGAGTTGGTCTCGCCAATAGTCGAGTTGTCGGCGTACCAGTGATCGGGAATCGTCGACGGTGCCAAGCCGCTCGATCTCGACAAGCGTGTGATCGGCGTACTGGAGCTGTGGCGCGGCAACCGGCGTGCCGTTGTAACCGGCGGCGAGCTCGTCGAAAAGCGTTGCTGCCGACCATTCGTCCGCGGCGATGTGGTGCACCGTGAGGAGCAGCACCGCCGACGCCTCGGAGGTGTGTAGGAGGTCGGCGCGCAGGGGCAGGTCCGCTGACAACTCGAATGGGCGCCCGACGAGTGAGTCGATCGTCGCGTCGAGGTTCGCGGGGTCGATGTGGTGTTCGTCGATCAGCACGCTCGCGCTGTCGACCCCGTCGATGACCTGCGCGTCGTCGACAATCCTTGTGCGGAGCGTCTCGTGGCGTTCGACGATGCCGTCGAGTGCGCGTTGCAGCCGCGCAGCGTCGACTGGCCCGTCGAGCCGAACGGCGAACGGAATCGTGTACGCGGCATCGCCGATCCCGCTCTGGAAGGCGAGCCTGCGCTGTGCGGGCGACAGCGGAATCCGTTCGGGGCGTTGCGCAGGCACCGCTGCCGCGCTGTCGGTGACGCCGGTAGTCGTGGTTCCAGGAGCATCGCTGTCGTCCGCGAACAGCGCCGCGAGGTCGACGAGCTGCGGGTGGGCAAAGACCTCGGCGACACCGACGACACGTCCGGTTGCCACCCGCAGCCTCGTCAGCACACGCGTCGCCGAGAGGGAGTGGCCACCGAGGTCGAAGAAGTTGTCGTCGACGCTCGGCCGTGCCGCGCCCGCGGCGTCGAGGCCGAGAACGTCGGCGACGGTGTCGACGACGAGCCGCTCGATGTCGGTGCGCGGCTCGCGTCGGGAGACCGCGCGCGGCGAGGTCGGCGCGGGAAGGGCTCTACGGTCTGTCTTGCCGCCCGGTGTGCGGGGAAGAGAGTCGAGTCGGGTCCAGGTGGCAGGGATCATCGCTGCGGCCAACGTATCGGCGAGTTCGGCCGGGACGGCGTCTGGTGCCTGAGCTCCGGCAACGTAGACGTCCAGACGTGTGTGTCCGTCGTGATCCTCACCGGCTACCGCCACGGCGTCGTCGACGCCGTCGAGTGCGAGGACAGCCTGTTCGACCTCACCGAGTTCGACGCGGGTGCCGCGGATCTTGACCTGCGAGTCGGCTCGACCGAGGAGCTGCAGTCTGCCGTCGGCAGTGATCAGACCACGATCGCCGGTGCGATATATCCGGTCACCGGAACCTGCCGGGTTCGCGACGAATCGCGTTGCCGTCCAGTCGGAGTGGCCGTGGTAGCCCCGCGCCAGTTGGACGCCGGTGACGTAGACCTCGCCGGAACGGCCGACCGACACCGGGTTCAGGTGACGGTCGAGCACGACGACACCAGCGCCCGGAACCTGCGTGCCGACGGTGATCGTGCCGACCGCGGCGATGCGGATCGTCGCGGTGGTGACGTCCCCTGCGACCTCCGACGACCCGTACGAGTTCACCACTTCTTCTGCGGCGCCGGCGAGTTGAGCAGCAGTGCTGCCGGGAAGCGGCTCACCGGAGACAATCCAGCGGCGTATCGACGGCGTCGGCTCGGGTTGCGCTGGTTTTTCAGAGGGTGGGCTGTCGGGGAGCAGGTCGGCGATTGCCCTCGCCAGTGACGGCACGGCCGTGATCTGGTCGACCGCGTGACGGTCGATCAGCTCGGCGAGTGCCATCGCGTCGCGTGCGGACGCGTCGTCCGCGATGGCGACGGTGGCACCCGCCGCGAGTGCGCCCAGGATCTCGGTGGTGCCGTCGATGAACGCGATGGCGCTCTTCGCCAGTACGACCGATCCGTCCCACCGCTGCGCGGCCCACGCGATGCGATTCGCCAGCGCCGCAGCGGTACCCACAACACCCTTCGGTGTTCCGGTCGAACCCGACGTATAGATCAGGTAGGCGGCCGACTCGGGATGTGCCGTGTATGGGGCGAGTTCGGGCGAAGCGACGGCGTCGGCGCGGATCTCGGCGAAGGTGTGCTCGTCGAGCACGAGCGCGGGTGCGGCGTCGTCGAGCATGAATTGGATGCGACCGGAAGGGTACGTCGGGTCGATCGGCGCGACGACCGCGCCGAGCCGGGCCACGGCCAGGATTGCGACCACCATGTCGATGCCACGCGGCAATGCCACTGCGACAACGGATTCGGGTCCGATTCCGCGCTCTCTGAGTACGTGAGCGGTTCGTCCTGCGAGCACATCCAGCTCGCGGTACCCGACGCGTCGATCATCCGAGACGAGGGCTGTTCGTCGTGCGCAGCGCTGCGCGGTATCCGAGATCTGCTGGGCCACCGGAACATACGGCAGGGAAGCTGACGGCAGCGATGCTGACGGGAGCGATCCTGATGGCGGCGTCGTGGCCGGAGGGGTCACCGTGAGGCTACCCAGGAGTTTCTCACGCGAGTGCGCGAGCATGGTCAGCCACGCGACGACCTCATCGAGTAGGTGCGGGTCTGCTCCGCGGCGTTCGAGCACCAGCCCGATCGAGGGGTCGTCTTCGACGAGAAGCGTTGCGGTGAAGTCGTTGTCATCCTCGATATGGGGCCGCACATCTCCCCGAGGGAAGCTCTCGAACACGACGAGAGACGAGATCGGGCCGCCGAGATCTACCGCCGACATGATGTCGGCGAGCGGCACATGGTGGCTACCGAGGAGAGCGAGCTGCTCGCGCTGCAGTCGTGTCAGCGTGTCGCCGACGGTGTCCGATGGATCGATGCGCACCCGAACCGGGATCGTGTTGATGAGCATGCCGATCATCTCGTCGACCCCGGGCACCGACGGATCCCTACCGGAGACGACCGTCGCCAATACGACGTCGTCGCAGTCGTTTCGGTCGGCGAGCACGAGTGCCCAGGCGAGCTGGATGACGGTATTCAGTGTCGCCGAGGACTGCGTCGCGACGTCACGCAGCGCCGCCGATACCTCGGCGCTGAGGTGCGCGCGTAGTGGCACGGCGGGCGTCGTCGGCTCGACGATGTCGATGAGCGTCGACGCCTCGACATCGGCGAGTGCCCCGACCCACGGGCCGACGTCGCGGCCCCGTGAGGCAATCCAGCGTGCGTAGTCGCTGATCGGCCGTATGGGTGCGAGCGCGTCGCCACGGTACGCGCGCACGATCTCGCTGAACATCAGGTGCAGCGACCACCCGTCCAAAGCAACATGGTGTGCGACGACGAACAGCCAGCGAGGGCGGCCGGACTCGGTCACGAGTGTAAAGCGCAGCGGCGGAGGCGAAGTCAGTGCGATGCCGGTCGTGCGGGCGTCCGCGCGCAGGGTGTCGAGTCCGTTGTCGAGCGTGGCGATGTCGACGACGGGGAGCTGTGTCTCGACCGTGGTGTGGACGCGGGCCACTGGTTCGCCGGTCCGTCGACGTGTGTACGAGGTCCGCAGTGTTGCGTGTCGAGAGGTGACGGTGGTGATCGCCTCGCGCAGGCGGTCGACGTCGATCTCATGCGTGAGGACCGTCGTGAGATCAAGGTCGGCGAGGATCAGATACGGGTCGACCTCAGCAGAGCCACGGGGGGCTGTCGATCGGTAGACGATCGCTTCCTGAAGGCCGGTGAGGGGTAGGACGTCTTCGAGCGCTGCGCTCACAGCAGGTCACCCTCCATCAGTTCGTTGAGTTCGTCGTCGTCGACCCCTGCGGTGGTTGCGGCCGCGGAGCTTGTCGAGAGCGGCTGGCCTGTCGGGTACGAGTTCTCAGCATGCGTAGCGGTTGCGTGGCTGCGTGCCACTGACGCCAGTCCCGCGACCGTGGGATGGTCGAAGATCTCCAGCGGTGTGATGTCCCAGCCGGCCGACGCCGCGGCGCTGACCACTCGCACGGCGACGATGCTGTCGCCCCCGAGTGTGAAGAAGTTGTCGTCCGCGCCTACTGCGGGAAGCCTGAGCACCGCCGCGAACACGTCGGCGAGCGCGGTCTCGACGGGACCCGACGGCGGCCGCGACCGAGCGGCCTGCGCCGCGTAGTCGGGGGCGGGCAGTGCTCGTCGGTCGATCTTGCCGTTGGGCGTGAGGGGAAACTCGTCGAGCACGACGAGTGCTGACGGCACCATGTAGTCGGGCAGGATGTCGGCGATGTCGCTCCGCCACGAGTGGGCCAGCGCGTTGTGCTCGGCGCGGTTGTCGTTGGCCGAGTGCGTGGTGACGTAGCCGACCAGTCGCCCGTCGACGGAGGTGACCACCGCGCCTGCGACGGCTGGGAGGGAAGTGAGCGCAGCCTCGATGTCGCCGAGCTCGACCCGGAACCCGCGCACCTTGACCTGATGGTCGGTGCGGCCGAGGCAGTCGAGTCGGCCATCCGGCCGGATGCGCGCCAGGTCTCCGGTGCGATACATGCGCGCGCCGTCGGTGAACGGGTCGGCGACGAATCGGGCCGCGGTCATGCCGGGCAGGCCGCGGTAGCCGCGAGCGAGTCCGTCTCCGCTGAGATAGAGCTCGCCGACGCGCCCGGCAGGAACCGGGTGCAGCGTCGAATCCAGCACGCGGACACCCGTGTTCGCGATCGGGGTGCCGATGGTGACGTCGGCGTCGTCGTCGAGGGCGGCCGTCGTCGACCAGATGGTCGTCTCGGTCGGTCCGTACATATTGCGCACCGACCGAGCGGATGCGACGAGGTCGCGAGCGACGTCGGACGGCAACTGCTCGCCGCCGACCAGTACGTCGACACCTGCCAGCGCGGGTCCGTGCCCCGCACCGAGGAAAGCCGACCACAACGACGGTGTGGCCTGGATGATGTCCGGTCGATGTCGGGAGATGAGTGCCGCGAGCCGCGCCGGATCGTGAATGTCGTCGTTGTCGGCCAAGACCACACATGCTCCCGCCGAGAGCGGTACGAGTGTCTCCAGGAGTGCGATGTCGAAGGAGATCGTCGTCACCGCCAGCAGCGACCTGCCGGGTCCGAGGCCGAGTCCGCCGACCATGTGGTCGGTGAAGTTCCGCAGGGCACGGTGCGGGATCACCACGCCCTTCGGCTTGCCAGTCGACCCCGACGTGTAGATCAGGTAGGCGGCGGAGTTGCCGACCGGGTCGTCCGACATGGTCTTGACCGGCCGCCCGTGCGGATCGGAAAGGCGCCGGATCTGAACATCGCGGTCTCCGGATGCCACGACGGTGAATTCGGTGATGGGGGGTTCGACGACGGCGGGTTCGATGATGGCGACAGGCGCGGCGTCGGCGATGCTGGCAGCTCTGCGGTCGGCGGGAAATCCCGGATCGAGCGGGAGAAAGGCTGCGCCACTACGCATCACCGCGACCAACGCGACGATGAGGTCGATGCCGCGGGGGAGTGCGACAGCGATGACCGACTCGGGTGCGACTGGTCCCAGCCGTGCCACGAGTTCGTCTGCGCGACGATTGAGTTCGCCGAAACCGAGCGCGTCGTCGCCGTATCGCACCGCGATCGCACCGGGCGCAGCGGCCGCGATGCGAGCATCGAGCGGGGTCGGGTCGATCGGTGCTGTCGTGCCGGACGGGAGAACGTCGACGCCGTGCCGGTCAGGCGTGTCTGGTGCAGGCACCTCAGTGCCGGGCTCGACGATCCGCATGGCGCCGACGGGGCGGGTTGGCTCGCGCAGGAATTCGCCGACGAACGCCGCCAGAGAATCGGCGATTCGGGCGGCGCGGGCCTTGCTGTAGATGGCGGCGTCGGCGTCGAGTGTGAGCTCGAGGTCGGAACGGTCGGACTCCGTCGAGCCGAGGTCGAGTGCGGTGATCGAGAGATCGACGACCGGACCACGACGCAGCGAGCGGACCGTTGCGGTAATTGAGTCGGCTGAGTCGGCGTCTGCCGAACCCGCGGTCCCGGAATCGAAGGTGACGGTTGAGCCGAACGGTTTGACGTTCACTGTCGGTCCCACGACACCGTCGACGTCGCGGCGTCGTGCGTCGCGGACTATGTCCTCGCCTCGGTAACGCGCATGCGGCGCGATCCGGCGGATGCCTGCTGCGGCGTCGGCTGCGAGTTCGCCGGCGGTCGCTGCGGGTGCGACCGCGACACGCAGTGGGGTGACGTTGACCGTTGTGCACACGACATTGGCTGTGGGAGAACCGAATCGGTTCATCATCGGGAACCCGATCACGACGTCGTCGGTACCCGTGGCGCGTGCACAGAATGCCGCGACGGCGGCGACGAGGCGATCAGGCGACATCGCGGCCCCGCCTGCGCTGCGGACCAGGGCACGAGTCGTGTGCGTAGCGGCTGCGATGCGGTGGCCACGAGGTGTGTCGCCCAAGGTCAGGGGACCAGTGACGCCCGCGAGCTCGCGGCTCCAGAATTCTGCGCTCGCACCGGCATCGGGTTCCGGCGGAAGGTCGACGACGCTCCCGAGGCGTCGGGTATCACCCGGATCCGCGTAGAGGCGACCGATGCGTCGAACGAGCAGACCGAGGCCGTAGGCGTCGATCACGATGTGGTGCGCGACGACGAGCAGAGAGGTGCGCCCACCCGCGTGGAGGATCTCGACGACCGCGCACGGGCCGGATGCGGGGTCTATCGCGATCTGGACCGCGGCCTGCGCATACACATCGATCGCGTCGGCATCGGCGCCGAGATCGCGGTCGGACACCTCGATCGGTGCGCCGAGCTCGACTGTCACGTCGCCGTCCTGCTCGGAGAACACAGATCGCAGACCGTCGGCTTCGGCGACGGTCTGGCGAACAGCGGCTGAGAGGCGACTGGCGTCGGGTCGAGGTTCGAAGTCGACGAGTTGACCGATCGTGAACACATCGGGGTTAGGGGCGACTCGCTGCGCGAACCACAAGCCCTGCTGCGCCGACGTGGCGCGCATCAACGCCCCACTCCGGGAGTGCGTAGTGCGGCGATCTCGGGCAATCGACGACAGCGGCCAACCATGAAAAGTTAGCCTACCCTAGCCTAAACGGTAAGCGGGGGCGGGGCTGCGCTGTCGATGTTGGTAAGCCTATGCTTACCAGAGTTCGAGCTGCGATGCTCGCAATTCACCGCATGTCTTGAGAGAGGACGGCATGGCCACAACGAATACGGTACTCACCCGAGAACGGATCATCGCCGACATTGCTGGCATCCTCGGTGTTGACGAGAGTGAAATCACCGATGACACAAACGTTCTCGACGTCGGTCTCGACTCGGTTCGGCTGATGTCACTGATCGAGCGCTGGCGCGCCGCAGGTGCTCACAAGGCAGATCTGGTGAGTATGGCCGCTGACCCGGTCGTCGGCTCCTGGATTCGTGAACTCACCGCGGACAGCGTTTCCGGTTCCAACGAGGGAGGGCTCCGGTGAGCGACGCCACTCGTAGCGGGCAACCGGTGAGCGAGACCGCCGACGTCGTTGTCGTGGGCGGCGGGCCGGGAGGTTCGACGGTCGCGACACTCTTGGCGCGCAGCGGCCACCGCGTGGTGCAGTTGGAGAAGGAGTCGTTTCCCCGGTATCAGATTGGCGAATCCCTGCTTCCGTCAACGATTCACGGCGTATGCCGACTCCTCGGCGTCGACGAGAAGATCAAGAACGCGGGATTCATGCACAAACGCGGCGGCAGTTTCCGCTGGGGCAAGAATCCGGTGCCGTGGAACTTCTTGTTCGCCATCTCGCCGGAGTTCGCGGGTGAGGGGTCATACGCGTACCAGGTCGAGCGCATGAAGTTCGACCAGATCCTGCTCGAGAACGCTGCGGAGCAGGGAGTCGACGTGCGGCAGCGCAGCAGGGTCAACGGGACAATCACCGACGAGACCGGCCGGGTCACCGGCATCCGCTACGTCGACGCCGACCGGGTCGAGCACCAGATCGACGCCAAGTTCGTCGTCGATGCGTCGGGAAACACCACGCGGTTGTCGAAATATGCGGGCGGAGAAAGGATTTACTCCGACTTCTTCCAGAACGTCGCGGTGTTCGGATACTTCGAGAACGGCAAGCGTTTCCCCGCACCGGACAGCGGCAACATCCTGTGCGCGGCGTTCGACGAGGGGTGGATGTGGTACATCCCGCTATCGGACACGCTGACCAGCGTCGGTGCCGTGATCTCGCGCGACAAGGCAGAGCACGTTCTCAACGCGCAGGAAGAGACGCTGCTGCACTACGTCGATCGCTGCGAGATCGTGAAGGACATGCTGTCCGACGCCACCCGCGTCACCGAGGGCACCTACGGCGAGATCCGAATCCGCAAGGACTATTCGTATGCCAATACCCAGTTCTGGGGCAACGGCATGGTTCTCGTCAGCGACGCCGCGTGCTTCATCGATCCGGTGTTCTCCACCGGGGTTCATCTCGCAACCTATTCGGGTGTGCTCGCGGCGCGATCGATCAACAGCGTGTTGGCGGGTGCGATGACCGAAGAGCGCGCGTTCACCGAGTTCGAGGGCCGATACCGTCGCGAATACGCGGTCTTCTACGAGTTCCTGTCGGCCTTCTACGACATGGAGCAGTCAGAGGACTCGTACTTCTGGAAGGCACGCAAGGTCACCAATTTCGACCGCAACGACATGACCGCATTCGTGTCGCTGGTCGCGGGTGCCTACTCCGGCGAACAGGCCCTCACCGACCCGGAACAGATCATCGAGCGCTTCTCGGCGTCGACGGCCGCCCTCACCGAGGCCGCGGAGCGAACCGGTGGCATGGACACCGACTCGGGCCAGCGGATGGGACATCTCTTCGGTACGCAGGTCGTGCGTGACGTCATGGAGGAGATGAACGCGTTCCAGGCACGCGGGGCGGTTGGTACCGACGGAAGCGAACCGCCACTGCTCGACGGCGGACTCGTTCCGTCGGCCGATGGACTGAGCTGGGCCGAACCGGCTCCCGCGACCGTCTGATCGGCACGCACCTGCCATGCTGACAGCGTTGGCGCTGATCCTCGGGGCGGCACTCGTCTGCGGAGCGATCGCGCGTCGACTCGGATTCCCCTCGATGGCAGGCGAATTGGTCGCCGGTGTGCTGCTCGGCCCGTCGGTTCTCGGCATGGTGGCACCGCAGGTCACGGGAGTGGTCGTCGATGCAGACGGCGCGCCGACCACGGCGATATCCGCAGTCGGCACGCTCGCCGTGGTCTTGCTCGTCGGCCTTGCGGCAACCGAACTCGACGGGCCGTTCCTGCGCGGGAACGCCCGCACCATCGGCGTCGTCAGCGGAGTCTCTTTCGTGATCCCGCTTGTCGCCGGCATCGGAATCGGACTCGTGCTGCCTGCCGAGTACCTCGGTGACGGTTCGAACACAGGTGACGCCACGAGCACAACAGAATTCGCGGTTCTGCTCGGCGTCGCGATGTCGGTCAGCGCGATACCCGTGATCGCTCGGATCCTCGGCGACCTTCACCTACTGCAGACGCGGCTCGGTCGGCTCATCCTTTCGGCGGGCACTCTCACCGACCTCGCCGCGTGGCTGGCGCTGGCAGCGGTCTCAGCCCTGGTCACCGTGGGGCTGCGCGGCTGGCACCTTCCGTTGACACTGCTGGCAATGATCGGTTCGGTAGCCGTTGCGCTCGTCGCGCGGCCCGTGATCGGGCGTGTGCTGACCCGCTTGGAATCCGGTGGCCACGACGCACAGTCGGCAGCCGTGATGGTGATCGCCATGGTCGCCGGTGCCGCGGCGACCGAAGCGCTGCACCTCGAAGCCGTTCTCGGAGCACTGCTCGCCGGAATTGCCTGTGGTCGACGTCCCGAGCGCGTCGTGGCACCACTGCGGTTGGTCACCACCGCGGTGCTGGCGCCGGTGTTTCTTGCGTCGGCAGGTCTACACGTCGATCTGCGAGTTCTCGCCTCTCCGGGCGTGGCGGGAGTGGCAGCCGGTGTGATCGCCGTCGCCGTCGTCGCCAAACTGCTCGGCGGATACCTCGGGGCTCGCCTCGCGCGTCTGTCGAGATGGGAGTCGATAGCGGTCG
The DNA here is from genome assembly GCF_001665925.1 of Gordonia sp. 852002-50816_SCH5313054-c. NCBI lineage: Bacteria > Bacillati > Actinomycetota > Actinomycetes > Mycobacteriales > Gordoniaceae > Gordonia > Gordonia sp. 852002-50816_SCH5313054-c. The sequence continues at coordinate 526,842 of NZ_LZTE01000034.1, forward strand.
GAAGCGGGCTCAACGCTCGCGGAGTCGTCGAGATCATCATTGCGACAACAGGTTTGAGTCTCGGAGTGTTCAGCGAGGAGACCTATATGATTGTCGTCGTCATGGCGGTGGTCACGTCGGTGATGGCGGGGCCGATGGTCGCGGCCGCCGCGCGACGATGCCGACCGGATGCCCGTCAGTCAGATCTCGTCGGCGCCGAGAGCGCGCAGCACGGTACGTAGCTTGGCCGTGGTCTCCGCGACTTCCGCGTCGGGATCGGAGTCGGCGACGATACCGCCGCCCGCCCAGGTCGCCAGAGTTCCTGTGCGCGAGTCGATTTCCGCACACCGGATGGCGACGAGCCACTCGCCGTCTCCTGGCGTGATCCCGTCGGCCCCGCGCAGCGCTCCCGAGCGCTCGTCAGTAGAGAGATTTCCGACGCACCAGCCGACTGCGCCGCCGTAGAAACCACGGTCGCCTTCAGTCGCGAGGATGTACTCCCTGGCCGCGGCGGTCGGGGTTCCGCACACCGCAGGTGTCGGATGCACGGCGATTGCGAGATCGAGCGCCGTCGTCGACGGATCGGCGAGCTCGCCGACGATCGGCGTTCCCAGGTGCCACATCGACGACGTGCCCACGATGCTGGGCGCGTCGGGTACGTCGAGTCGCGTGCACAGCGGCGCGAGGGCGCTCCGCAGAGCATCGACGACGAAACGGTGCTCACCAAGGTCTTTGGCCGACGAATTCAGCGTTGCTGCGCGCTCGGCGTCGACGATCGGGTCGTGATGGCGTGGAGTGGATCCGGCGAGCGGGTGAGCGCTCACCTGACGACCGCGCCGTCGTATGAGTACCTCGGGGCTCGCGCCGACGAGATGCCGCCCGTGGTGAGCATCACCTGCAGGAGTGAGCTCTGTGCGGAAGATTCCCGAGTGCGGGTTCAGTGCGGCGAGGGCGGCCATGAACGACTCCGGTGTCAGCCTCGGGCTGGTGTCCAACAACAGCTTTCGTGCCAGCACCACCTTGGCCAGCGGATTGGTCGAGTCCGCGAGCACTGCCACCGCTGCAGCCACCCTGTCACGGTGTTCCTCGCGAAGCGGTTCTGCGGCGACCACACTGGCCTCGGCGACCGGGCCCGGTGCGTTGGTCGAGCCACCTGCGTTCGGGACGGGGATGTTCGTCACGGGAATGTTCGAGACGGCTGTGGCCCGGGAGCTCGTCGGCATGTCGAAGCGGATGTGTGCGGGCGCGGTCAGCGCGCTCGGTGCCTCGGTGTCGAATGCCAAAGCGCCGACAATCGCTGAGTGTTCGCCGCGCGCGAGTGACGCGGCTGCGCGTGCGGGATCGTTGAACGAGGCCACAGCGCCGCTCGCAGAACAGTGGTAGTCGAGTCCGTAAAGCTCGAAATGGTCGGCAGGCGTGGTTGATCCGTCGACGCGGGCGGGCTGAGCGTCGGGACCATCCACGTGCCCTGTCGAGGTCGAAAGAGTCATGATGCCGGTCGTCCTCCTCGTTCGATGCGGATTCGGCGTGCGCTGACGTGTGCTGATGGGTGCGGGTCCGGCCTCGCGGGGGGTACATGAACCCGACCTAAGGATTAGGTTAGACTTACCTAGTCTTGCGTGCGGCGGTGGCCCACGGAAATCACGACGATCTAGGGAGTGGCGCGTGTGTAGTAAGCGGAACTCCGAACTCGATATCGCTGGCATCGGATTCGGACCGTCGAACTTGGCTTTGGCCATCGCGGTCGAGGAGCACAACGACAACAGCACGGCACGCGATGGTGACATCCAGGCACGGTTCTTCGAGAGGAAGTCCCAGTTCGGGTGGCACCCCGGCATGCTCCTTCCCGGGGCGACGATGCAGGTGTCGTTCCTCAAAGATCTGGTGACGCAACGTAATACGTCGAGTTCGTACTCGTTCTTGAGCTACCTCGCCGAGCATGACCGGTTGGGCCACTTCATCAACCGTCAGGACTTCTTCCCGCTGCGTGTCGAATTTCACGACTACCTTCGGTGGGCTGCCGAACGCGTGTCGGTGCCGGTCGACTACGGCTCCGAGATCAGCTCGGTCACGTTCATCGACGGCGCATTCGACATCACCTCGGCGTCTGGCGAGAGCGTGCGGTCGCGCAATCTCGTCCTCGGCGGAGGGCTGCGGGCGAAGCTTCCGGCGGGTGTTGTCGCCGGCCGACGCGTCTTCCACAACCATCACGTGCTGCCCAACCTGGCCAAGCTACCGCCACTGACGCATCACCGGTTCGCCGTGATCGGCGCCGGTCAGAGCGCCGCAGAGGTTGCGGCCTTCCTGCATGAGACGACCGGCGCCGAGGTGCACGCCGTCTTCTCCAAGTTCGGCTACACGCCGGCCGACGACAGCCCCTATGCCAACCGCATCTTCGATGCCGAGGCTGTCGACGAGTACTTCTCGGCCGAACCGGCGTGGCGCGACCGTCTGCTCCAGTACCACCGCAGCACGAATTACTCGGCTGTCGATCCGGTACTGATCCAGGACCTCTACGGACGCGAGTACACCGAGCGCGTATCGGGAAATCGCCGCCTCTTCGTACACGGCGCCACCGAGGTCACCGATCTCGACGAGGCCGACGACGTCGCACGCCTGCGCATCGCGCATCGCACAACGGGCGAGGTAATCGATCTCGACTGCGACGCCGTCGTTTTCGCGACCGGATTCGAGCCGACTCCTGTCGCGGACATGCTCGGCGATCTCGCTGCTCACTGTGCGGCCGATCAACACGGCCGACCCGTACTCGACCGCGCGTACCGACTGCAGACCTCCCCGGAGATCACGGGGCAGATCTTTGTACAGGGCAACTCAGAACACACACACGGACTCACGTCGACGCTACTGTCGAATGTGGCCATCCGATCAGGGGAGATCCTCGACGCCGTCGTGGGTCGCGGATCGAATCAACCGATGCCGACGGCCGTACCCGTTGGCCATAGCGCCTCTGGCGCTTGAGTTTTCGAGAGGTGAGCAACGTGACCGGCATCGATGCCGTGCAGGGGCAGGATATTAGGCCTCATGAGACCGAGATCAAGTTGACCATGTACGACCTGCTGCCGCGCACGGTCGAGGTTGTCGAGACCATCGATTTGAGTCCGGACATGCGTCGAGTGCGGTTCTCCATCAGCGCACCGGAGAGCTTCATCGTGGTGCACATGGCGCCGGACGACCACATCAAGCTGTTCTTCCCGGATCCCGAAAGTGGCGAGATAGTCATGCCGGGTGTTGGCGCCGAAGGGATGCGGCTGCCGACCGAGGGCAAGTTCCCGATCTACCGCGACTACACCATTCGGGCTTTCGACCGTGAGAGCGGCGTCCTCGACATCGATTTCGTGCTGCACGATCACGGCGTCGCCGGTAAATGGGCGGGAGGAGCGGTTGCGGGCGATCGGCTCGGAATGCTCGGTCCGCGCGGCTCCCACATCTATCCGACCGGCTACGACTGGTACCTGCTCGGTGCCGACGACACCGCGCTACCCGCCCTCGCGCGTTGGCTGGAAGAGCTACCCGAGGACAAGCAGGTCATCGCCTTCGCCGAGGTCACCGGACCCGAGACGGAGATCGACCTTCCTCAGCGCCCGAACGCCCGGGTGCACTTCGTCCACCGTGGCGCCGATCAGTCGGGCAGGGGCACGAACCTCCTGCGCGCGGTGGAGGAGTTGGACCTCCCCGAAGGCAACTTCTACAGCTGGTTCGCCGGAGAAGCGTTGTCGCTCAAGCCGATTCGACGCCATCTGCGACGCGAGCTCGGTCGGCCGAAGGACTGCGTCAAGGTCGACGGATACTGGCGCACCGGAACCGTCAACCTCGACCACCACGTCGAGGACGACGAGGCATCTGAGTAGAGGTCACGGGAGAAACCCCGCTCGGGTGAGCGGGGTTCGTCCCGGCCCTCCGCTCACCCGATGAGGGGCGCCAGGGTCTCGCCGAGGAGTGTCACGCGACCGGGGACGTGCCCATTGGCCGGAGAGTTGACCGTCACGCCGTCGATTCCGCTTTCCAGCAGAGCGGAGAAGCGCGCGCCGACCTGTTCGGGACTACCGACAATGGTCGACGCTCGACGAACCTCTGCGGCCGGATTGCGTGCGAGGTACGCCTCGAATTCGGCCGTGGCCTGCTCCTCGGTGGGCGCAATGCAGGCCGAGGTCTGCGCGGTCACCGTGATCTCCGACCGATCGCGGCCGAGCCGTTCGCAGTGAGCGGCAAGGACATCGAGTTTCCTCGGGAGATCCTCGGGCGCGGCGATGAGGTTGGACTCGTCGGCGTACTGCGCGACCATCCGCAACGTCTTCTTCTCGCCGCCACCACCGATCATCACCGGGATACGGCCAAGTGGCGCAGGCGAATTGATCGCGTCTTCGACGTGGTACCACTTGCCGTCGAGTGAGGGCCGCTCGCCGCGCAACATCGGCAGAATGATCTGTAGGGCTTCTTCGAGCTTCTCGAATCGATCGGTGAAGGTACCGAACTCGAAGCCCAGCGACTGGTGCTCGAACTCGAACCACCCGGCACCGATCCCGAGTTGAGCACGACCACCCGACACGACGTCGAGCGCGGTGACGCTTTTCGCCAGCAGCGTCGGGTTCCGGTAGGTGTTGCCGGTGACCAGTGAGGACAGACGCACCCGCGAGGTGTGCTGGGCGAGTGCGGAGAGCAGCGTGTAGCACTCGATCATCGGCTCGTCCGGCGCACCGAGGATGGGCAGTTGGTAGAAGTGGTCCATCACCAGGACGGTGTCGAATCCGGAGTTCTCCGCTTCGACGGCCTGCGCTGCGATGGTGGGGAAGAGCTGGTCGGGTGCTGTGTCGGGGTAGGTGAAGTTCGGGATCTGGTAGCCGAGTGTCGTCACCTCGTCGACGCTACGCCGAACCGCCGATCTGGCGAGCGAGCGAGGCGATCGTCTCGATGAGGTGATCGAACACGGCGTCGACGTCGGTGGCTGTTGCGATTCGGGCATTCGGGGTTCCGCCCCACATGCCGCGCTCGTCGGCGACGGTCATCCCGCGGGTCAGAGCTCCGGTGAGCTCGACACCGACCTGGGCGGGCAAAGTGTCGGCGATGGCTGGGTCGAGTGCGACCATCGCGGCAAACGGATCATGCAGATGAGCCAGGTAGCCCTCGTCGTGGGCGTCGTGGAACTCCAGGTAGAAGCGCATTGCGTCGACGAGGTGACGCACGATCGGATTGTCGGCAACGGATCGGATGCCGGGTTCGTCTGTCGGATCGAGATACTCGACGGGACTGCTACCTGCCGTGGCCGCGAGTCGAACCAGGTGGTCGGGGAGCAGCGCGACGGTCTCCGTGAGATCGAGCGGGCAGACGATCGGGGCAGGTGCGCCGTCTACGCCGAATGCGGCGTAGACCTCGGCGGCAGCCTCCGGGTCGACGGCGATATTCCACTCGGCGACGGGCGTGGTGTTGCCGTGGACATGGAACGCGCCACCCATGATGACCAACCGCCGAAGTCGTCGTGGCAGGCTCGGGTCGCGTCGTATCGCGGTGGCAAGCGACGTGAGTGGCCCGGTGACCAGCCCGACCAATTCCCCGTCGTGAGCCTGCGCCGCGTCGAGCCAGGCGTCTGGTGCGTCCGTGTCGGCGACGACGAGGTCGGATGTGGGCAATTCCGCGTATCCGACACCCAGCGGTCCGTGTGTGTCCTCGGTGGTCATCAGTGGTGCGACGAGCGGACCGTCGGGCCCGCGATGTACCGGAATCTCACCTCGCTCGCACAGCGACAACCAGGCGAGGTTGTTGGCGGCGACGACGTCGACCGGCACGTTCCCTGCGGTACTCGCGATCCCCACGATGTCGACGTCGGTGCGGGCAAGCAGGTACAGCAGTGCGACCGAATCGTCGATACCGGTGTCGCAATCGAAGAACAGTCGCTGGGTCACGACACAATTCTGATGGATTCGCAACGAATACGTACGGTCGGGTTCATGGCAACGTACACAACGGCTTTCGAATGGACGGAGACAAATCGGGAATGGCTGATCGAGAACCCGATCAGGATCGTCGGGTATGTGATCGTCGCGTTGGTGGCCCGCTTCGTGTGCAACCGGCTCATCGACCGCGTCACACGACGTCGACCCGGAGAGGGTTCGATGCCGCTGCTCCTACGCCACCTGCGTGACCGCGCACCGTCCGGCGCCAGCAGGGCAGTGATCAACCAGAGGCGCTCGCAACGTGCCCGCACCATCGGATCGGTGCTGAAGTCCGTTGTGTCGATCGTGCTGCTCACCTGGGTGGTGCTGGCGATCCTGTCCGTGCTCGGAGTCAACATCGCGCCATTCATCGCCTCAGCCGGTGTGATCGGTCTGGCAATCGGATTCGGTGCTCAGAATCTCGTGCGTGACTTCGTGACGGGAATCTTCATGCTGCTCGAGGACCAGTACGGGGTCGGCGACGTCGTCGATCTCGGCGAGGCAGTCGGGGAGGTCGAATCGGTCGGTCTTCGGATCACCACGGTGCGCGACGTCGACGGCACGCTCTGGTACGTCCGCAACGGCGAGATCGCGCGCGTCGGCAACATGAGCCAGGAGTACGCCGTAGCCCGCGTCGAATTGCCCGTCGCGCTCACCGCGGATGTCGACAGGGCGCAGGAAGTGGCACTCGCCGCTGCGCACGCGGCCGTGGAGTCGGATGCGCTCTCCGAGCACGTGACCGGCGAACCCGACATGCTCGGCGTGCAGGAACTCTCTGCCGATCAACTGATCCTGAGGATGACTGTCACCACAAAGCCCAACTCGCAGTGGAAGGTTCAGCGGACACTGCGCCGCGAGATCCTGCGGGCCTACGACGAGCATGGGATCGAATTGCCGTATCCGCGGGGCCAACTCCTTGCCGCGTCGCCGAACTAGCGGCAGCAGGGGCGTGGCGCGCGAGGCTGGGCGACCGACCGAGCAACCACGCCTGCCCCGCCACCGGGTTGTGGTGGCGAGGTGTGGACGGTTGCGGCACAACCGGATTCGACGGTTCGCCCAATTCGCTGGGCGGGTGTGCCGCCTGGTCGTCGCGCCGCTTAGGCGGCGTCGGCCAATGGTGGGTCGAGGCCGTCTGGCGGGTCGACACCGTGGGGTGCGATGAGGCCGCCTGGTGGGGCCGGACCCGTTGGGGCGTCCGGGTCTGTGGGCGGGTCGGGATCGGGTGGGTTGGCTAGGTTCCATCTGATGTCGACCCGCCTGCTGAGGCGCCGAGTATCAGCGGAAGGCATCCCATCCGCCAGCGCGAGTTCGACCCGCCCGGCAGGCGGGTTGGACACTAAGGGCGGAGGCACAATCGCGGCCACGGCTGTGTCTATGGCGATCCCGGTACCGGTCGTGCGTGCCGCGGCGGCGGCCTCGTTGCTGATGTGTTCGGCGGCGAGGTAGTCGTGGAAGTCGGCTTTGACGTCGGCGATGCGGTTGATGCGTTCCGGATTCGCGGGCATACCCGGCTTGGCGTTGAGTCGCCACGCGACGCGGCCGGTGTCGGGTCCTTCGGTGATCATGCGTGTGGTGAACTGCCCTGGTTTCGTGCCAACTCTCCGGTTGTGCACATCGCAGGCGGGTACCAACTGGTCGATATCGGTCAAGCCGCCGTCAGCCCAGTCTTTCGCGGCGTGATGCATCTGCACCCTGCTCGCGGGCTGGTTACAGCCGGGGGCCGAGCACATCTTCCCGCCGGGTGAGGCGAACGAGGCGAACCGTTGCCCGAGTGACGCGATCCGTTTCGACCGACCTAGGTAGAGCGGGACACTGGTGTGTTCACCGAACACCGCCAAATACTGGCTCGCTCCGGCAGAGGCGGCCATGTTGATGACGTCTTGGATCGGGAGGAGTGTTCCGGACGTGGTTTGCGCGATCCCCGCCTGCGCTTCCAACTCGTGCAGGCTGGTGGTGACGATCACCTGGATCGGCAACCCCCGGTGGGTGTTACCCAACATCCCTGATTCAAGTACTTGCTGCAGGAGTGCGGAGAAGGCGTCGTGGTTGCGTTGCGCGGGTGAGCGTTCATCACGAAGCGCAGCGGCCGCGACCTGTTCAGCGTTTGCCGTGGTGATCGGACCGACAGGCGAGTCCGGGTCGTCGGGGTTGTTCATGCCCGGTTTGGCCCAGGCGTCCAACACGGTGTCGAGCCGGGCGCGGGCGATCGGATCGAGATCGGCGGTCAACCGCGACATGAGTTGCGCGTTCTGTCGGTTCACCCACAGGCGGCGTCGACGTTTACGGTCCTTCGAGGTGGTCAGCGTCCCGTCAGGATCGAGATGCGCCAACAATCGTGAACCGAGGTTGGTGATTTCGGCGGGCGTGAATTGGACCGCGTAGTCGGCCATCTGTGCTTCGGCGGCGGCTTTTGTCTCGGCCGACACCTCACCGGGGATTGGGGGGTGTCAGATGGTCTGTGTAAGTCCAGTGCTCATCAGTGAGAGGAAGATCTATGAGCATGGCGTTAGACGACAAGCAGCAGGGCCACGACGATCATCAGTTGCCTGAGCTGGCCGAGCCACGTTCGACTGCGGAGGTGGCCGAGGCGTTGGCGGCTTCGGGCATGGTCGATGAGTTGTTGGCCCAGATCGATACCGGGCAGGTTCAGATCACCGGGGACGGTGGCCTAATTCCGGGTCTGATCAAACTCGCCCTCGAACGTGGGCTGAAAGCCGAACTGACCGATCACCTCGGCTATGACAAGGGCGACCCGGCCGGTCGGGAACTGCCGAATGCCCGCAACGGGTCGACCCCGAAAACGGTCGCCTCCGAAGCCGGTCCGGTCGAGCTGAACGTCCCTCGTGACCGTGACGGCACGTTCACCCCACGTCTGGTCCCCAAGGGGTCGCGCCGGCTCGGTGGCCTCGATGACATCATCATCTCGCTCTATGCCGGCGGCATGACGTTGCGCGATATCCAACACCATCTCGCATCCACAATCGGCACCGATCTGTCCCACGAGACGATCTCCAAGATCTGCGACGAGGTCCTCGACGCGGTCGACGAATGGCAGAACCGGCCGCTGGAGGCGCTGTACCCCGTCATCTATCTCGACGCGTTGGTGGTGAAGGTCAAAGACGGCGCCCACGTCCGAAACAAACACGCCCACATAGCGATTGGCGTCGACATGGCCGGTATCAAGCATGTGTTGGGGATCTGGATACAGGCCGAAGAGGGCGCGAGGTTCTGGGCCGGGGTGTGCGCGAATCTGGCCAACCGCGGCGTCAAAGACGTGCTGGTCGTGTGCTGTGACGGGCTCACCGGATTCCCCGAGGCGATCGAGGCGACCTGGCCGCTGGCCACCGTGCAGACGTGTGTGGTGCATCTGATCCGCAACGCGATGCGGTTCGTCAACTACAAAGACCGCAAGGAGGTGGCCCGGGCGATCAAACCGATCTACACAGCCCCGGATGTCGAGGTCGCCCGCCTCGAGTGGGAGGCCTTCCGCGACTCGGAGTTGGG